>CAZBXO010000028.1:0-30490 GCA_964495645.1 uncultured Phenylobacterium sp. | reverse complement strand
ACGCGTGTATAGGTGAAAGCCTATCGAGGGTTCGAATCCCTCTCTCACCGCCACTTCTTCTTCACTTAATTCAATCATTTAGTCCGAAACAATTGTCCGCGCAGACCCCTAAACGTGGACAATTCCGAGGGACGGACTCGGGCTATCATCTTGATTCGTTTGAGACATCAAAGTGAGAGAGGTCTCTACTCCCTCTCTCACCCCAACGATTGACAGTCAGGGCCGATCGTTCTAAGTATGTTCCCATATTGCCTTTGCTCGCCTCCGTATATGGGGAGGAGCACACAGGCCCTTGCGTCTCCGCCCCCGCAGAATCAGACTACCAATTCGTGGTTGGGGGAGAGTGGCGCTCGCGTGGCGCGCGACAAGGATTGGCGCCCACGGCGCTGTTGCACTATATGTCAACCATTGAGCTACTAGAGGAGCTGCTGGACCAGCACCGGCTCATGCCGTGGCGGTCCGACTTGATGCCTCTAAAGGCTCAGGTTCGGACGTTTTTGGTGACCGAGGAGGTGAAAGCGGTACTGGACGCAAATCCGTGGTCGGCCTCGCTGTTCGAGTCAGCGAGGGGGGCTGCAGATCGGCGCATCCGCACTCACACCCTCATCAACCAATTCATCGAAGGTCAGAACCTCACCGTTGGATCTGGGAAAGATGATGCCGACCTCAAATGCCTTTCACCCATGCCGCGGGTCCCCAGTTGGCGCATCGTGGAGATGCGAGCTTCACAGGGCAGTCGCCTGACCCGGGTACTGGGCGCACTTCCGGAGCCAGATTCCTTCGTCGCACTCAAAGTGCTGCCACGCCGTCTCATTGGAAACTGGGACAAGGTTGCGGGTGCAGTCGATGCGAAGTGGATTGACCTCTTCGGAACGGAACCACCTCTCGTCTGGAACGCTGCGCCGCAGGCGCAGGATTATGGGAAGAACTTCAGTGACCTTTGACGCCGCCCCCACCAAAGACGAACTGCGCGCTGCTGAATTTATGGCAGAGCGCGAACTCGCGTCCACGCTCCGGGAAGTTGTCGAACGGTCCGGACTAGATCGTCAGGAGGTTGCTCGTCGGCTTGGAATTCACAAGTCGAATGTAAGCAAGATTCTGAACAACCCTCGAAACCTGACAGTCCATATGGCTGCCCGCATTTTGCGGGCTGCGGGCCAGCGGCTGCTATTTAATGCAATCCCTGTTGCCGCGCGCGGTCAGTGTCAGGAAGATGGGTACATGGAGATGGGCGCTGTAGTGCTGTCGCGAGGGCGCACCGCTTCATCAACCACAGCAGAATGGCAGCGTTCGTCTGACACAAAGATCGCCGTATGATCCTTCGCGTACGGTCAGCGATCCTCTGTGATGATATCCGTCATGAGGACAACGGGAAAGCGTTGCTGATTGGAGTGTACGCAAACTCTCTAATCGCTCGCGAACGACCTCATATCGTTCAAGTTCAGTTGGCCATCGCATTGGATGTCGACGCGGAAGTCTCACGCGCTGAACTTCGCATCTCAGCCCAAACGACCAAGACCCAGCAGCTTTCCTTGAGGGGGAGTGATGGTTTCGCTGGAGTAGTCGCCCCCCTTGAGATCGCGCTCACTGAAGAGCGAACCCTGCGGGCAGAAATTCGAAACCCGGATGGCGAATGGATGTGGGCTGGTGAGTGGCAGCTTCTCTTTGCACCTGATGTTAAGGACGCCGCTCCCGAGTTGGCGGCACACATTCATAGAATTGCGGATGACCTCAAAGCTGCGGCCGAATCAGCGTAGACTTAAGCTCGCGATATGATTGCTTCATGCGATGATCCATATCAGCCCTGCGGCGCGGAATGATCGCGCCCAGAGAGCCGCACACACCTCCCTATCTGGACAGTAACATGGACAATTTGGGGATTGGAGGGGACCAAAGGGGAGCGATTTGGAGTTTCCCCGAGTGCAAGGGGCTCCAGGGGACTAGGGCGGACCCGCACGTTCAGGTTCGAATCCCTCTCTCACCGCCACTACTGTGATTTTCGACGTAAATGCAGCAGGTTATGAGATCTCAACCCTGGCAAGGGGGCACTGCTCCACGTTCCTGCTCCACACGGACGCCACCAGCTTCGATGTCCGCCCCGTGTGCCTCACCGGGGCGCGAATGGGGGAACCAGTGCAGCTTCACTTGCGACATCCACGAAGACGATCCTATCCCTCTTGCATCGAGATCACCGACGCTGGAGCCGCGGATGTCGGCAGCGGAACGTAAAAGCAGGTGCCGGCATGCGTCATTTCACGCGCATCTCATCGAGCTTGGTTTCGATGACTTCGTGAACGCTCGACGCGACGACAAACGGGGGACGAAGCACTTGTTCTATGAACTGAGCTTCGGAAGGACGGACAGGCTTCATCGCCCTACGCCGCACCGCGACGCTCCACCGACCGATGTGAGTCCAGTTAACTCCACCACGCGCTTCCGGCCGCGAAGCGTCGTCTTCGAGCGGTCGCCTAGCCAGCGTGGGGCGCGGTCGGCAAGCAATCGTTCCCCCGCCTCCAGCCCTTCAGGTAACTTCGCCGCGCGAAGGCTGCGAGGATCGCTTCCTGGCGCCGGCGTTCGGCCGCCCGCGCGCCGCTGACCTCGCGCAGGATTCCACGAAACGGCAGCGTGACTAGCTCGTCGACGACGCCGGTCGCAAGCCGGTTGGCTGTGTCGGAAGGGGCGCTCGGGGCATTCACATCCGGGCCCAGTGCAGCATCCAGCCGCGCCAGGTCTCGTCCCGCAAATCCACAGTCCGTTGGCTGGCGGTAGGGTTCACGCGCGGCTTCGACGACCGTGGCTGGAAGCTCATCGCGCGCGATGTTCATGTCGTGCAGCGGCTGCGTGATGGCGTCGGCGACGCTCCTGTCGCGCCTCACGGATCCTTCCGTGGCGCAAGCGGCCAAGGCCAGCAAGGCAAGGACGCCGAGAATTGGCCCGAGAGGCCGGGCGCTGCGCAGCTCCTTGCGCCGCCAGGACTGATCAAACGCCAACATTCCCGAAGAACGCCCCGGGAGCGCTCGGTGCGCCCGAGGCCAATTGAAAAGATCGTGATGACAATCGGTGCGGCGAGGCAGGAACAAGTTAGTCAGGGATAGGTTGAAAAAGCCAAATCGGGCGGGAGTCTATTCTGTCACTTCGCAGAGCTTCTTCAAGCAAGGCTTCCACCATCTCACAGACCCATGTGGAGGCAAGATGAAGCGTTTGCTCATTCTCGCGATGACCGGCGCCATGGCGACGCCAGGCGTTGCGCTTGGACAGCAGAAGTCGGTTCCCGATAACCCTGCCGCTGCGGGAACATCCGAGGATCGCGCCGCCGACCTCATGATTCGGCGAATCTACATTGAGACGCCTGTGGAGGTGGTCCTGCCGAGCGCCGTGATGACGCGGTTGCGGCAGTTGGGCTACCGCAACCTGCACGACTTCGACATCGAGCGCGGGCTGTACGAGGTCGAGGCGACCAGTCCCGCCGGGAGCGATGTCGAGCTGGAGATCGACCCGATCTCCGGAGCGATATTGGACATCGATGACAACTGGTTCTGATCGATGCCTGCGGCCCCGGATGTGGTCGCTGATGGCGGCAGGCCTCGCGCTCGGAGCGACCGGCTGTGAGCGGGCCAACGTCGACCCCGCCACGGTCGACGCGGGCGCGATCCGAAATGCCCCCCCGGGAACCGAGGCCGGCCCGTCAAGAGCCCCGATTACGCTCGAGGGCTCCCCGCGCGTTCTCGCAACGCCCGCGGCCGTCGCCCTGCAGTCCGCCCTCGACTCCGGCGAACCCGCCGGCGTCCGCATCCCGTTGCCTGAAATCCGCTTCGTCGGCGGACAACAGGTTCGCGAGGATCCGAACGGCTCGATCGCGACCCTCGCCGCCATCTTGCGCGCACACCCGTCGGCCCAGGTCCGCGTCGAGGTCGCCCGGCCTACGCCTCAACGTCAGACGGCGAACGGCGAGACCGCGCGCCTGGCGGAACTCGTCGAACAGGCGTTCATCCGCAACGGCGTCCCTGCCGATCAGATCTCGAGCGCCGGGGCGTTGACCAACAGCGAGCGCGAGCCGCTGGTTCGGCTGGCGGTGATCCGCAAATAGACGGTTCAAGGCGCGCCCGAGCCTGGAACAGCCCTCGGCAGCACGGATCTCGCACCCGCCAATCGGTCGGGCGACCGCGCAGAGCAGACGAAAGGTGGTCCGCAATCTCTCTGACGACGACACGACGCGGCGCAGTGCTTGCCTCGGCGGCCTTTCTCCTGGCGGCGCAGAAGACCAGACTCCGGAGCACGGAGTCGTCCGGCGCGGCGCTCGGCTGGTCCGCGGCCGAGATCGGCGAACTCAGGAAGGCGCTCCTCCAGGCGCCCCGCTATGGTCTGAACGCCGAGACGTTCCTGTCGCACCTCGATCGCGCATCCGATGCGGACCTGACCCGCGTGGCCGAGAACTATGCCAGCGCCCTGTCGATCGGCCTGGTCGATCCAAGGGAAATCCATGGCATCTTCACCCTGCGGATGAACCAAACGGATGTGGCTTCAGGTCTCGCCACCGCCCGGGCGGCCGGTCGGATCGGACCTTGGCTGGACGGCCTCGCGCCCCAGGACGCGGAGTTCCGCGCCCTGTCGCAGGAGTGCCTGCGCCGCATCGCCAGCGCCGCCCGCGGACCGCTCGAGGACATTCGGGCCGGCGGATTGATCCGGCCGGGGGACAGGGACGCGCGCGTCGGGGCCATCGCTGCGCGCCTTCGCGAACGTGGCGTTCTTCCGTACGGAGAGGCGATAGCGGATGTCTACGGCCCTGATCTCGAGGCGGCCGTGCGCCGTCTCCAGCGGGATGCCGGTTTGCGGCTGGATGGCGTGATCGGCCCCGAGACTCTCGGTGAGCTGAACCAAGGTCCGGTCGATCGCGCGCGGCAGATCGCTCTCAACCTCGAGCGCCGCCGCTGGCTTGCGCGGCGCCCGCCGAAGAGCCGTATCGACGTCAACGTCGCCCGGGCCGAGCTCACCTATATTCGCGACGGGGCGCCGGTCCGTACTGCGCGGGTGGTCGCCGGCGCGGTCACGCACAAGACCCCGCTGCTCGGCGACCGCATCCGCAGACTGGTGGTCAATCCGCCGTGGCATGTGCCGCGCTCGATTGCGAGGGCTGAAATCCTGCCCAAGGGCGCGGCCTACCTGCGCAGCCACAATATGTCCCTGGAGGGGGGACGGATCGTTCAGCGGCCAGGTCCTGGCTCCGCACTCGGCCGCATCAAGTTCGATATGGACAATCGCTACGCCATTTACCTCCACGACACGCCGGCCAAGGCGTTGTTCGAGGCTTCCTACCGGCTGCGCAGCCATGGTTGCGTGCGGGTGGAAGATGCTGTCGGCCTGGCGCGCCAGATCGCGGCGGATCGGGGGCGCCTGCAGCCCTTCGAGGAAGCCCTGTCGTCGGGCGAGACGCGGGCGATAGACCTTGGAGCGCCGCTGCCCGTCCGCTTGCTGTACCTCACCGCCGACGCGGATGATTCGGGCGCAGTGCGCTTCACCCAGGACGACTACGGCTGGGATACGCGGCTCGCCCAACGCATGGGCCTGGGGCCCGGCCGGATGCGGGCGCGGTTGGCCATGCCCGCTGATCTCCTGGGCCCGTGACCTGTTGGCGCGGAGCCCGACCCCGAAGGAGCTCGCCGGGTCAGGGCCGCTGCGATACCGGGAGCACGGCGACCTGCGCCGGCGAGAGCTTTCGAGCGGAGCGCACCGGGCAGCGCTGAGGACCCAGCGGTGAGGGCGTCACGATGGTCGCCTCGAGGCCGGAGCAGATCCAGGAGGAGCCACGCCGGGGCCTCATCTCAAATCCGTGACCGGTCGAAACAAGCCCGAGCTTGGATCGTTTAGATCGTATCGCGAGATAATTGGGCGCGATGGCGCGCGCAGTCGCGACGACGGGCGATCCGAAATGGACGAACATCGATCCCGCGGCGCCGCGGCGCTGGAAAGAGGTCTTGCGACCGTGCTCGCGGCGCTGCTCGGGATCATCGGCGCGGTTCTTGCGATCGGTGGCGGCTGGCTTCTCGCCTTGGGGGGGTCGCCGTACTACCTGGCCGCCGGCGCCGGTCTCCTGGCGGCGGCATGGGGCATATTCAAAGGCCGTCGGTGGGGCCTCTGGGTCTACGTCGGGGTGTACGTCATCACGCTGGCCTGGGCGGTTTGGGAGGTGGGGCTCCACGGCTGGCCGCTCGTGCCGCGGATTGTCGGACCAACCGTCCTGCTCGCGTTGCTGCTGGCCGCCAGCTCGATCCTCCACCCAGGCCGGACGGCCAGACGCGTCGCGTTCTTCGGCGCCTGCGGGCTGGCGGTTCTCGTGCTCGTCGGCGCTGTCGCGATCGCCTTGGCCGAGCGACCGGGGCCCCCCGGGCAGATTCCTGGACCGTCGCTCACCATGGCTGCGCCCGGGCGCGCAACAGCCGGCGCGGACTGGCCCGCGTACGGCGGCGACTCTGGCGCGCGCCGCTACTCGCCTCTGACCCAGATCACGCCCGACAACGTCGATCGATTGCAGCGGGTCTGGCTCTTCCACACCGGCGACCTCCCCAGCAGCGCGGCGATCCGCGACAAATACGGCGCCGAGACGACCCCGCTGAAGGTCGGCGCGAATCTGTACCTCTGCACGCCAAAGAACCTGCTGATCGCCCTGGATGCGGCCACCGGTCGAGAGCTCTGGCGGTACGACCCGAAGGTCGCCGACCGCTGGATCCCGTACACCGCGGCCTGCCGCGGCGTGGCCTTCTACGCGACGCCCGGCGCAGAGGCGTCGTCGGCATGCGCCACCCGGATCATCGAAGGGACGCTGGACGCCCGGCTGATCGCCGTCGACGCCCGGACGGGGCGACCGTGCGCGGACTTCGGCCGTTCAGGCCAGGTGGACATCAAAGCCGGCCTCGGTCGGGTGACGCCAGGCATGGTCGCCGTCACCTCGCCGCCGACCATCGTGCGCGGGGTCGTGGTGACGGGGCACCAGGTCCTCGACGGCCAGAAGAACGACGCGCCCTCAGGCGTGATTCAAGGCTTCGACGCCGTCACCGGCGCACAACGGTGGGCTTGGGACCTGGGGCGGCCCGGTGCGACGACACCGGCGGAGCCTCACGAGACCTACACGCGCGGCACGCCCAACATGTGGACGGCGGCGTCCGGCGACGAGGCGCTCGGGCTCGTCTACTTGCCGATGGGAAACTCGGCGGTCGACTACTGGAGCAGCGACCGGTCCCCGGAGGAGAACTTCTACGCGAGTTCCCTGGTGGCCCTGGACGTGACAACAGGCCGTCCGGCCTGGCGCTTCCAGACCGTGCATCGCGATGTCTGGGACTACGACCTTGGCTCGCAGGCGACCCTGATCGACTTCCCGACCCCCGCCGGTCGCGTGCCCGCCCTGGTGCTGTCGAGCAAGCAGGGCGACGTGTACGTCCTCGATCGGCGCACCGGTCTGCCGCTCACGCGCGTCGACGAGCGTCCGACCCCGCAAGGCGGCGTCGAGCCGGCGCAGCGCACCGCCACCCAGCCGTTCTCCGCCTACCACACGCTGGCGAGGCCACCGCTCACCGAGCGTGACATGTGGGGGATGTCGCCGATCGACCAGATGATCTGCCGCATCCAGTTCCGCCTCGCGTCGTACAAGGGCATCTACACGCCGCCCACCACCGAGCGCCGCTGGATCGAATATCCCGGGTACAACGGCGGTTCCGACTGGGGAGGCGTCGCGGTGGACCCACGCCGCGGCGTCATCGTCGCCAACTACAACGACCTGCCGAACTACAACCGTCTGATTCCCCGTGCGGTCGCTGATCGCAAAGGCTGGTCGCCGCGCGGGGACGCCCGCGGGGGCGGTCTCGGCGGTTCGGAAGGCGCCGGCGATCCGCAGGCGGGGACGCCGTACGCCGTTGATGTGAACGCTGGCTGGCGGCTTCCCGTCACCAAGCTCCTCTGCAAGGCCCCGCCCTACGGCGGCATCCGGGCGATTGACCTCAGGACCGGACGCACGATTTGGGACCGCGCCCTCGGCCAGGCCCGACGCAACGGCCCCTTCGGCATCCCGTCGATGCTGCCGATCACGATCGGCACGCCGAACAACGGCGGGCCGGTGGTCACGGCCGCAGGTCTCATCTTCATCGCGGCCGCCAGCGACGATCTGATCCGCGCCATCGACCTGCGCACCGGCAAGACCCTGTGGCAGGACGAGCTTCCGGCCGGAGGCCAGGCGACGCCGATGACCTTCGAAGCCAACGGTCGGCAGTTCGTGGTGATCATGGCCGGCGGCCACCACTTCATGGAGACGCCGATCGGCGACTCGCTGATCGCCTATGCGCTACCCCAATGAGCGCCGGCCGCGGCGCCTGAACGGCGGCTGCCGGGCCACTGATCCTGGAAGCGTCGCCAGGCGCCGTGGCGTCCGCACCGTGACGGCGATTGTCGCCCTCTTCGCCTCGGCAGGTGGGGCCGCTTTCGGTGCGCCGCGCGCGGAGGTGGAGGGCGAGGTGGATGGTTCCCTGCGCGCGGCGATCGAGGACGCCCTGGGCGAGACCCCTCGACCGGCGCAGACGAGCCTGGAGGCGCGGCGGCGGGCGGAGACGGCCGCCGAGGACGCGGCAACGGTTCTCCGTTCGCAGGGCTACTATGCCTTTCGGATCGAGTCCGAGGTCCGTCCCTCCGATCCGCCGAGGCCCGTCATCCGGATCGTTCCGGGTCCGAGGTTCGCCATCGAGGCGCCGGGCATCGACTGGGTTCAGCCCGAGCCGACCGCCGCGACGCAGGCCGCAGGCCGGGCGGCGCTCGACCTTCGGGCCGGCGCGCCGGCGCAGGCTGCGGAGGTCGTGGCCGCCGAGGCGCGGCTGCTCGCGACCGTCCAGGCGCGCGGCTATGCCGACGCACAAGCGCGCAAGCCTCGCGTGGTCGTGGACCACGCGAGCCTCAGCCTGCAGCCGACGTTCCGGATCGCGTCCGGGCCCCTCGTCAAGCTGAACGGCGTCGAACTCGACACCTCCGGCGTCACCAGTCCGCACTGGGTGCAGGGTTTGGCGCCCTGGCGCAGCGGCGACGTCTACGCTCCGGATCCGGTTGCGGAACTGGAGCGACGCCTGCTCGACACCGGCGTCTTCGAGTCCGTGACCGTGGCCTTGCGCGGGGCCGAGGCGGGAAAGCCGAACGGCGCAAGGCCAGTCCTGGTGAGCCTCGTCGAACGGCCGCGGCGGACGATCAGCGTCGGCGCGACCTACGCATCCACCGATGGTCTGGGCGCAGATGCGAAGTGGACCCACCGCAACCTGCTTCACCGGGCCGACTCTCTGATACTCGGTGCGCGGGTCGCCACCATCGACAGCGGTCTGGACGCGCAGCTGGCGCTGCCGCACTGGCGGCGCCCGCAGCAGATGCTCAAGCTCGGCGCTTCGGCCCGTCGACTCCGAACCGACGCCTACGACGAGACCGGCGCGGGACTGCGGGCCGACATCGAGCGCCGGTTCGGCAAGACCTCAATGCTCACCTACGGCGTGTCTCTCGACTACTCGCGAGAGCGGCCGCGCCGGCCCGACGTCGCCGACATCCGCATCGGACGGAACACAGGACGCCTGGCCGGCCTTGTCGCCGGTTCGCTGGATCGTTCGGACGATCCGCTCGATCCGCGGCGGGGCTGGCGCGTCGAGGGTCGCGCGGAGCCGACGATCCTCGTCGGCAATCGAACCGCGCCCTATGCAAGACTGCAGGGTCAGGGTTCGGCTTATCTGCCGCTGGACCCAGCCACCCGGACGGTGCTTGCGGGCAGGTTGACCTTGGGCAGCATCGTCGGATCGGGGTCGAGCCGCATCCCGGCCTCGCGACGGTTCTACGCCGGCGGCGGCGGTTCCGTACGCGGCTACCCCTATCAATCCGTCGGCCCGCGCCTCGCGGACGAAACCCCCCGAGGCGGCCTCTCCCTCATGGAAGCGGCGTTCGAAGCGCGCCACCGGATCGGCGATCGCCTCGAAGTGGTGGCCTTTGTGGACGGCGGCGCGGTCGGGCCGAACGCAACGCCGACGCTTGACGGCCTCAGCTTCGGCGCCGGGATCGGCGTGCGCTACGACCTGGGCTTCGGGCCCATCCGGGCGGACGTCGCGACCCCCTTGAACCCCCGCCGCGGCGATCCCGCCATTCAGGTCTACCTCAGCATCGGTCAGAGCTTTTGACCGACGGGCCGAACAAGGACCGCCCCGGCGGTCGGCGGAGGTGGCGGGTCGCCCTCCTGGTCGGCGCCCTCATCGCTCTGCTCGCCGCGGCGTTCGTCGGCCTGCGCTACGGGGCGCTGCTGCCCCAGGCCCGCCTCCTCATCGAGGCGCGAACGAACGGCCTGGAGCTAGGGCGTTTCGGCTCGGTGCGCATCGAAGGCCTGAAGGGTGACGTTTGGGACTCCTTCTCCATCGCCCGCGTGACGATTTCTGACGAGCGGGGCGTGTGGCTCGAGGCTCGCCAGGTTCGGGTCGACTGGGACTATCTTCAGCTGTTGCGACGACGGCTTGCAGCCGAGACGTTCACCGCGGAGCGGGTGCGCCTGCTCCGCAGGCCCACGCTGAAGGCGAAGTCGGCCTCGCGAGGGCTCCCGATCACCTTCGACATCGACCACTTCGCGGCGCGCGTGGAGATGACCCCCGCGTTCAGCGTCCGGCGCGGCGTGTACGACGTCGTGGGCTCGCTCGAGCTGCTGCGCGGTGCGCGCGGCCAGAAGGGCCACGTGATCGCCAACAGCGTCCTGCACCCCGGTGACCGACTCGATGCGCGCTTCGACCTTGGCGGCGGTCGCCCGCTGCTCATCGACGTCGACGGCGTGGAGGCGCGAGGCGGTGCGCTCGCGGGCGCCCTGGGCCTGTCCCCCGATCGGCCCTTCGTCGTCAGCATCGACGCGCGCGGACGCATGGCTCAGGGCGGCTTCCGCGCGATCGTTCGGACCGGCGAGGCCACCGTCCTGAAGGCGCAAGGCCGCTGGAGTCCGGAGGGCGGTGAGGTGGACGGCGGCATTTCGCTCACCGCGTCGACCCTCACGCGACCCCTGGCCGAGCGGCTGGGCGAGACGGTCAGCTTCGAGGGATCGGGACGTGCTGCGGCCGATGGACTCTACGATCTCGTCGCCTTGCTACGCACCCCCGCGCTTGTGATCAACGCCCGCGGACGGGGCGACGTCGGCGCCGGCCGAACCGACCGGGAGGGCGTCCGCATCGTCGCGCGGGCGCCGTCGCTGGCCAAGATTGCACCCGAAGTCGGTGGCGGGCCTGCGCTGATCGATGCGCGCCTGACGGGCGCTCGTGGCGCATGGAACCTTCGCGGGCTCGCCGAGGGGACGGCGCTCAGCGCCGGCGGCTATACCCTTGGCCGGTCGGCGGTCGGCTTCGCCGTCAGCGGACGTGGCGGGACGCCCGTCCGGATCTCGGCGAATCTGGCCGGAGCAGGAGGGCGGGGCGAGGGACCGCTGACCGCAATGCTGGGGCCTGCCCCGCGCGCCACACTCGAGGGGTCGCGGCAGACGGACGGGCAGCTGGTCCTGCGGCGTCTGGACGTGCGTGGCCAGAACCTGCGGCTCTCGGCGCGGGGGCGGCGCGGCGCCTTTGGCGGCGTCAGGGTCGAGGGCGAGCTTGGCGTCAGCGAGATCGCAGGGCTTCGCCCGGGCGGCCGCGGATCCGTCAGGGCCGGTTGGCACGCGACCCAGGCTCGCGTCGGAACACCATGGACCTTCCGCGTCCAGGCGCACGGGAGGAATATGGCCACCGGCTTCGCTGAGCTTGATCGGCTTCTCGGCCCAGCCCCCGATCTGACCGTGACGGGCAGCCTGCAAGGGCGCATCGCCACGCTCTCGCGCGCGGCCCTGGACGGGCGGCGGCTGAACCTCAACGCGCGCGGGGCGGTGGGGCCGGATACCTACGCCCTCAACGTGAGCTGGAACGCGGCCGGCCCGGTGAACGCCGGTCCGCTCGAGATCTCCGGCCGGATGGACGGCTCCGGGACGATCACGGGCCCGCTGGCCACGCCGACCTTGCGCCTGAGCGGCCGAGCGGCCGTGATCGACATCCCAAGGCTCCCCTTGCGAAATGCCGAATTCAAGCTCGTCTTCCACCGTGAAGAGGCTTCCAGCGCGAACTTCTCGCTTGCCGCCACGAGCCCTTACGGAACCGCCTCCGCAAGCGTCGATCTGGCGTTCCCCCGCGGATCCGTCGTGGCCCGGGACCTGAGCGTCGCGGCAGGCGGATTGACAGCGACCGGCTCGGCGGTCCTTCGGCGCGGACAGCCCTCGTCTGCCGACCTGCGGCTGGACGTCGGCCCCGGCGCCTTCCTGAAGGCCGGCAGGATCGAGGGGCGGCTACGCGTGGTCGACGCGAACCCGTCGCCACGGGTGACGATCGTGGCGACGGTCGTGGGCGCCGTGCCGCCCGGCGCCGATGTCACCATCCGTCAGGCGCGCATCTCCGCCGAGGGGCCGCTCGACCGACTGCCCTACCATCTCGATGCGCGCGGCCGCTGGACCCGGGGGGCGTGGAGTCTCGAAGGCGGCGGTGTCTTCACGTCGGCGCAGCGGTCGAGCATCAGCTTCAGCGGCTCCGCCAGCCTCGGGGGTCGCCAGCTTCAGACGCTGGAGCCCGCGATCGTGCGCTTCGGAGACGGGGGCCAGGAAGTGCGTGCGCGGCTGGCCGCCGACGGCGGACGGCTGGAGGTGGATGGCCGCCGCCTCGACAAGTCGGTCGATCTGCGGGCGCAGGCGGCGAACCTGGAACTGGCCGCGCTCAACCCGGACCTTGCCGGACGCGTCGCAGGGACCCTTCGGCTCACAGGGAAGGGGTCGCAGCTCTCGGGCGACCTGGGCCTGCGGCTGTCCGACGCCCGTGCGCGGGGAGACGACGTCGCCCTCGGCCTGGACGGGACCATCACGGGGCGGCTCGCCGGCGACCGGTTGACGTTGGTGGCGTCGGCCAGCAACGCCGAAGGCCTGCGCGCGTCGGGACAGGCCACGCTTCCCGTGGACACCTCGGCGGCGCCCCTGAGGCTCGCCATCGACCGGCGCGGGTCCATCGGCGGCCGCTTCTCTGCGGACGGACAGGTCAAACCGCTCTGGGACCTTCTCGTCGGGGGCGAGCGCACCTTCGCAGGCCGCGTGCGGGCCAGCGGGACCCTCGGAGGAACCCTGGCCGCCCCCGCCGTGCGCGGGCAGGCCAGCCTCGCCGACGGCCGGTTTGTGGATGGGCCCACCGGACTCGTGCTGACCAATCTCAGCGCCGCGGCCGCGTTCGACCAGCGCGGCATCGATGTGCGCGACGTACGCGCCGGGGACGGGGCCGGAGGGCGACTGCAGGGCTCAGGGCGGATCGGCCTCGATCGGGACGGGGTCAGCAGCTTCCGGGCCGATCTCGTCGACTTTCAGCTGATCGACAACGAGATCGCCACGGCCTCCGCCAGCGGCCGGGCCACGGTCAATCGCGATGCGGCCGGCAGGATCCGGCTCGAAGGCGCGCTCAGGATGACACAGGCCGAGATCGCGGTAGCGCCGCTGGGCCCGCCTCCGGTCGTCACGCTGGACGTGATCGAGATCAACAAGCCGCCGGAGCTCGATCATGGCTTTGAGCCACGCGCGGGAGGCGGCGGTCCGACCATCGCGCTCGATGTCGATCTGGACGCCCCCCGCCGCGTCTTCGTGAGGGGCCGCGGCCTGGACGTGGAGCTCTCGCTCGACGCCCACGTGGGCGGCACGACTGCGGCCCCCCTGCTCAGCGGCGTCGCGAGGGTCGTGCGCGGCGAATACCAGTTCGCCGGCAAGCGCTTCGAGTTCGAGGAGCGCGGGAGCATCCGACTCGCCACCGACCCGCAGGACATCCGGCTCGATCTGCGCGCCATTCGCGAGACGCCGACGCTCACCGCGGTGATCCAGGTGGGAGGTGTCGCCGCGCGACCAGAGATCAGCCTGTCTTCGACGCCGGCCTTGCCCGAGGACGAGGTTCTGTCGCAGGTGCTCTTCGGCCGCTCCGCGTCACAGCTGTCGGGCTGGGAAGCGGCCCAGCTGGCGGCGGCCGTCACCTCGCTGGCGCGCGGCGGTGGCTTTGACGTGCTGGGCCAGCTTCGACGCCTCGGCGGCCTCGACCGGCTGGCCTTGCTGGGCGGTGGCCTGGACAGCGGCCTGACCATCGCCGGCGGAAAGTACCTGGCGGACGATGTCTATCTCGAGATCATCGGCGGCGGCCGGGAAGGACCCGCGGTCCAGGTCGAATGGCGGATCGGGCACGGTCTTTCGATCGTCTCGCGCCTGGTGCGCCAGGGCGACACGAAGCTCTCCGTCCGTTGGAGGCGAGACTACTGATCCCGACCGGCGTCGGCGCCCTTGGCGTCTCCGTTCGAGCCCGGAACCGAGACCTCCTCGCCCAGCGCGTCCCGCAGATACAGAAGCTTGGTGAGGACGAAGGCGGCGACCAGGAGAGGCGTCGCGAGCACGACACCGAGGGTTCCGAAGAGGACACCGAACGCCACGATTGCGAGCAGAGAGAGCGCAGGTGGGAGCTGCACAGCGCGGCGCTGGATGAGGGGATAGATGAGGTTGCCTTCCAGTTGCTGGACTCCGACGTAGACCAGCGCCGTCCAGGCCATCGTCTCGAAGCCCAGAGGCGCGGCGACGACGAGGCCCGGGATCGCCGCGACGATGGGCCCCACGATGGGCACGAAGCCCATGATCGCCGCCAGCAGTCCGAGCGCGAGCGGCGAGGGCAGGCCAACAGCCCAGGCTCCCAGCCCCGTGAGGACGCCGACCGCGGCCATATCGAGCAGCATGCCGGCCGCCCAGAGCTTAAGGGACCGCCCGGTGGCGTCCAGGGCTGCGCGGAGCCGGCCGCGCGCGCCCCTGGGGAACAGGGTGACGAAGCCGTCGCGAGCCGCGCCGGGGTCGAGTGCGAGGAACACGCCGGCCAGGATGACGAGAACCGTTTTGGCGAGGGCTCCTGCCGCGCTCGCGGCGTATGCGCCGAAGCGACCGGCTGCCGAGCGCCATCCGTTGGCGCCGTCGGACATTCCGTCCACCGCCGCGGCAAGCTGCTCGCCGAAGGGCCAGGATCGCAGGAGGCCCTTGAGCGCCTCCAGGGAGTGCGGCATGCGCGCGAGAAGGTCGGTGGCCTGCTGCGAGACGAGGGATCCGAAGAGCCAACCTGCGAGCACGATCGCCCCAAGGATGATGACGCCGGCGGCGGCGACCGCGGCCCGGTCGCCGAGCGGCGTGTGGCGACGGATCGGCCCGGAGACGCTGCGCAGCAGAACGGCGACAACGATGGAGCCGAAGGCCAGCAACAGGACGGCGGAGAGGCGCCAGACCAGGAAGGCCGCGGCGAGCAGGAGCACCTGGATCGCCGTACGACGCACGAAAGCCGCGTCAAAGGCAGGACCGTCGCCCGCGGGCATTGGCTCGGCTTCCGATCGGTTGGGGTGGGGCGGCGCCAGCGGAACGTCCGGACCAATCACACAGTTCGGTCGTGACACGATATTTGTCGATCGGGCGCCGGCCGGGAGCGGAACGCGAACTCCTCCGCGGGGTTGGAAGGGTGTCGCGGCGGCCTATGGCCGTCATCATGAAGGATGGGACGATGCCGGTGCGGCAGGTCAAACCGACGAACGAGGCGGGGACGCGGCCGCCGAAGGGACAACTCACCTGGGTCGCCATCGGCGGTGTCATTCTGTTTGTGCTGATGCTGTTCGGAGCCGTGGTCGTTCCCCTGTACGAACGGCACGACGGGCCTGAGACGGGACCGCCTGTCGTCAACCGGGCCGCGGTCTCGGCGCCGACCGCCGAGGCGACGCTGTCCCAGCCGGACGGCGGCTGACCGCAGGGCGCGGGCAGGACGAAGCACGCTCAGGGCCTGGCGCGGGAATCCGGGCTGGCCGCCTCGTCAGGGGGCGCAAACACCACACGGCCGATGCGCTCGTCCGACCGAGCGACAGCCCGAGCGAGGGCGGCGGCGCCCTTGCCGTCCTGCGCGAAGTCCAATCGCAAGGCGACCAGAATGCTGCGCGGACCAAGTTGCAGGGTGTCGACGCCCTCCAGCCGGAGGACCGAAGCATGGTCCTCGACAATGCGGCGGATCTTTTCCTGCAGCGCGCGCGGCGCGGCTTCTCCGGTGAGGAGACTGCGGGTTTCATCGGCCAGGAAGAGGGCGACGCCGATCAGCACCATCCCGATGCCGATCGAAGCCGCACCGTCAGCCCATCCGACGTCCAGCAGAAGGCTGACGCTCAGACCGACAGCGGCGATCACGAGGCCCGCCAGCGCAGCCGCGTCCTCCAGCAGGACCGCGAAGAGGCCTGGATCCTTACTCCTGCGAAGCGCCGCCAGCATGCCGCTCGTGGGCCGAGCCGTCTTCTTGAACTCCCGGTAGGTGATGTGCAGCGAAACGCCTTCGAAAAGGAACGCAGCTCCCAGCACCGCAAAGTTGACCCACGGCGCCGTGATCGGTTCGGGAGCGACGATCTTGTGGATCCCCTCATAGATCGAGACCGTCCCGCCCAGTGAGAAGATCATCAGGGCCACGACGAAGGACCAGAAGTACTCCTCCATGCCGTGCCCGAAGGGGTGGCTCTCATCGGGCGCCAGCGCGCCGCGCCGCTTGCCCAAGAGCAGCAGTCCCTGGTCGCCCGTATCGACGAAGGAGTGGATCGACTCCGTGAGCATGGCCGAGCTGCCCGTGTAGAGCGCAGCGGCGAGCTTGACGGCAGCTATGGCGAGGTTCGCCCCGGCGGCGACGTAGATGACCAGGTTCGAGCCTCGCGCCATGTCTTCGTCAACCGGCCCCGCCCGCCGACAGCGGCTCGCACGTCAACTCTGGCCGGATCCCTGGCCGCTGGATTGCTGCGGTTTCTGGGCGATCTGCTGATCCGGCGGCTTGGCGGCGGGGCCCTCCTCGATCTGAGGGGTCACGTGAGCGCCGAAAGCGCCCTGGTCCTGCCGTTGCCGTTGCGGTTCGGCCGGCGCGGCGCCTTCCTTGTCTTGGTCAGCCATCGTCGCGGGCTCAGGTGATCTTCCGGGCGGCGAAGACGCCGAGCGCCAGGAAGATGAGGAAGCCGATGACGAAGACGGCGAAGAGCAGCTTGGCGATCCCGGCTGCGGCGCCGGCGATGCCGCCGAATCCGAGGACCCCCGCGACGAGGGCCACGATGGCCATGATGAGGGCCCACTTGAGCATTTTGAAAATACCTCCTGATGCGATGTTTTGGAAACCCCGCGTCGCGCAGGCGGTTCCACGCGATCTACCCCGCTTTGCCGTCAGCGGGTCAGGAGATCCGCCTGGGTCAGCCCCACCAGAATCAGCAGCCACACGGCGGCGGCCGTGGCGAACAGGCGGGCGAGGCCGGGCTGTTCACGCAAGTGCATGAATACCCACAGGATCGCGCCGGCCTTGGCGAAGGCGATCGCAAGGTTGATCGCCGGCTTGAGGCCGCCCAGCGGCGCCAGACTGGCTGCGACCGTCGCGCCGAGCAGCATCAGGAGCACGATCCACGTCGCCAGCAGAGTGATCGCGGTCCTGGACATCGTCAGGTCCGTACCAGGTAGAAGACTGGGAAGATGAACACCCAGACCACGTCGACGAAGTGCCAGTAGAGGCCGGTCATCTCCACGACCACGGCCTGCTCGGGAACCCTCGTGCGGCGCTGCAGCAGCCGTGCGCCACACCAGGCCAACAGCCCCATGCCCACGAGCATATGAACGGCATGCAATCCCGTCGCGGCGAAGTAGAGGTCGATGAACAATTGACCCGCCGACCGGCCGAGAGGGCTGTCGGGGGCCGCAAAGGGCGCCAGGCCTTCGCGCAGGTCGATGGCGTACTCGACGCCCTTCAGGGCCAGAAAGGCGCTGCCGAGCGCGAGCGCCCCGGCCAGGCAGGCCGCGGCGGTGCGGCGCGACCCCTCGCGCGCTGCGTGGACGGCGAAGGCGACCGCCAGGCTCGACGTCAGCAAGAGCGCCGTGTTGCCCGTGGCGATCCAAATGCGCAGATGGCTCGCGGCCTCGGCGGCCGCCCCGGGGTGGGCGGAGCGGTAGGCGTAGACGAGTCCAATCAGCGCCCCGAACATCATCGTTTCGGCGCCCAGGAACACGTACATTCCCAGGAAGTCGGCCTGCCGCTGTTGCCGGGGCTGGACGAACGGAGCGGCGAGCGTGACGTGCTCAGCCATCGTCCCTCCTCCTTGGTCCGGGGTAGTCGTAGGCGGGTCGGGCGATGAGCGGCGTCTCGTCGAAGTTGTGCTTCGGCGGCGGGGACGGAGTTGTCCACTCGAGCCCCGCGGCGCCCCACGGATTGGGCCCGGCGCGCGCCCCGGACCGGAGCGAATAGACGAAGTAGACCAGCGGCAGAAGATACCCGACGGCGAGGATCGAGGCCCCGGCCGAGGACAGGACCTGCAGGACCTGGAATTCCGCCGGATAGGCGTGGTAGCGCCGCGGCATTCCAAGGTAGCCCAGGATGAACTGGGGGAAGAAGGTGAAGTTGAAGCCGAAGAAGATCAGAGCCGCCGCCAGCCGGCCCCAGGCGAGCGAGTAGAGCCGCCCGGTGACCTTCGGCCACCAGAAATGCAAGGCCCCGAAGAAGCCGCTGACCGCGCCGCCGACCATGATGTAGTGGAAGTGGGCGACCACGAAGTAGGTGTCGTGGACGTGCACGTCGACCGCCAGCAGGGCCAGCATGAGCCCGGTCAGCCCGCCGACCGTGAACAGCCCGATGAACCCCATGGCGAAGAGGAACGGCGGGTCCAGCAGGATGTCGCCTTTGTAGAGGGTGGCGGTCCAGTTGTAGACCTTCACCGCCGAGGGTGCGGCCACCACCAGGCTGAGGATCGAGAAGACGGCGCTCGCGTACATCGACTGTCCGGCCACGAACATGTGGTGGCCCCAGACGAGGAAGCCGATGGCCGCGATGGCGAGGCTGGCGGAGGCGATGAACCAGTAGCCGAAGACGCGCTTGTGGGCGGCGGCGCTGACAAGTTCGCTCATCACCCCCATCGCCGGCAGGATCATGATGTAGACGGCGGGATGGCTGTAGAACCAGAACAGGTGCTGGAAAAGCAGGGGGTCGCCCCCAAGCGCCGGGTCGAAGACGCCCAGGCCGAACAGGCGCTCGGCGGCCAGGAGCACGAGCGTCACGGTCAGAACGGGAGTGGCGAGGACCAGGATCAGCGATGTCGCGTAGTGGGACCAGACGAACAGCGGCAGCCGTCCCCAGGTCATGCCGGGTGCGCGCAGCTTGTGGATCGTCACGATGAAGTTGAGGCCCGTCAGGATCGAGGAGAACCCGACGATGAACACAGCCGCGATCACGGCTACGACGTGGCCGTTGGCGAACATGGTCGACAGGGGGGTGTAGAAGGTCCAGCCGGTGTCGACCCCGCCGGCGACGAGGGCGTAGAGCGTGAACAGCCCGCCCAGGACGTAGATGTACCAGCTGAGCAGGTTCAGGCGCGGGAATGCGACGTCCCGCGCCCCGATCATCAGCGGAATCAGGAAGTTCCCGAACGTGTTGGGGATCGACGGGATCAGGAAGAACCAGACCATGATCACGCCGTGAAGCGTGAAGGCGCGATTGTAGCCTGTCCGGGTCAGCAGATCGCCGCCCGGCGTCACGAGTTCGAGCCGCAGGAGGGCCGCGCCCGCGCCGGCTATGAAGAAGAAGCCGGTGATGGCGAGAAGATAGAGGATCGCGATACGCTTGTGATCGGTCGTGAGCAGCCACGACCTGAGAGTGTGGCCGGCGCGAAGATAGCTCCGACGGTCCTCAGGGCGCTCGGGTGTCGGCTGCGCCGTCATCACTCGGGCTCCGTCGCAGTGGCCAGCGACTTCACGTAGGCGACGAGCCGGAGGAGCTCTTCCTCCCCGACCTGGCCGGCGAAGGTCGGCATGATCGGGCGGTAGCCGGCGGTCACGGCCCTGTCGGGGTAGAGGATGCTGTCGCGGATGTAGCTTTCGTCCGCCGTCGCCAGGCGGCCGTCGTCGAGTGCGACGCGGCGGCCGAACACGCCGTGCAGTGACGGCGCCCGCCGGGTCGAGGCGCGGTCGTGGCAGCCGCTGCAGCCGAGGCTGCGAAACAGCACGAACCCCTGTTGCGCGAGCGAGCCGTCGACGCCCGCCCGCTCCAGCCACGCGGCGTAGGCCTGGGGCTGCAGGATGATGATGCGTCCGCCCATGACCGAATGGTCGAAGCCGCAGAACTCGGCGCAGCGCAGGGCGTACACGCCCGGCCGGTCGGCGTTGAACCACAGCGAGGTGTACCGCCCCGGCAGCACGTCCTGCTTGATGCGCAACGCCGGCACATAGAGGCTGTGGATGACGTCCTGGGAGATCATCAACAAGCGCACCGGCTCGCCGGCCGGAACATGAAGCTCGTCGATCTCGCGCTGACCGCCGGGATGTTCGAATTTCCACATCCATTGCTTTCCCACGACCTGGACCGTCAGGGCGTCGGGAGGGGGGCGTCCAAGGTCTAGGAAGAGCCCGATCGCGTAGACGAAGAAGCCGAGGGCGAGCAGGAACGGCAGGACCGTCCAGGAGGTCTCGAGCCACACGTTGCGGTTCACGGCCTCGCCGCGGTCGGCTTCGCGGCCGTGGCGGTAGCGGACCGCAAACACCGTCAGCAGCACGAAGACGGGAATGGTCAGGGCCAGGACCAGGGCCGAGAAGGAGATGACGAGGGCGTCGACCTGCCGCGCATAGGGCGAGGCGGCAGCCGGCCAGAGCGGAATGATCCCGTTCATGGCCCGTTGGCCCTGCGCCGCCGAGCGGCGCTCGCGGCGATCACCGTCCCCAGCGCCAGGACGGTGAACAAACCGCCCCATCGCAGCGCCGCGAGGGCCGCGCCGGTGAAGCGCCCGCCTGGCGCGAGGTGGTGGCAGAGAAGCAGGATCCGGGCTCCCAGGCCGCCGACCCGGTCGCGACGCGCTTCCTCGACGATGGCGTGAAAGTCCGCCGGCTCGGGCGCCACGCCGTAGATCCAGCCGGTGAGCAGGCCGTGCGGGGTGATGACCGCCGCGCCGGCCAAGTGCGCGTACTGGTTCAACTGAGGGTCGTAGGCAAAGCGATAGCCGAGCGCGTCGGTGACTGCGCGGATCTGCTGCGCCCGGCCGGTCACCGCATGCAGTCCCCTGGACCCTCCGACCGTTGCCGCGAGGCGCGTCTGCGAGCGGCGGGCCTGTTGCGCAGTCTCCCGGGGGTCGATCCCCAGCGCGACGACCACGAAGTCGCGGCCGGGACGCAGGTCCTGGCCGCGGATCGCTGTCGCGAGGCCTTCCAGCGTCAGGCCACAGAGGTGCGGACAGTCATGCTGAACCGGGGCAATCAACAGCGGCTTGTTCCCGGCCAGGCCGCGCAGCGTGACCAGCCGGCCTGTCTCGTCGCGAAACGCCGTGTCCAGCGGAACGGCCGTTCCGGGGCGCTCGTCGATCGCAGCGGCTCGAAGCGGGTCCGGGCGCGGCTCCCGGACGTCTCCGCAGGCTGTCAGGCCGAGACCGAGAGCCGCGACGAGGGCGATGCAGTGTCTCACCGGCCCTCCTCCGGATCCGGCCAGCCGCCGCGAGCCTGCAGGGCCATGGCGTCTGCGATCGGGATTCTCGCCAGCCCTGCGGCCTGATCCGACCAGCCATAGACCTGCAGCCGCGCCGCCTGACGCCGCTCGAGGGCGAGGCGGTCCAGGCGCGCATCGGAGTGCAGCCGCGGTCCGAATCCTGTCGCCCGGCCCCCTTCGCGCCAGACAGGTTGGCGATCGGGGGAAAGGGTCTGCAGGAGGAGGGCGACCGCCCCGGCGGTGATCGCCGTCAGTAGGAGCATGGCGCCGATGGCCGCGGCCGCCGCCTTCGGCGGCGCATCGCTTTGCTCGTATCCGCCACGCGAAGCCGGAGTCATGACGATCGCCTCTCCGACCGCCGCGCGTGCAGGCCCTGATAGGCCCCGAGGACGAGCGCTCCGACGGAAGCGACCGCGACCGCATAGAGGGCGAGAACGGCCGCGGACGCGCCGCCCGGCGCCGGCAGCGCCAGCCAGGCGGTCTCGAGCACGGTCCCGGCGAAGACGACGGCGCAGAGCGCCGCCAGCCGCCGGCGGCTATTCCGGAACTGCGGGAAGAGAAGCATGGTCGCCGGGACGAGGCGGCTCGCCAAGACCCCGTAGAGCGCCCAGGACCAGCCGCCGCCGCTGCGGGCCCTGTACCAGCGGACACCCGCCGGAAGGTTGTTCGACCAGGTGATGAAGTACTGCATGAACGCGAAGTAGGCCCAGAGCAGGAGCAGGGTGAGGACCAGCCCCCCGAGCACGCCCGGCCGGGACGGCGAACCCTGGAGCAGCGCCGCGCCCGTGACCGCGACCAGGGCCAGCAGGATCTGGAGACAAAGCGCGTAGAGGCCGAAGCCGGAGGACGCGAAGTCCGCATCGAGCGAGAGCAGCCAGTCGACGGCGACGAACGTGCCGAGGATCGGCCACATCACGAGACCGGCGGCTGAGAGCGCCCGTCCGCGTCCGCCTCTGACGACGATCGCCCAGGCAAGGCCGCCCAGCAGGCCGAACCAGGCGAGCGTGCGAGCAGCGAAGGCCGCGGGCGAGAGCCAAGCGGATCGGAACGCCGTCGCCTGGGCCTCGCCGGCCCACGAATAGACCTCGCCAACGGTCAGGAGAATCGGGATCGCCAGGGCGGCTGAAATGGGCACGAGCAGGCTCAGGGTTTCCGCGAACGGCCGCAGCTCGACAGCCCATGCACCCGGGACCAGACGCATCATCATCACCAGCGCGAGTGCGCCGACCGGCAGCGAGCCCCATAGGAACGCGGCGCCCAGCCAGGCGCGCCAGGCCGCGGATGGCAGGAGTGACGCGACGAGGATGCTGAGCCCGCAGCCGAGCAGCCCGCACATCATCGTCAGGGGCGCGGGGATCTTACGGCGCATGGGCGGCCTCGAAGCGCGCACGCATATGAGGGGAAAGCGCATCCACGGGCGCGGCCTGGCTGAGCTGCAGGGCGCGGATGTAGGCGGCGATCGCCCATCTGTCGGCGGGCGGAACTCTGTCGGCGTAGCCGTACATCACCCCATGGCCGTTGGTGATGACCTCGACCAGATGGCTGGAGCGCGCCGCGCGCAGGCGGGCCTGGTGAAAGCTCGGGGGCCGCGGGTAGCCGTGCGCGGGCACCGCGCCCTCGCCATAGCCCGCCGGGTCGTGGCAGGGCTGGCAGAAGATCGCGTACCGGTCCCGCCCGCGCGCGAGCAGCTCGGCGGTCATTTCGGGGCGCTCGGTCAGCGCTGCGTTCCACGCGGCGTCGCCGCGGGCCACGGCGCCGGGCGGGGGCGGCTGCATGGCCGCCCCGTTCGGGAAGAGGCTGGATTGGCCATAGACGGGCGCTCTGGGTTGATCGGCCATCTCGTCGCAGCCGCAGCACAGGAGGGCGAACCCTGCGATTGCGCCGACACGGCTCATGGGGCCGTCTCGGCGAAGGGAACGACGCTGACCCTCGCGGGCGACAGGCTTTCGAGGAAGCGACGGGCCTTCTCCTGCTTGAATGCCGGATCGTTGCTCTGGATCGCCAGGAAGAACCGGTCCGACGAGGCCAGGTGGAAGCGTTCGACCTCGAACAGGGGATGGTGCAGGCGCGGCAGGCCGTTGCGCACAAGCATGGTCAGAACGGAAGCGAGCACCGCCCCCAAGACCATCGTCTCGAAGGTGATCAGCGCGAACGGTTCCGGCGCGAGAAGCTCCGTGCCGCGAATGCCGATCGGGAAATCCAGATTGGCGTAGACCTGCATCCCGTAGCCCAGCAGCGCGCCGGCGATGCCGCCCGCCAGGGTGGCGACGGGCGTCCAGGCTTCCCGAAACCCGAGCGCCTCCGTGAGACCTTCGACCGGAAACGGCGCGTAGGCTTCGAAGCGCCGGTAGCCGGCCGCGCGCGTGCGCCGAACCGCGTCCAGCAGCTGCTCGGCGGCGGAGAACTCCGCGATCAGGCCGTAGGCCTCATGGGCTGGCGACGGCTCACGCATCGGCAGGGGCCCGCTCTTCCAGCGTCGCTTCCTTCACCTCGAACGCGGAGATCATGGGCAGCAGCCGCACGAAAAGCAGAAAGAGGGTCAGGAAGAGCCCGATCGAACCGGCATAGAGGGTCCACTCCCAGACGCTCGCCCGATACGTCCCCCAGGAGGAGACCAGGTAGTCGCGGTAGAGGGAGGTGACGAGCAGCATGTATCGCTCGAGCCACATGCCGATGGTCACCGAGAGGCCCACCGCGAACAGAACGCCAGGATGGCGGCGTAACCCGCGCGCCCACATCAGCTGCAGGGGCAGGAAGTTGAAGGCGATGGCGCCCCAGTAGCTCCAGGCGTACCGGCCGGCCACGCGGTCCATGAGGGTGCCGAGTTCGCGGGCCTCGCCGGAATAGAGCGCCGTGAAGACTTCGGCAAAGTAGCCGTAGGCGGTCATCAGCCCGGTGGCGAGCATCAGCTGGCCCAGCATGTCGAGATGTCTCGGGGTGACGAGATCCTGCAGCGCGAAGGCGCGCCTCAGGGCGGTGGCCAGCATCGCCACCACGGCGAACCCGGAGAAGGCTGCGCCGAGGACGAAGTAGGGGGGAAAGACCGTCGACGCCCACCCGGGGATCGGACCCGCGGCGAAGAGGAGCGAGATCTCCGAGTGAACCGACACGACCAGAGGCACGGCAAGCGCCGCGCAGAGCCGGTAGCTCTGCCGCCAGCGGGCCCAGTGGCGTCCCGCGCCGCGCCAGCCCAGGGCCAGCAGTCCGTAGAACACCTGCGCCGATCGCCGGCGGGCCTTGTCGCGCGTCGCCGCGAGGTCGGGGATCACCCCGATGTACCAGAACAGGAGCGAGACGGTCAGGTACGTCAGGACCGCGAAGAAGTCCCAGGCCAGCGGGCTCTTGAACTGCGGCCAGACCCCCATGGTGCTCGGGTAAGGGGCCATCCAGTAGAACCGCCAGGGCCGTCCGAGGTGGAGAATGGGATAGAGGCCCGCGCAGATGACCGCGAACAGCGTCATGGCCTCTGCGAAGCGGTTGAGCGAGTTGCGCCAGTGCTGGTTGAGCAACAGCAACAGCGCAGAGATGAGCGTCCCCGCGTGGCCGATGCCCAGCCACCACACGTAGTTGGAGATGGCGAGGCCCCAGTTCACCGGGATGTTGTTGCCCCAGACCCCGACGCCCCGGGCAAACAGGACGACCGCAGAAACGAAGTAGAGCCCCAACAGCGCGAGCGCGCCGGTGAAGCATATCCACCATGTTCGCCGGTGCGGATAGGCGAGCGGGATCCTCGTGATCTCGTCGGTGATCCCGCGATAGCGCGCCTGCAGGGACTCGCGCTCAGTCATCGGGGCTGCCGCCGCGGATACGCGCGAGGTAAGTCGTCCGGGGGCGCGTGTTGACCTCTGCAAGGAGGGCGTAGTTTCGCCTCTGCGCCTTGAGGCGGCTGACGGCGCTCGACGGATCGCTGACGTCGCCGAACACGATGGCGTCGGTGGGACAGGTTTGCTGACACGCCGTGCGCACGTCGCCATCGCGCAGCGGACGGTTCTCCGCTTTGGCGGCGATGCGGGCTTTCTCGATGCGCTGCACGCAGTAGGTGCACTTCTCCATCACGCCGCGGTCGCGGACCGTCACCTCCGGATTGCGGGCGGCGCGAAGTTCGGGGGAATCCCCGCCGGTGAAGTCGAACCAGTTGAACCGGCGCACCTTGTACGGACAGAAGGACGAGCACGTCCGGGTGCCGATGCAGCGATTGTAGACCTGCAGGTTCAGGCCGTCGGTGCTATGGACGGCGGCATTGACCGGACAGCCCATCTCGCAGGGCGCCTGTTCGCAATGCATGCAGGGGACGGGCTGGCTGAGCAGCACAGGGTCGTCCGGGGGACCCTTGAAGTACTGATCGACGCGCAGCCAGTGCATCTCTCGGCCCTTGGCCACCTGCGCCTTGCCGACCATGGGCACATTGTTCTCGGCGTCGCAGGCGGTGATGCAGGCGTTGCAGGCGATGCAGAGGTCGCTGTCGATGGCCATGCCCCACTGCGGGGGTCCGCCCCGATGGCCTGGATAGAAGCTCGGAGGCGGCGGCGAACCCGGACCTGGTGCAACATCCTGGAGCGGCGCCGTGCGCACGAGGTCGAAGTCCCCCAGGGCGGCGTTCGGCTGGGTCGTGGCGAGCGTCATCCGCCGGCCCGTCTTGGAAACCTCGACGCCCTCGATGCGGTCAGGCGCGGCCATGGTCCGCATCGGATAGGCGTCGTAGCCGAGGCGGTCGGCGAGTTGCCGCGGGAGGCGCCGGCCGTATCCCAGATGGGCGACCAGGGTCGTGCGATCGAGCCCCGGGACGATGCAGACCGGTCCCTCGATCATCCGCGCACCGGCCGCCACGCGGACCATGTCGCCGCTGCGCAGCTTCAATCGCGAGGCCAGCGCCGGCGACGCCCAGATCGCGTTGT
The DNA here is from genome assembly GCA_964495645.1 of uncultured Phenylobacterium sp. Lineage (GTDB taxonomy): Bacteria > Pseudomonadota > Alphaproteobacteria > Caulobacterales > Caulobacteraceae > Phenylobacterium. The sequence continues at coordinate 4,047 of CAZBXO010000028.1, read as the reverse complement.
CCCACGTCAGCTTGGTGAACGGCTTCGGAAGTTCCTGTAGCCACGGATTGTTCGCGCCGCTGCCGTCCCAGATGGTCGGGTCGGGCCGCACGAGCAGCGTCAGGCGCGCAGCAGGCGCGATGGCCGGGATCGGCGCGCGGGCCGGGGGACCGAGGCGCACGAGGTCCGCAGGGTCGTCGAGGAAGCCGGCCTGCAGGGCCTCCGCCCAGCGAGGATCGTCGGGCGCACCCAGGCGATCGCGCCAGGTCTCGGCCATGAGGTGGCGAGCGTCGCCTCCGAACCGTCCCTGCAGATTCTCGAGCAGAAGATGGCGCGATCGTACGGACAGGAAAGGGCGGACCAATGGTTGGATCAGGCTGGGCCGTCCGTCGACGGCGCGCGCGTCGCTCCAGGTTTCGAGCTCGTGTTCGACGGGGACGTGCCAATGGCTGCGAGCCGCGGTCTCGTCGAAATGCAGCCCCATGTGAACCCTGACCCGCGCGCGTTCGATGGCCGCGGCGAAGCCCAGGTCTGCTGGCGCCGTGTAGGCCGGATTGGCGTCGACGATCACCAGCGTGTCCACGCGTCCGGCCGTCAGGTCTTCGCACAACGCCGCCAGCGAATTGGTGGCCCCGGTCGGGATCGATCGGATGGGCGCGCAGGCCGCGAGGGTCTCGTTCAACGCGCCGATGCGGGCGTTGATCTGCTGCGCCAGGCACTGGACCTCCGGTGCGACCCCCGCGCCGACCGTGACGAGCGCCCGGCCCCGGTGGCGGGTGAGTAAGGCCGTCGCGGCCGACAGCCATGCGTCCTGCCGCGCCGTGAGCGCGGGCGACGTTGGCGCCAGGCCCATGGCGCCGGCCAGGGACTGGACCATGGTGGCGACGTGGGCGGGGGCGACGGCAAGCCGATCCTGCGCCATGGCGCCGGTCAAGGTCGGGGCCGGTTCGGCCACCATGAGCGCGCAGGATTCGTCGCCCTTCTGGAAGCCGCGCCGCCGCCGCGCCCATGCCCGGGCGTTGCGGGTTTGCTGCGGACCTGGGCCTAGGAAGTCGTCGTCGAAGCTGACAACCGCCGCGCATCGGTCGAACCTCGGCTGCAGCTCCAGAGGCCGGCCCCACGCAAGGCGGGCGGCCTCCAGGGCGCGATCGCGGTCGACCGGTTCGTGGACATGCCACCGCGCGGCCGGCCAGCGCCGCAGCAACGCTTCGATCTGCCGCTGCAGGGTGGGCGAACCGACCGGCGAGGTCAGCAGGCGCAGGCCCGCGCCACCAGTTCGGTCGAGGTCCGCCGACGCGGTGGCCGCCCAGGCGTCGAAGGCCGCCCAGGATGCGCGGCGCCCGTTGCGCCGGGGGCTCTTCGAGCGGTTGGGGTCGTAGAGGCCGAGCAGCGCCGCCTGGGTGAAGGCGTCTGCGGCGCCGAGGCTGGCAGGGTGTTCCGGAAGGCCTTCCAGCTTGATCGGACGACCTTCGTAGCTCTTGGCCAGCACCGGCTGGGCATAGCCTGCAAAGACCATCGCCGTGGCGTAGGCGCGTGGCGCGCCGAGGACGGTGTCGGGCGGTTCCATCACGTAGGGACGCGCCTCCTCGGGCGGACCACGGCAGCCGGCCGCGGCGGCCATCGCCAGGGACGCGCCCATCGCTTTCAACAGCGCCCGCCGGTCCGACTCCGCGAGAGGACCAAACGCATCGAGGAGCTCCGGTCCGGCGGTCATTTGTTCACCTATGGCAGACGTTGCAGTCGGTCAGCCGCGAAGGCTCGATCCGATGGGTCTTCATGAAGCGGTTGCCGAAGGCCGCATGGGCGGGGTCGGCGTTCCAATCCTGCCAATCCATGCGCGTGACCTGGTCCGGCGGGCGCAGGCGCGACGCGGGTCGGCGATGGCAGTCCAGGCAGAAGCGCATCTGGAGGGGCTTCGCGCGCCAAGTGAGCGGCATGCGATCAACGCGGCCGTGGCACTCCACGCAAGGCACACCGCGCAAGACGTGGATGTGATGATCGAAATAGACGTAGTCGGGGAGAGCCGAGACCCGCCGCCAAACGATCGGCCGAGCGGCCGCGAAGGCCTCGCGCACAGGGGCGAGTACGGGCGCCCCGGTCCAGACCTGGGAATGGCAGGTCATGCAGACGTGGAGGCTTGGGAGGCCCGCAAACCGACCGCGTTCGACGTCGCTATGGCAATAGCGGCAGTCGATGCCGAGGTCGCCGGCGTGATGCTGGTGGCTGAACGGAACCGGCTGCTCGACAGGCAGACCGGCCAGAGTGGCGTAGCTCGACCGGGCGAGGCCGCTTCCGAACAGGCCGGCGGCGAAGACGAACAGGGTCACGGCGGCTGCCGTCGCCCGGAGCCACGTGTCGGCCGAGGGGGTAAAGATCTGGGCCATTGCGCCACGCGGCCCCAATACATCCGGATGCGATATATTATCCCGGTGCTGCTGGCCAGCAACGCAAACCTGGGCTCCGGGGCCGCCTGACGTCCCGCTCGCATCTTGCCGAGAAGCGTGGCGTCAACGAACAGAAGCAATCCGGATCGCGGTCAGGTCGGTTGACCGTCCTCGGCCGCCGAACGGGCGTCCCCACGCTGCGCGGCGCGACGTACGAGGGCCGGCAGCGTCAACCCCTGAACGAAGATCGAGAACGCCACGACCGTGAAGGTGAGGACGGCGATCTCCCCTCGCTCCGGGAGATCCGCCGGCAAGGCGAGCGCGAGAGCCAGCGCCAGGGCGCCGCGCAGGCCCCCCCAGAAGAGGATGTTCTGGTGCGCCAGGGGTATCCGCGCCGGCGTCCAATGCAGCGCCAGACCGATGCCGTAGATGGCCATCGCACGGCCGAGCAACACGAGCAGGACCGCGAGGAGCGAGCCGATGCTCAGGACGTCGACGGCCCAACGCGCCTCCTGGCCGCCGATCAGGATGAAGATGATCGAATTGGCGAGGAAAGCGGCATAGGCCCAGAAGGCGAGCACCGCGCCCCTGCCGCTTTCCGAGATGGCGCGCCGCCAGCCGACGTTGCCGAGGATGATCCCTGCGGTGAGCGAGGCCAGGATGCCCGAGGCCCCGAAGCGTTCCGCCAGGAGGAACGAGCCGTAGGCCGTCAGCGTCGTGAGGGTGATCTCTACCAGCTGATCCTGGGTGCGCCACGCGATCGCCAGGAGGATGCCGCAGACCAGGGCGCCAGCCAGCAGCCCGCCTGCGACGACCCAGACGAAATGAAGCGTCATGGTCGCGGTCGAACCCGCCGCGCCTGCAGCGACCAGGCTCAGCAAGGTGAAGCCGACCGTCGCGACGCCATCGTTGAGCAGGCTCTCGGACTCGACGATCATCTTCAGACGGGAGCCGACCTTGACCTCCTTGAACATGGCGATCACCGCAACCGGATCGGTGGCGGCGATCAGGAACCCGAACAGGCCGGCGCCTGTCCAGCTCCAGCCGAGCAGCCAGTGCGCGCCGCATGCGACGACCCCTGCTGCGATCGCGACGCCTGGAAACGCCAACGTGAGGGTGATCGGAAGTTCTCGACGAAAGGAGCGCCACTCGAGCTGCAGGGCCGCCTCGAACACGAGCGGCGGCAGGAATACGCTGAAGATGAGGTCCCGGCTGAGCGGCAGGCCCACGTCGAGCGGCGACCAGGCCAGGGCCAGGCCGGCGAATACGAGACCGACGCTGTAGGGCAGATGGAGCCGGCGGCTGAGCATCGCCACCAGGCATGCGGTCAGCAGGACTACGCCAAGCGTCGTGATGGACAGGCCGCTCGCGCCAGATACCAAGGTCGTCGGCAGCGGATCTTGGGTCATCTGAGCTCCGACCATCGATGCGGCGCGCCGTCAGTGAGCCTGCGCTGGCGGCGGATCTCTCAGGTCCGCTCCCTGGCATCGACGCACAACAAACATCGTATCACGATGTGTTCAGGGGGCTGTCGGACAGGCGCCCCGGAATGCGAAGGGGTCAGTGGGGCCTGTACTTCCTGATCTCGACCTGACCTTCGTCTGCTTCGCCACGCCGGCCTCGGCGCAGACCTCCTCGACCGGCACGGCGTCGAAGCCTTTGGTGCGCCATAACGCCTCCGCAG
>CAZBXO010000027.1:10031-31541 GCA_964495645.1 uncultured Phenylobacterium sp. | reverse complement strand
GCTAGGCAGCGACGTTGAGGTCGATGCGGAGGCAGATGCGTCCGCCCGCCACCTGCGCGCCCCGGAGGTCACGAAGCGTCTCGCCAGGATCGCCGCGGCCGGGACAGCCATGACGTCTCCTTTTGGATGGATGCGCTCCCCCGCCTACGCCGATCCCATCACCGCGGCGGTTTCCAGCGCCATCACGTCCGTGGCGTCCGACGCATCCATGATCTTCAGCAGGCGCGCGCGCGCGCGGTTGACCCGGCTCTTGATGGTGCCGAGCGCACAGCCGCAGATCTCGGCGGCCTCCTCGTAGGAGAGTCCCGCCGCCCCCACCAGGATCAGCGCCTCGCGATGCTCGTCGGGCAGCTGCTGCAGGGCCGCCTGCAGCGAGTGCATCGCCACGCTCCAGTCCTGGGTCGGCGGCGCGCGCAGGCCGCTGGCGTATTCGCCGGTCTCGTCGCGCACCTCGCGGCGGCGGCGCAGCACGTTCGTGTAGTAGGTGTTGCGCAGGATCGTGAACAGCCATGCCCGCAGGTTCGTGCCCGGCTCGAACTTGTCGCGGTTGGTCCAGGCTTTGATCAGGGTGTCCTGCACCAGATCGTCGGCGTCGGACCCGTTGTGGCTCAGGGACCAGGCGAACGCCCGAAGCGCCGGGATCATGCCCACCACCTCGTCCCGCCAGCTCGACGTCGAACTCATGCAGACCTCATCGGGCCTTCCGACGCTCAACTGACGCGCGTCCTCGAGGCGGTCCGTTCAACGCGCCCCCCCACCATCTGTTCCGGCCGCCTGAGCCCTTGAAACTAAGCCGGTTTCGGGAACCCAAGAGGTGTGGCCACGTTGCGGCCTTCCGTGGGGAAACTTGGCCGAAAACGGACCCGATCGCCGCAGCGGCCATTGCCTCGCAACGGAAGGGCGCCCACATTCGGCCGGCGCGGGGATTCGCAGCCGCCGGTTGAGTCCGGCGGCAAGGGAGGGCTCATGGCCAGCTCCGACCATCCCGCCGACGTCGCGTCGGCGGCCGCGGCGGTCCGCACCCCGAACGACCCGACGTCCGAGGCGCTCGCCCGCTACCGCGCGGTCCGCCAGGCGACGGTGGCGCTGACCCGCTCGCTGACGCCCGAGGACATGACCGCCCAGTCCATGGCGGACGCCAGCCCCACCAAGTGGCACCTGGCCCATGTCAGTTGGTTTTTCGAAACCTTCCTCCTGAGCCCGCACCTGCCCGGCTACAGGGTCTTCGACCCGAAGTTCGGCTACCTCTTCAACTCCTACTACGAGGCCGTGGGTGCGCGGCAGCCGCGGCCCGAGCGTGGCCTGCTCACTCGCCCCTCCGCGGACGACGTCCTGGCCTACCGCGCCCACGTCGACGCCGGCATGGAGAAACTGCTGGCAAGCGGTGCGGGCGACCTCGCCAGTCTCCTCGACCTCGGTCTCGCCCACGAGGAGCAGCATCAGGAGCTGATCCTGATGGACATCCTGCACCTCTTCGCCGCCTCGCCCCTCACCCCCGCCTACGCCCCCCCGCGGCCGCAGCCGCCAGGGCCGCAGCCCGGCCCGCTGCGCTGGATTGCCTTCGAGGCCGGCCTCGTCGAGATCGGCCACGACGGATCCAGCTTCGCCTTCGACAACGAGACGCCACGCCACAAGGTCTGGCTGCCGCCCTACCGCCTGGCCGACCGGCTGGTGACGAACGGCGAATGGCTGGCCTTCATGGCCGACGGCGGCTACGCGCGGCCCGAGCTCTGGCTCTCCGAGGGCTGGGCCCTTGTCCAAGCCGAGGGCTGGCGGGCCCCAGGCTACTGGCAGGAACACGACGGCGCCTGGCTCGCCATGGGCCTGCACGGCCTGAAGCCGCTGGACCTGGCCGCCCCTGTGGCTCACGTCAGCTTCTACGAGGCCGAGGCCTACGCGAATTGGGCCGGCGCGCGTCTTCCCACCGAGGCGGAGTGGGAGCACGCCGCCGCGGGCGTGCCCGTGGTCGGCAACTTCCTGGGCTCCGGCCGTCTCGCTGCCGCGGCGCCGCCGCCGGCCGAGGGCCTGCGCCAGCTCTACGGCGACCTCTGGGAATGGACACGCTCCGCCTATGGCCCCCATCCGGGCTTCAAGCCGGCCCCTGGGGCGGTGGGCGAGTACAACGGCAAGTTCATGGCCGGCCAGTTCGTCCTTCGCGGCGGCGCCTGCGTGACGCCCTCCGGCCACGTGCGGGCGAGCTACCGCAACTTCTTCTACCCCCATCAACGCTGGATGTTCTCCGGCGTGCGTCTGGCGATGGACGGAGCGGCCGAAGGAACGTCCGATCTCGAGGCCGACGTGGTCGAGGGGCTGTCGAGGCCCCAGAAGTGGATTCCGCCCAAGCACTTCTACGATGCCGAGGGGTCGCGCCTCTTCGAGGAGATCACCGGGCTGCCGGAGTACTACCCGACCCGCACCGAGATCGCGCTCCTACGCTCGGCGGCAGCCGAGATGGCCGCCGAGATTCCCGACGGCGCCGCACTGGTCGAGTTCGGCTCCGGGGCCAGCACGAAGACCCGCATCCTGCTCGACGCGGCTCCACAACTCGCCGTCTACGCCCCGATCGATATCTCCACGGCGGCCCTGGACGAGGCCGCCCGCGCTATCCGCGCCGACTACCCCAACCTCGTCGTCGCCCCGCTGCGCGACGACTTCACCAACGCCCTGGACCTGCCCGAGGAGACGAGGGGGCGGCCGATCGTCGGCTTCTTCCCCGGCTCCACCATCGGCAACTTCACGCCGGACCAGGCCCGCGCCTTCCTCGTGAGCGCGCGCCGCCTGCTCGGCGACGGCGCCGCCTTCTTTGTCGGCATCGACCTGCGCAAGGATCCCGCTGTCCTCGTCGCGGCCTACGACGACGCGCAAGGGGTGACCGCAGCCTTCAACAAGAACCTGCTGACCCGCATCAACCGCGAGCTCGGCGGCGACTTCGACCTGGACGCCTTCCGCCACCTCGCGGTCTGGAACGACGCCGAGAGCCGTATGGAGATGCGCCTGGAGAGCCTGAAGGACCAGCGGGTGCGGGCGGCCGGCCGCATGTTCCGTTTCGGCGCGGGTGAGACGCTGCACACGGAGAACTCCTACAAGTTCACCGTCGAGGGCTTCACAAAGCTGGCAGGGGAGGCAGGCTGGGGGCTGGAGCGCGCCTGGGTCAGCAACGACCCGGCCTTCGCCGTGGTCCTGCTCAGAGGCTGATCGCGATACGCCCCTCCGCCCGCCGGGCGGGGGAGGGGCCGTGTCGTCCGGAGTCTTAGCTTTCGCGGGCGCGCGTGCGGCCGCCGCCGCGGCTGGCTTCGCCGCCCTTGCGGCCGGCCGAGGCGGCCAGGTCGCGGTCCTTGGCGAAGCTGCGCTTTTCCCCGGGAACGCTGGCGCCGCCCTTGCGGGCGATCTCTCGGCGGCGTTCGGGGTTCATGGCCGCGAAGCCTCGCCGGGCGCGGGGCTTGCCGGTGTCAACGCTGGGCATCTTGGGAACTCTCCTGGTCGTGCGGCGGCGCGGGGAGGTGCGAGGCGTCGCCGGACGACCGGCCGCCGCGCGGCCGTCCGGGTGCGTTCGGCGCAGCGCGCCGCGAGTGGGGCAGGGATCGGAAGTCCGGCTCTGACATGACGTCTCGCAGGGTTTGCCGCTGGCTAACCCCCGAGACGCGGTAGAGGTTGCGTCCCAAAGCACGATGGAATCGGGCGAAATCGCCCGATCGTCGGATCGTGCTGTGAAAAATCAGGAATGGAGCCGGTGGCGGGCGCGGACCGATGTCCGCTTTCGCTCGGCCCGCTATTCGCGCCGCAGCGCCTCGATCGGGTCGAGCCGAGAGGCCCGCCAGGACGGGTAGGCGCCGAACACCAGACCCACCATCACCGAGAAGCCGAGCGCCAGCGGCCCCGCCCAGGCCGGCACTGCGGCCGGCCAGCCGCCGAGCTTGGCCATGGCGAAGGCCCCCAGCACCCCGATGGTCAGGCCGATCAACCCGCCGGTCAGCGACAGCGTCGCCGACTCGATGGCGAACTGCGCCAGCACCTGGGATCGCTTGGCGCCGACGGCCATGCGAAGGCCGATCTCTCGGGTCCGTTCGGTGACCGCCACCAGCATGATGTTCATGATCCCGACACCGCCGACCACCAGCGACACCCCGGCCACCGCCGCGAGCAGAACCGTGAACGTCGCCACCGCCGCCTGACTGGCCGCCAGGATCGAGGCCATGTTCTGGGTCTGGAAATCGTCGTCCTCACCCTGCCGGATGCGGTGCTGTTCTCGCAGAAGGTTGATCGTGTCTTCCTGGACCCGATCCAGCGTGTCGTCGCCCGTGGCCTTGACGTAGATCGTCTGCACCGCGTCGCCGCGGAAGCGGCGGCCGACCAGGCGGGAACGCACGGCCGAGAGCGGCGCGAGCACCACGTCGTCCTGGTCCTGGCCGAAGCCTGACTGGCCCTTGGACTTCAGCACGCCCACGATCTCGAACGGCACCGTGCGCACGCGCACCCGCCGCCCGATCGGATCGGCCTCGCCGAACAGCTCCTTGACCACGGTGGCCCCCAGCACCGCCACCTTCCGGCCTTGGCGCGCCTCCCGCTCGTCGAACATCCGGCCCGACGCCATCTCCAGGTCGCGTGCGGTGAGATACTCCGGCGTCACCCCCTCGACGCGGCTGTTCCAGTTCGCCCCCTCGGCAGCCAATTGCGCCTGACTGCGCACGACGGGCGCGACGGCCGCGACGGCGTCTACCTGCTTCTTGATCGCCTCGACGTCGGAGTCGCGCAGGTTCAGGCCCCCGCCGGCCCCCTGGCTCACCGGCCCGCGCTGGAAGTTCGGAGTCACGATGATCAGGTTCGAGCCCAGGCCTGCGATCGTCTGGGTCACCCGCTGCTGCGCGCCCAGGCCGATGGAGGTCATCATCACGACGGCGGCCACCCCGATGACCACGCCGAGCGAGGTCAGAATGGACCGCATCGGGTGCGCCACGATGGCGCCGATCGCAAAGCGGATCAGTTCGTAGGACCTCATGCGGGCACGCGCCCGCGCTCGTCGGAGACGATATGGCCGTCGCGGAACGTCACCCGCCGTTGCGCGGCCTCCGCGACTTCGGGATCGTGGGTCACGATGGCCAGGGTCAGGCCGCCGGCGTTCAGCTCACCAAACAGCTCGAGCACTTCCTCGCTGGTCTTGGTGTCGAGCGCCCCGGTGGGTTCGTCGGCGAGCAACAGGTCGGGTCGGTTGGCGAGCGACCGCGCGACGGCCACCCGTTGCTGCTGGCCGCCGGAGAGTTGGGTGGGTTTGTGTCCCATGCGGCTGCCGAGACCGACCCGCTCGAGCAATTCCGCGGCCCGCGCCTTGCGCTCCATTCCCGGCGTCCCGGCATAGATCATCGGCAGCTCCACGTTCTGCAACGCGGTGAGCCGGGGCAGCAGCTGGAAGGATTGGAAGACGAACCCGATCCGCCGCCGGCGGAAGTCCGCCAACTCGTCGTCCGAGAAGTGGCTGACGTCCTCGCCCTCGAAGAAGTAGCTGCCCGACGTCGGCCGATCGAGTCCGCCCAGGATGTTCATGAGGGTGGACTTGCCGGAGCCGGAGGGGCCGATGACGGCGACGTATTCGCCGCGCGCGATCGACAGGCTCACGCCATCAAGCGCCGGCACCTCTTCATCGCCCATGACATAGAGTTTGCGGAGCTCGCGGATTTCGATCATCGCCCTAGAAGCGCCCGCCGCCGCCTGGCCGTCCGCCACCCGGACCCCCGGGTCCGCCGCCGCCCGGCGGGCCGCCGAAGCCGCCGCGCAGCTGGGCTTTCGGGCGCGGTCCGCCGCCGACGATGACCTGGTCCCCAGCCTTCAACTGGTTGGTGACGATTTCCGTCGACGTGCCGTCGGTCGCGCCCACGCGCACCGGCACCGGCGTCGGCTTGCCGTCGCGCATAACGTAGAGAACGCCGCCGCGAGTGGCTCCCCGGCCGCCGCGGCCGCCGCCCTGGGCCATGGTGGCCCTCAGCGCGGTGAGCTTGGTCTTCTGGTCGGGCCGCAGCAGCGGCTCGAGCTTTGCGAAGGCCTCGTCGGTGTTCTTGCGCATGGTCTCGCGCAGCTTGCTCCGATCGCCGCCGGCCGAGGCGAAGGCGGCGCTCATCTTCTGGCGCATCTCCGCCTCGATCGGCTCCCACGCCTTCTTCTGCCTGGCGTCCAGGTCCAGCTGCTGGACGATCCGGCCGGCGCCGCCGCCCCGTTGGCCGCCCTGTCGCGCGCCGCCGCCCGGCGGGCCGCCGAAGCCGCCCCCGCCACCGCCGCCCGGCCCGGCGCCGAACGGCAACGGGCTTCCGCCCCGCTGGCTCGTCTCGCTCACCGGCTGCCAGCGCAGCGCCGCCGAGGGGACCTTCATGACGTTGCGGTGCGTCTCCAGCACGATGTCGGCGTTGGCCGTCATGCCCGGCAGCAGCTTGCCCTGCGGATTGTCCGCCTCGGCGATCACTGTGTAGGCGACCACGTTCTGCTCGGTGGTCGGCTGCTTGCGCACCTGGGTGACGATCCCTTCGAAGTTGTCGTCCGGGAACGCGTCGACCGTGAAGCGGACCATCTGGCCCTCCTGCACCTGGCCGACGTCGGCCTCGTCGACGCTGATCTTCACTTCGACCTTCGAGAGGTCTTGGGCGATCGTGAACAGCACCGGCGCCTGCAGGCTGGCGGCCACGGTCTGCCCCGGCTCGACCTTCCGGTCGACGACGATGCCGTTGATTGGCGAGGTGATGGTGGTGCGGCCGAGGTCGGTGCGCTGGATGCGCAGCGCCGCCTGGCTTTGGCCGACGCGGGCCTGCGCGGCGGCCACGCTGGCCTGCGCGGTGCGCATGGCGGCGGTCGCCTGGTCGAGGGCGGCCGGCGAGACGAAGCCCTGGTCCAGCAGCTGCTTCTTGCGGTTGTAGTCGGCCTGGGCGTTCGCCAACGTCGCCTGCGCCTGGCGCACCGAGGCTTGGCCGGCGTTGATGTCCGCCTGGCTCTGCGCCACCCGGCTCTGGAAGGTCGACGGGTCCAGCGTCGCCAGCACCTGGCCCTCGCGGACGGGATCGTTGAAGTCGGCCAGCACCTTGGTCACCTGGCCGGAGATCTGCGAGCCCACGTCCACCGTGATCAGCGCCTGCAGGCTGCCCGAGGCGGACACCGCGCGGGTGATGTCGCCGCGCTCGATCGTCGCGAACCGGTAGGGGTCCTTCGGCGCCTTCGGCCGGGTCTGGCAATAGAAAACCCCGGCCAGCGCCAGCACGACGACCGTGATCGCGATCCAGGCGGCCCTAGGGATGCGCGGCATCCGGCGGCGAGAGACGGTGCTGTTCGAGCTCATGCTTCCCTGGACGTAAACGCGGCGGCCGAGCGTTGGACCAGAGCGGCGTTACGCGGGAATTTCAACGCGGAGACACGGGCGGAGCCGCTCTGCGGCCGCGCGCTCCGTCGCCTCAGTTGCCAGGCGAAGCCGGGGCCGCTGCCGTGGCGCCGGTCCGGGCGGGCGGCGTGAATTTCGGCAACGCCTTGGCCTGCTGCACCGACGGGGTTTCGCTGAAGACGGCGATCTGGTCGCCCTTCATGGAGTAAGCCGGCCACTTGAAGCCGTCGGCGCAGGAGATCGCCTTGCCCACGTTCTTGGTCTTGGCGAAGCCGACCCAGCACGCGTGCATCCGCTCGGAGACGGCGCGGTCGCGGTCGGTGACTCGGGTAAGGCCCCCGGTGGCTGCGGTGCCGAGGCTCGCGAAGGCGTAGGGGATCTCGGCCGAGTGCGGCGCACCGTTCGGCTGCTCCTTTGTCCGCCAGGCCGGAACATAGGCGAACTGGTAGAGGAACGTGGGCGCGCCCCCGACCCCATACTCGGCCACTCGCCGCGCGTTGTCGGCCCCGCCCTCGCCGTTGTTGGTCCCGAGGATCAACGGCACGTCGATCTCCTTGCCAGCCTTCAGGGCGTCCACGGTGGCCGTCGTCTTGAAGCGCCCATCGATCGGCGCACCCGTGCCGCGGCCCGCGTTGGGCGTCGTAACGAACTTGGCGGCCGGTACCGCGCGCAGCTGCTCGATGGCGGCGTTCGGTCCCAGGCCGACCGCCTCGGCGATCTTCACCCCGGCGGCCTCGGCGTCCGCCAAGCTGCGTCCCGGGGCGAGACTGGCGCCTGAGTGCACGATGGCCTTCTGGTAGAGGCCCCTGGCGCTCGGGATCGACAGCAGGCTCATCACCATGCCGCCGCCGGCCGATTGACCGAACAGAGTGACGTTCTTCGGATCGCCTCCGAATGCCTTGGCGTTCCGCTGTATCCACTGAAGGGCCGCCACCGCGTCCATCAGGGCGTAGCCGCCCAGCCCCTCTTTGGGACCGGCTGAATTGGTCAGCGCCGGGTGGGCGAAGTTGCCAAGCGTGCCCAGCCGGTAGTTGGCGGTCACCAGGATCACTCCATCGCGAGCGAAGGACGAGCCGTTGTATGCCCCCAGGTGCGCGCCGCCGAGGTAGCCGGCGCCACCATAGAGCCACAGCATGACCGGCGCGTTCTTGGCGTTCGGCGGGGCCCAGACATTCAGGTAGAGGCAGTCCTCGCCGGTCGCCCCCGAGACTCCTCCGCCGTTGGCGCGGTCAGGCTGGGTCGGCTGCGGGCAGGGTAGCGAGAAGGTCGTCGCCTGCCGCTCGCCCCGCCATTTGTTGGGCGCTTGCGGCGGCCGCCAGCGAAGATCCCCCACCGGCGGCAGCGCGAAGGGTATGCCCTTGAACACGTGGGCGCCGTTCTCGACCGCTCCGGCCAGCACGCCTGTGTCGATTGTCACCGTCGGCGCGTCCGCAGCCTGAGCCGCCCCCGTCGCCAGCGTCAGAGCGCCAGCCACCCACATCGCCTTGTGCATGAAACACCTCCCTTTCGGGCTTTCTTGCTGGAGCCCGTACCGGTCCATCATGCCACGGGCCCGGCAGTCAGTCTTGACGGATTGTGCCGTCCCGACAGGCGATGGACAGAGCGGGGCTGTGGTCGCAACCTCCAGCGCCGCAGGGGGGAACGACATGCGAGTCGCCGAAACGGCCTGCGCGATCGCAGCTGCGCTCGTCTTGGGATCGGGCTGCACCGTACCGAAGCCGCCGGAAAAGGCGGCCGCCGCCGCGCCCGCCACACCCTATGGCGCCAACAAGGCCGCCAGCGGGACCTTCGTACACGATGGCGTCACCCTCTACTACGAGACCTACGGCCAAGGAGAACCGCTTCTCCTGATCCACGGAAATGGGGCGACCATCGGTTCGCTCGCAGCGCAGATCGAGTACTTCAAGGGCCATCGCCGCGTCATCGCCATGGACAGCCGCGACCACGGCCGTTCCGGCGACAGCGCGGGCCCGATCACCTACGAGAAGATGGCCGACGACCAGGCCGCGTTGCTGGACCACCTGAAGGCCGGTCCCGCCGACGTGGTCGGTTGGAGCGACGGCGGCATCGAGGCTCTGCTGCTCGGCCTGCGGCACCCAACGAAGATCAGGAAGCTGGTCGCCATGGCCGCCAATCTCAACCCGGAAGCGGTCTATCCGGAGGTCACGAAGATGGTGGCCGACATGTTCGCCGCCATGCCGCCGGGCACGGCGGACACGCCCGCCGGCCGCCGCCAGATCAGGGTAGCGAAGCTGCTGAGCGACGAGCCGCACATCGATCCGGCCCAGCTGGCCAAGGTGACCGCGCCGACGCTGATCCTCTCCGGCGACAAGGACGTGATCCGCCTGGACCACACGGTGCGCATCTACGAGAGCCTGCCGAATGCGGACCTGGCGGTGCTGCCGAACAACACCCACGCCGCACCCTACGACGACGCGGCGCTGTTCAACGCCCTAGTCGACCGCTTCCTGAAGACGCCGTTCCGGAAGAAGGACCGCATCGCCGACATGATGGCGTCGCTGGACAAGCTGACGGCTGGACTCGCCAAGTGAACGGCGAGGTCGTCGCGCGCTAGGGAACGGTCGTGGCCACCTCGCCTTCTGCGACCGCCGCGGGTTCTGCGTCCGGTTCCTCGCCCCACTTGCGCAGCAGTGGCCCGAACACCAGGAACAGGACCCCGAAGGCCATCCCTGCGACACCGATCCAGGTGAACACCTCCACGGCCGCGTCCAGAGCGGCCTTGGCGTCGGTGACCTGGCCGCCGACGGTATCGCTGGCGGCCATCGCGGCGATCTTTGCGCCGATGAAGCGGGCCCACGACGAGGAGAGGGACCACATGGCGAGCATGGTCGCCACCAGAGCCGCCGGCGACAGGCGACTGACGACCGAGAGGCCCACAGGTGAAAGGCAGAGCTCTCCGGTCGTGTGCAGCAGGTAGGCGCCCACCAGGAAATAGAGCGGTACGCGGAAACTGGCGTCGGCGAACTGGGCTCCCCAAACCAGGAACAGAAATCCTGCGCCCACCTGCAGCAGCGCGATGCCGAACTTGAACGTGGGTGAGGGATCGGCCTTGCGGCGTCCGAGCCACGCCCAGATCGCGGCGAAGATCGGCGCGAAGATCAGGATGAAGCCGGGGTTGATCGACTGTGTCTGGGACGCGGTCATGGTCATGTCCACCCACCAGACCTGGTCGGCCGTGAGGTTGGCCGCAGCCAGCATCGCGTCCGATCCGAAGAAGATATCGCGGCCGACGAACGGGATCCGGATCGCCTGGGCCATAACCGTCAGGTCGGTGTTGCGGTCGGCGAAGAGGTTCATGGAGCTTCCGGCCTGTTCGAACAGGGTCCAGAACACCATCGAGCCCAGCATCAGGATCAGCGCCAGGCCGATGCGCTTGCGCTCCACCGGCGTGCAGCGGCGCGCCATATAGAGGCCGAGGTAGGCCAGCGCCGCCACGGTGACGAGGCTGAGCGCGCCGCCGACCCCAGCGCTGGCCTTGATAAGCAGGAATGGCGCGCCGACTCCAAGAATGGCCGCCAGGTAGATCAGGTGTTCGCGGCGCACCGGTCCGACCACGCGCTTGGCCAGCATCGCCGGATCGGGCGGCTCACCCTTGCCGTCGAGCAGGGGCTTGCCGAGGACGAAGACGAGGTAGCCCGCCATCATGCCGGCCGCTGCGGCGCCGAAGCCGGCCCACCAGCCGATGGTTTCGCCCAGCCAGCCGCAGGCGATGCCGGCCCAGAAAGCTCCCAGGTTCACACCGTAGTAAAAGAGCGTAAAGCCGCCGTCCCGCCGCGGATCGCCCCGGTCGTACAGCTGCGCGACCATCGGGGTCGTCTTGAGGAACGCCACCCCCATCACGATCAGCGACAACGCCAGGAACAGCAGGTTCGAGTGCAGGGCGTCGCGCCCCACCACCTCGATCTTGTAGTCGGCCTTGGGCACAACGGCCGGGATCGACGCGCGGGCGGGCAGGCCTTCGATCGCCATGGCGCCGTCCTTATCGGCGTGGAAGGGATAAAGCTTGCCGTCGACCTGGACGCGCACCTCACGCGTGCTGGCCCGGCCCTCGGACTTCACCTCGTAGGTATGGCCCTGCCAAGTGAGCACGTTCTCGGCCGGACGCCCCTCAAGGGCCATCGTCAGGTGGCCGGCGACGAGCAAGAGGGCGCCGAACGCGACGGCCTTGCGCGTGCCCAGGATGCGGTCGGCGATGATGCCGCCGGCCAGCGGCAGCAGGGCGACCAGGGAGGTGTAGGCGCCGTAGCGGCTGGCAGCCTCCTTATCGTCGAACAGGAAGTGCTGCGTCAGATAGAAAATCAGCAGGGCCCGCATGCCGTAGTAGGAGAACCGCTCCCAGGTCTCGGCGAAGAACAGGATTGTCAGGCCGCGCGGATGTGAGCGCAGCTGGCGAACCACGGGGATCATCGTGATCCCGGTGATGATCAGCCCTAGCAGGATGACGAAGTTCATTGGGCGGCCACCCGCTCGTGTCGGTCGCTCGTCATGGATTCCCCCCGGAGGATTGTGGCTGCGGCCGTCAGAGCGGCAGCAGAACCCGCGCCGTCAGGCCGCCGCCGGAGCGGTTGACCAGGTTCACGTCGCCGCCGTGGCCGCGGGCAATGGAGCGCACCACGGCCAGGCCGAGGCCGATCCCGCCGGTCTGGCGGCTCCGCGACGGCTCGCGGCGATAGAAGGGCTCGAACACCTTCTCTGCGTCGGCCGGCGGGATGCCTGGACCGTCGTCGTCGATCTCGACGACGGCGGTCGAGCCTTCGCGCCCGATCCGCGCGCGGGCGCGGCCGCCGAACTTCACGGCGTTCTCCAGCAGGTTCGAGAACAGCCGCCGCAGCGCCAGCGGGTCGCCTTCCAGCACCACCTTCTCGGACTGCTCCATTTCCGTCTTTGCGCCGGTCTCCGCCATCTCGTCGCAAAGGCTTTCCAGCAGCGACGACAGCTCCAGCGGCGTGCGTTCGGCGGGCTTGGTCGCATCGCGGACGAAGGCCAGCGTGGCGGTGATCATCTCCTCCATCTGATCCAGGTCGGCCTCGTACTTGGCCTTCTGGTCGTCCGGCAGGCCCTCGATGCGGAAGCGAAGGCGGGTGAGCGGCGTCCGCAGGTCGTGGGCGATCGCGCCCACCATGGCCGTGCGGTCCTCGACGTAGCGGCGCAGCCGTTCCTGCATCTCGTTGAAGGCGCGTGCGGCGATGCCGATCTCCGACGGGCCGCGCAGGGTCAGCGGCGGCGCGGTCGGGTCGCGGCCGAGCCGCTCGGCGGCGTCGGCGAACACCTTGATCGGCGCCGAGAGCCGGCGGGCGAAGACATAGATGATCGGCGTCATGGCGACGGCGGACAGTACGAACCACAGGATGAGGCGTTGCTGCCAGTCCGTGAGGCCGACGCCGGGGGCGGGGCCAACGACGCGCCAGCGTCCGTCGGCCTGGCGAACGCCGACCCTGAACGGCTCGATGAGGAAGTGCTCCTCGCGGATGTTGGCGCGCGTGATCCGCTCGCGGATGATCCGGCCGACCCGGCGGTCTGACAGCGGGCCGCGCTCGCCAGCGATCACCACGCTGGCGGCGGGTACGCCGAGGTCGTGCGCCAGCTTCGCCCGGATCATCGGGACGGTGCGGCCCTGCAGTTCAGGTCCCGGCGGCTTGGCGCTCGTCTTCGTCACCAGGGGGTGGCGCTCGGTGAACGTCTGGCTCTGGCCGCGGAAGACGCGCTCGATCTCGGAGAGCCGGTAGAAGTCCGGCGCCGGTGGCGGCAGCTGCATCAGCAGGATGAAGCTGATCGCCCAGGCCGCCACCAGGCTGATCAGCGTCAGGGACAGCAGCTGGACGAACAGCGAGACCGTCGGGCGGGCGTCGGGCTTCACGTGCGCTTCACCTTGGCGGTGAACATGTAGCCCTCGTTGCGGATCGTCCGGATCAGGTCGTGCCCGCCGCCGCCGTCGTCCAGCTTGCGCCGCAAGCGGCTGATCTGCACGTCGATGGCCCGGTCGAAGGCGTCGCTATCGGGCCCCCGGGCGAACTCCAGCAGCTGGTCGCGGGTGAGAACCCGCTGCGGCCGCTCCACGAAGGCGCGGAGCAGCGAGAATTCGCCGGACGACAGGTTCACGACCACGCCCTGCGGCGAGCGCAGCTCGCGGCGCACGAGATCGAGCCGCCAGCCGGCGAACTCGCGGCCCGCGCCAAGCGCCCCGCCGGTGGCCCGCTGCTCCGAGCGGCGCAGCACAGCCCGCACGCGGGCCAGCAGTTCGCGCGGATTGCAGGGCTTGGCCAGGTAGTCGTCGGCGCCCAGCTCCAGACCCACGATGCGATCGGTGTCCTCGCCCATGGCTGAGAGCATGATGATCGGCGGCGCCGTCTCGGTGGTGGTGAGGCGGCGGCAGACGGCCAGCCCGTCCTCGCCCGGCAGCATGACGTCGAGCACGATCAGGTCCACCGGGCCGCGCTCCAGCACCCGCTCCATCTCCTGGGCGTCGGCGGCGGTCTCGACCTTGTAGCCATGTCGGCCCAGGAAGTCGGACACCACATCGCGGATGCCCGGGTCGTCGTCGACCATCAGGATGCGGGCGCCGGCGCCGGGCATGTCAGCATGGGTCTCCATGCCGGCGAACATCGTCGCGGGCCGTAACGGTCGGATGTCTCAGGTGAAACGGAGTGGTCACTCGGCCAGCACCTCGTCTGCGACGAACGGATTGGTCTTGCGCTCCTGGCCGAAGGTGGACATCGGCCCATGGCCGGGCACGAAGGCGACGTCGTCGCCCAGCGGCCAGAGCTTGCCGGTGATGCTGTCGATCAGGTCCTTGTAGTTGCCGCGCGGGAAGTCCGTGCGGCCGATCGAGCCCTGGAACAGCACGTCGCCGACCTGGGCGAAGCGGGCCCCGCGGTGGAAGAAGATCACGTGGCCAGGCGTGTGGCCGGGGCAGTGGTAGACCTCGAACTCCGTTTCACCGAGCTGCACGCGGTCGCCGTCCTGCAGCCAGCGATCGGGTGTGAAGCCCCGCGCGCCGGGCATGCCCCAGCGGGCGGCGGACTCCTCGATCTGGTCGATCCAGAAGCGGTCGTCCGGGTGCGGCCCCTCGATCGGACAGCCGGTTCTCTCCTTCAGCTCAGCGGTGGCGCCGGCATGGTCGAGGTGGCCGTGGGTGACCCAGATCTTCTCCAGCGTCAGGCCTTTGTCCTCGAGCGCCTTGAGCAGGCGCGGGACCTCGCCGCCCGGATCGATCACCGCGGCCTTGTTGGTCTTCGCGCACCACACGATCGTGCAGTTCTGCTGCAGCGGGGTGACCGGCGCCACGACGGCGCGGATCGGCAGCGGCGGATTCGGAGCGTTCATCGGGGCTTATGATCGTGTTTCGACCTGGAAAAGGGAAGGGAAACCACCCTGCGGCTGCGGCGATTGCTCGCGGGGCGTCCCACGGGTAGCGTCCCCGCCAAGCCCGACAGCGGGCAGAATCATGGGGAGCCAGCCGTATGGCGAATGGCATCGCGCGCATCTTCCTGCGCAAGTCGGTGGGACAGATCCAGTCGGAGCACGAGCACAGCGAGCTGAAGCGCTCGCTCGGCGCCATCAACCTCGTCCTCCTGGGCATTGGCTGCATCATCGGGACCGGCATCTTCGTGTTGACCGGCCGCGCCGCAGCGCAGTTCGCCGGGCCCGGGATCATGATCTCCTTCGTCATCACCGGCCTGCTCTGCGCCTTCGTGGCGCTCTGCTACGCCGAACTGGCGGCGGCGCTGCCAGTCTCGGGCTCGGCCTATTCCTACACCTATGCGTCGCTCGGGGAGGGGGCGGCCTGGGTGATGGGTCTGCTGCTGGTGCTCGAGTATGGCCTGGCGGCGTCCACGGTCTCGGTGGGCTGGTCGGGCTACTTCGTCAGTCTGATGAACGACCTCGGGGTGCACATACCCGCAGCGCTACAGGCCGCCCCAGGCGTGGAGGTGAAGGATCACGCCGGCAATGTCATCGGCGTCGGCTCGATGAACCTGCCGGCCTTCGTGGTGATCGGCCTCGTGACGCTGCTGCTCGTCCGCGGCGTGACGGAATCCGCGACGGTCAACAACATCGTGGTCGCCATCAAGGTGACGGTCGTCCTGCTCTTCATCGTCATCGGCTTCCGCTACATGGACATGGCGCAGCTGTCGCCGCTGGTGCCCGCGGAGATCCCCGCCCGGCCGCCGGGCACCCCGGGTGACATCTGGAGCCAGATCGGGCGCGCGCTCGGCGAGACCATCACGGGCGACACGACCTACAAGTATGGACTGGGCGGCGTGATCCACGCCGCCGCGGTGATCTTCTTCGCCTACCTGGGCTTCGAGGCGGTCTCCACGGCCGGCGCAGAGTCCCGCAATCCGGGCAAGGACATGCCGATCGGCATCCTGGGTTCGCTGACGGTCTGCACGATCCTCTACATCCTGACGTGCGGCGTGCTGGTCGGGATCGTGCCCTACGCCGATCTCGACGTGCCGGCTCCGATCGCCCTGGCGGCCGACAAGATGGGCCTGCCTTGGTTCGCCTTCGTGGTGAAGATCGGCGCGATCGCCGGTCTGTCGTCGGTGATGCTGGTGCTGCTCTACGGCCAGACGCGGGTGTTCTACACCATGAGCCGCGACGGCCTGCTGCCCAGCGCGCTCGCCAGCGTGCACAAGACTTTCCAGACGCCGTGGATCAACACCCTGATCGTCGGCGCTGCGGCCATGCTTGCGGCGGGTTTCCTGTCGCTGGACGCGCTGGCGGACCTGTCGAACGTCGGCTCGCTCTCCGCCTTCGCGCTGGTCTGCATCACCGTCATCTACCTGCGCCGAAGCGACCCGGGGCTGGCGCGTCCCTTCCGTACGCCGCTCTTCCCGGTCGTCCCGATCCTCGGCGCGCTCATGTGCCTGATCCTGCTGCTCAGCCTGATGTCGACGGAGAACACGCGGAACTTCTTCCTGATCTACCTGGTGATCGGCATCGTCGTGTACTTCGTCTACGGGATCCGCGCCTCGAAGCTTGGGCGCGGTATTCTGGTCACCGGCGGTGAGGGCGAGCCTCGCGAGCTGCCGCACCGGGTCGGCGAAGACCCTGAGGGCCAAGGCTGAGCGTGCATCGGCGGCGCGATGCTGCCGATCCAGGACGTTCTTGCGGACCTGAAGGCGGCGCTGCGGCAACGTAGCGCCGCCGTGCTTGTGGCCCCGCCAGGCGCTGGCAAGACCACCGTCGTCCCCCTCGAACTGCTGGCTGAGCCGTGGGTCGGCGATGGCCGGATCGTCGTCCTCGAGCCCCGGCGCCTCGCAGCACGCGCCGCCGCCGCGCGCATGGCCCGGACGCTGGGCGAGGCGGTCGGCGAGACCGTGGGCTTCCGCGTGCGCATGCAGTCGAGGATGTCGGCGCGCACCCGGATCGAGGTGGTCACCGAGGGCGTCTTCACCCGCCGGATTCTGGACGACCCGGAGCTCGCCGGCGTCGCCTGCGTGGTCTTCGACGAGTTCCATGAGCGGAGCCTGGACGCCGATCTCGGCCTGGCGCTGGCTCGCGACGCCCAGCGCCTGCTGCGAGACGACCTTCGGCTGCTGGTGATGTCGGCGACTCTCGACGGCGCGGCCGTGGCGCGGCTGCTGGACGAGGCTCCGGTGGTCGAGAGCCAGGGTCGCATGTTCCCGGTCGACACCCGTCACCTCGGTCGCGATCCCGCCGCGCGGATCGAGGACGCCGCGGTGCGCGCCGTCGAGCGCGCGCTTGGGGAGGAGAGCGGCAGCCTGCTCGTCTTCCTGCCGGGGCAGGGCGAGATCCTGCGTGTCGCCGAGCGCCTGCGGGAGCGGCCGCGGCCGGGGGTGGATATCGCGCCGCTCTACGGCGCCCTCGATCCGCGCGACCAGGACCGCGCCATCGAGCCGGCTCCGGCCGGGACCCGGAAGGTCGTACTGGCCACCTCGATCGCCGAGACCAGCCTGACCATCCAGGGCGTCCGCGTGGTGGTCGACTGCGGCTTGGCGCGCGTGCCGCGCTACGACCCGGCGAGCGGGCTGACCCGTCTGGCCACGGTCCGGGTCAGCCGCGCC
The DNA here is from genome assembly GCA_964495645.1 of uncultured Phenylobacterium sp. GTDB lineage: Bacteria > Pseudomonadota > Alphaproteobacteria > Caulobacterales > Caulobacteraceae > Phenylobacterium. Next base: position 14,141 of record CAZBXO010000027.1, on the reverse strand, counting down.
GCCGCCGACCAGCGCCGCGGCCGCGCCGGACGCACTGAGCCCGGCGTCTGCTACCGGCTGTGGGACGAGGCCGAGACGCGTGCGCTGCCGGCCTACGCCGACCCTGAGATCCTCGACGCCGACCTCTCCGGACTCGCCCTCGACCTGGCGCGCTGGGGCGCCAAGGACCCTGCCGACCTGGCCTTCCTCGACCCGCCGCCGGCCGCCGCCTTCGCCGAAGCCCGTGCGCTGCTGCGCCGCCTGGAGGCGCTGGACGATGACGGCGTGCTGACGGCTCACGGCCGGGCGCTGTCCGAGTTCCCCCTGGCCCCACGGCTGGCGCACATGGTGCTGAAGGCGGCCGAGACCGGCCAGGCCCGGCGCGCGGCCCGGATCGCCGCCCTCGTCACTGAGCGCAACCTCGGCGGCCGCGACGCCGACCTGCGCCATCGCCTGGATGGCCTGGAGCGTGACAGGAGTCCGCGCGCTCGCGACGCCAAGGCGCTGGCCGACCGTTGGGCCGGCCTCACCGGGCGGCTGGGGACGCGTCAGCCGCTCTCGGACGGTCTCCTGCTGGCCTTCGCCTACCCCGAGCGTGTCGCCAAGGCCCGGGGCGGGCAGGGGGAGTTCCAACTGGTCACCGGCCGCGGCGCCTTCGTGGAGCCCACCGATGCGCTGACGCGGGAAGCCTGGCTGGCGGTCGCCGAACTGGGCGGCGGCGCAAGCCGCGACCGCATCCTGCTCGCCGCGCCGCTGGACCCCGCCGAGCTCGCCGCGTTCGCGGATCAGTTCGAGATCGAGGACCGCCTGGAGGAAAGCGGCGGCGGCCGCCTGCGGGCCAAGCGCATCGTCCGCCTGGGCCGGCTCACCGTCCGCGAGACCATCGACGACGATCCCGATCCGGCGCTGATCGCCCGGGCCTTGGCGGACCGCGTCCGTCGGGATGGGCTGGATGCGCTGCCGTGGGGCGATGCCGCCCGATCGTTGCGTCAGCGCGCGGCTTTCCTGGAGTGGCCCGAACTCTCTGACAACGTCCTGCTGGCCCGCCTGGACGAGTGGCTGACGCCGATCCTGACGGGCGTCCGCAGCCTCTCGGCCCTGCGCCCGGACGTGCTGGACGGCGCGCTCCGCAGCCTGATCCCCTGGGACCAGCAGCGCCGCCTGGAGGCCGAGGCGCCGGCTCATTGGACCGCGCCCACCGGCAACAGCTTCGCCATCGACTACGCCGCTGACGCCGGTCCGCGCGTGGACGTGCGCGTGCAGGAGGTCTACGGCCTCGCCGACCACCCGACCGTGGGCGGCCGCCCGCTGATCCTATCGTTGCTGTCGCCGGCCCACCGCCCGATCCAGACGACACAGGACCTGCCGGGCTTCTGGAAGGGCAGCTGGAAGGACGTCCGCACCGAGATGCGAGGCCGCTATCCCAAGCACGTCTGGCCGGAAGACCCCGCCGCCGCAACGCCCACCACCCGCGCCAAGCCGCGCGGGACCTAGGTCACCGCGTAGATCATGATCCCGGTGGCCACCGAGAGGTTCAGGCTGTCGGCGCGGCCGCGCATGGGGATCTTCACGTTGAGGTCGCAGAGGGCGGCCATCTCGGGCGTCAGGCCCTGCTGCTCGTTGCCCATCAGGACGATGACCGGCTTGCGGTAGGTGGCGGCCAGGTGATCGGTTTCGGCCGAGAGCAGCGTGCCGACGACCGAGCCCGTCCAAGCTGCGCACCAGGCGGCGAACTCAGCCTCGGAAGCCTTGGCGAGCGGCACGGCGAAGATCGAGCCCATGGTCGCGCGCACCGCCTCGACGGCGTAGGGGTCGCAGCACTCGCCCACGAGGACCACGCCGCCGCAGCCGGCGGAATCGGCGGTGCGCACAATCGTCCCGAGGTTGCCGGGATCGCGCACCCGGTGGAGCGCCACGACGCAGCCGGCCGGGCCGGGCTCGATCGCCGTCAGCGGCCGGAACACCTGCGGGAACACGCCCACCACGGCCTGCGGATTGTCGCGCCGGGACACCTTGGCGAGGATGTCGGCCGTCACCTCGAGCACCTGGCCACGCGAGGCCAGGGTCGCAGCAATCGCCTTGCTGGTCAGCGGGTGACCGGCCGCGTCCGGGCCATGAAGGAGGATGCGCGGCGTGTGGCCGGTCTCCAGGCCCTCGGTCACCGCCTTGAGCCCCTCGGCGACGAACAGGCCCGTGTGGTCGCGCTCCTTGCGCATGTGCAGGGCGCGCACGGCCTTGACCGTCGGATTGGTCAACGAGGTGACCGTCCGCGCGCTCACCCGCGCCACCGGGCATAGAAGCTCATGCCGACCTGCCGCTCGCGGCTGTCCTCGACGAGCGCCAGTTCGCCCCACTCGATGGCGCCGCCGCGGTCCTTCAGCGCCTCGGCAAGCAGGCCGGCCAGGGCCGCGCCGGAGATGCGCTCGGCGTAGGCGTTGAGCACCAGGAAGCGGGCGTTTTCCGAGAGAAGTTCGCCGCAGAGGCGCGCAAGCTCCGGCAGGTCCTCGAACAGTCGCCAGACCTCTCCACCCGGGCCGCGGCCGTACTTGGGCGGGTCCAGGATGATCCCCTCGTACTTCGACCCGCGGCGGCTCTCGCGCTGCACGTAGCGCCGGGCGTCCTCGACGATCCAGCGGATCGGGCGGTCGTCGAGGCCGGACAGCGCGGCGTTCTCCCGCGCCCACCCCACCGCCTTCTTTGAGGCGTCGACATGGGTCACCGCGGCGCCGGCGGCGGCCATCACCAGGCTGGCGACGCCGGTGTAGCCGAACAGGTTAAGCACGCGCGGTTGTCCGCCAGCTCTGCGCACCGCTCCGTCCAGAAAGGCCCAGTTCGCCGCCTGCTCCGGGAAGAACGCGAGATGCCGGAAGGCCGTGAAACGGCCCAGGAACTGCACCTTACCCCAGGTCAGCGGCCAGGCTTCCTCGTGCGGACCGGAGAACCGCCAGCGCCCCGCGTCCTCCTCGTCAGTTGGATCGAACACGGCGTCGGCGCTGGGCCAGGCCGCGGGATCGCGCGGCCGCCAGAGGCACTGCGGCTCCGGCCGCACGACGCGGTAGGGCCCGTACCGCTCCAGCTTCCGGCCGTCGCCCGAGTCGAGCAGCGCGTAGTCGCTCCAGCCTTCGGTGCGCATCACGCCGGGCGCGTCGGCGACGGTGGGCGGGCTCATGGCCGCCTTGAAGCCGAAGCCTGGGGCGCCGTCCAGTCCGCCCCACCGTCAGGGAATACGGTTTTTGCTTGTATCGACTTGTCACAGTTGCGGAATTGCGGTCCGCTAACGGTGGTTGGTTTGGGGGAGTGTCGATGACCGAAGTCGAAGCGACCGTGCGCAAGACAGCACGAAAGGCCAAGGGCGACGGACATCTGCGCAGGGCGGAGATCCTGGAGGCCGCCGAGCGCATCTTCGTCGCGGAAGGCTACGAGGGCGCCACCATTCGCAAGATCGCCGACGAGGTGGGGGTCTCGTCCACGGCGCTCTACATGCACTTCCAGGACAAGGCCTGCATCCTGATGGAGATCTGCGAGCGCACCTTTCAGGAGCTGCTCGCCCGCAATGCCGAGATCGCCGTGCGTCCGGTCGATCCGGTGGTCCGCACCCGCATGATCCTGGAGGCCTACACCCGTTGGGGCCTGGAGCATCCGAACGCCTACCAGTTGGTGTACTGCACGCGCCGCCCGTCGGGCGCCGAGCCGATGCCGCATGCGACCGCCGAGATCAGCCAGCGCTGCTACGACGTCTTCGCCGGTGTGGTCCGTGAGATCGCCGCCGTCGGTCGCCTGCGCACCGGGGATGCGCGCTCCGCGGCCCAGGCGCTCTGGCTGTCGTGCCACGGCCTGGTGGCGATGATCATCACCCGCCCGCACTTCGCCTGGGCCGACCGTGACGATCTGATCCAGGTCACCCTGGATGGCCTGCTGAACGGGCTGGTGATCGACTGAGGTCGCCTCTCAGGGGAATCGCCTTTATCGAACGGTCAGGTTCGATACCTATCCAAAGGTAGTCCATCCCAGTCCGGGATGATGAGTTCCCGGCGGGCGCCTCCCTTGCCCCGAGGCGCCCGCCGGCGAGTTCAGTGGCGCAGTACAGTGGGGGTCTCTCATGAAAACTGGAATGTTGCTCGCCGCGACGGC
>CAZBXO010000027.1:0-9931 GCA_964495645.1 uncultured Phenylobacterium sp. | reverse complement strand
TATCCCGCCGGTCCCTGGCCGGCGGGATTTTCTTTTGCGCGGAACTGACCACGCCTAAGCTCGGCTCCGCTCTGGGGAGGGCCGTGCATGAAATTCGCCAAGTGGGTGTTCACGATCGCCGGCGTCTATGGCCTGATCGCGGTGACGCCTCAGTACTTCCTCGAGAACATGGCCGGCGGCGGCGCGCCCTTGGCGCAGCCGGCGTTCTTCTACGGATTCCTGGGCGTGGCGCTGGCCTTCCAGTTCGTGTTCCTGATCATCGGACGCGATCCGGCGAAGCACCGGCTGCTCATGCTGCCTTCGATCGTCGAGAAGGTGAGCTTTCCGGCCTCGGCCTGGCCGCTTTTCCTGGCCGGGCGCGCGGACACCCAGATCGCCGCCTTCTCGGCCATCGATGGCGTGATCGCGGTCCTGTTCGTGATCGCCTGGCTGCGGACGAGGCCGGGGACCGTCTAGGGGGAGCTGGCCGTCTGTACGCCGCCGGCGTAGCTGTAGCCGCCGCGCTTCAGGTCGCCCGATAGGGTGATCGGAGCCCGGCCGCCATTCATCTTGGCGCGGTAAACCTGCATGTTCTCCATGACCCGCATCACGTAGTTGCGCGTCTCGGAGAAGGGGATGCATTCGATGAAATCGAGCGGGTCTGTCGAGCCCGCGCGCGGGTCGCCGCAGGTGTTGATCCACTGCGCCGGGCGGCCCGGACCGGCATTGTAGCCGGCCGCGGCCATGATGTAGCTCCCCGAGAACCGGTCGACGATCTGGCCCAGGTAGGCCGAACCCAGCTGCATGTTGTACTCGGCCTCATAGAGGCGCGGTGCGGAATAGCCGAGGCCGACCTTGCGGGCGACGACGCGCGCGGTGCTGGGGAGGAGTTGCATCATGCCCCGCGCGTCCGCGCTCGAACGCACCCCAGGATCGAAGCCGCTCTCCTGACGGGTGACGCCGAGAACCAGCGCGGGCTCCGGCGCGCCGGCGACGTCGGGCGCGGTGCGGTAGGGATAGCCGCGGTCGGCCAGGATCAGCCCCCGCTGGGCGGCGGCCCGCGCCGCCTTCATGGAGGTGTCCTGGTCGCCGAACTCGCGGATCACATCGATCAGCAGCGCTGCTTCGGTCAGCGTCGGCACCGTGTCGTCGAGGTGCAGGGCGAAGACGCGGAAGAGGTCGCGATAGCCCTGGTCGGCGAACAACCGCATCGCCTGCACGACCGACTGGCTCTCGAAGCGCGCGCGGTCCTCGGATGACGGTTGCGGGTCCCTGGGCAGCACCAGTGAAAGGCCGATCTTTTCGGCCGCGAGCTGGCCGTAGAAGGTGGTGTTGTACTGAGCACCGTGGCTGTAGAAGCCGCTTGCGGCGCTGCGGTCCCCACGCGCCTCGGCGGCGCGGCCCATCCAGTAGAACGCGCGGCCGCGGGTGATCGGCGACGTCCCGATGCGCTCGATCGCGGCGAAGTGGCGGCCGGCAGCCACGGGGTCGTTGAGCTTCGAGAGCGCCATCCATCCAGCGTAGAACTCCGCGTCGGTCGCGTCGGAGCCCTCGGTAAGACCCGAGTTTGCGGCCGCCTGGTAGGCGCCGCGCCAGTCGTTGGCCTTGATCGCAGTGGCCACCAGGCGCTTGCGCTCCGCCCAGATGCGATCGGCCTGCTCGGGCGTGACCACCTCGCGCGGATAGGACGCCAGAAGCGCGGCCGCGTCCGATTCCTGCCCCTTGCGGCGCAGCCAGGCCGAGCGTTCGAACGCGACGCCGGGGCTCGCCTGCTGATCCGGGGACAGCCCCTCGTACAGGTCGCTCGCGTTGCGAGCGTCGGCGCGCAGCGCGATGCGGGCCAGGGCCGCCGGCTGCTGCTCGGCCGGAAGCATCTCGATCATGTCGCGGGCGGCCGGGCCTTGCGCGCCGTACAGGAGGATGTCGGCGCGGCGGACGTGGTCGTCCATCGTCAGCACATCGGCGAAGCGCGACAGCATTGTCCGCTGGACATCGGACTCGAAGCTCTTGCCGCGCCACCAGCGACGCACGAGGTCGGTGGCTTCCGCCTGGCGGCCGAGCGAGCGGTAGGCGCTGGCCAGCGCCATGGCGCCTTGCGCCGTCCCAGGCTCCTGCCCGGCGAACCAGGCGACGACGTCGCCCGGCGCCTTGCCGGAAGCCTCGAGCAGTCGCTCGGCTGCGGCCTGCCGGCGGGACGCGCGCGGCCAGCCCGCGAGCTCGCGACGCGCCTGATCCACGTCGTAGAAGCCGAGGGACTCGGCGCTGGTGTCGACCAGGGCCCAGGCGATCGCCTTGCGCGCGACCTGATCGCTGAGGTCCTGGATGGCGGCGCGGGCTTCGCTGATCCCGCCGCGGCGAGCGGCGTTCAGGCCGCGGGCGAAGATCGCCTGATCGGTGGGCGACAGCGGCCGGAGCACCGACTGGCGCGCGGCTGGCTTGTCCGAGCCTGGGGGCGGGGGGCTGAACAGCAGGTCGCCGATCGGATCGTCCGCCGGCTGGGCGCGCGCCATTGTGGTGGCCACGAGAATGGCGGCGCCGGCCAGGAATGCGTTACGCAGCCTGAAGTCCAATCTTTCCCCCGACTCGAGAAGGGATGGATTCGGATTGCGGGCTAAGCCCACCCCACCATATTGTCCCGGCAAATCTGAACGCAGCGACAACAAGCTGCATCCTCACGGCCTTTTGCATCACATGTCCGAGATCAAGCTCCGGGGCGTCCTTCCCGCCCTCGTCACGCCGTTCCGCGACGGGGCCGTGGACGAGAAAGCTTTCGTGGCTCTCGTCGAGCGCCAGATCGCCGGCGGCGTGCACGGCCTGGTCCCGGTCGGCACCACGGGCGAGTCGGCGACGCTCAGCCATGAGGAGCACCGCCGCGTCATCGACCTGTGCGTCCAGACCGCAGGCGGCCGGGTCCCTGTCGTGGCGGGCACGGGGTCGAATTCGACGGCCGAGGCCATCGAGCTGACGCGCCACGCCAAGCAGGCCGGCGCCGACGCCGTCCTGGTGGTGGCTCCATACTACAACCGGCCGAGCCAGGAGGGCATGTACCTCCACTACAAGGCGATCCATGACGCCGTGGACATCCCGATCGTCGTCTACAACGTGCCGAGCCGGACGGTCGCCGACATCTCCAACGATACGTTGGCGCGGCTCTCGAAGTTGCCCAACATCGTCGGCATCAAGGACGCCACCGGCGATCTGGCGAGGGCCAGCCTGCAGCGGCTGGACTGCGGTCCCGACTGGATCATGCTCTCTGGCAACGACGACGGCGCCCTGGGCTACCTGGCGCACGGCGGCCACGGCTGTATTTCGGTGACCTGCAACGTCGCGCCCGAGGCCTGCGCCAATATGTTCAACGACGCGCTCACGGGGCGGTGGCCCGGAGCCCTGGCGGCACAGGACAAGCTGATCCGGCTGCACAAGGCGCTTTTCGCCGACTCCTCGCCGTCGCCCACCAAGTTCGCCATGGCGCAGCTGGGCCTTTGCTCCGACGAGGTACGCCTGCCGCTGGCGCCGTGCTCCGAGGCCGCCCGCGCCGAGGTGCTGGCCGCCATGAAGGTCGCGGGACTGGCCTGATGGCCGGCAAGCTGATCGCCGAGAACCGCCGCGCGCGGTTCGACTACTTCCTCGAACAGACCTTCGAGGCGGGCCTGGCGCTCACCGGGTCCGAGGTGAAGAGCCTGCGCAACGGCAAGGCCAACATCGCCGAGAGCTATGCGGCGGTGGAAGGCGACGAGATCGTCCTGGTGAACGCCGACATCCCGCCCTACACGCAGGCCGGTCCGTACTTCAATCACGAGCCCCGGCGGCACCGGAAACTGCTGCTCAAGCGCCGCGAGATCGACCGGCTGATCGGCGCCGTTCAGCGCGAAGGCCTGACGCTGATCCCGACCAAGCTCTACTGGAGCGACAAGGGACTGGCGAAGCTCGAGGTGGCGCTCGCCAAGGGGAAGAAGATCCACGACAAGCGCGAGACCGCCGCGGCGCGGGACTGGCAGCGAGACAAGGCCCGGCTGATGCGGGACAAGGGGTGAGCCCAGCGGACGTCGAGACGATCGAGCGGGCGACGGCGGCCTCGGTCGCGCCCGACGAGACGCACGAAATCGGCGAGTTCCTGGTCGGGATCGACAGCGGAACGCTGGGGCGGGCCCGTAGCGCCGCGCCGCTCCGGCATGACCTGCCTCCCGACGCCGCCGTCCTCGACGAGATCGACGCTCTTTACCGCGCCCGCGGCTACCCGCCGATCTACCGCGTCGCCGACGTCCCCGGCATGGCCGCCCTGCAGGACGTGCTGCGCTCGCGGGGCTTTGCGCCGGACACCGCCACGTTGGTGAAGGTCGGCGACGTCTCGGCCATGGCGGGCCTGACGGCGGCGCGCACCCATACCGCCGATCAGCCGGACAGCATCTGGAGCGGCGTCTTCCTGGGCGAGGGATTCGACCCGGTCGACGGCGCGCACCGCATCCGCAATCTCAGCCGCGCCGAGGGCTCTGTGTTCGCCAGTGTGCGCGAGACGGGCCGGGCGCTGGCCGTCGGGGCGGGCGGCTTCGGTCACGGATGGCTTTCGATCCACGGCATGCGCACGGATCCGAACGCCCGCGGCCGGGGCCACGCGGGCGCCATCCTGGCGACCCTGGCCGATGCGGCCACGACCCGGGGTCTCAGCCGCGCCTTCCTGCAGGTCCTGGAGGCCAACGAGACGGCCCGCTCGCTCTACCGCCGCGCCGGCTTCGTGAAGGCCTGGCGTTACGAGTACTGGGCGCCGGTTTAGGCTCGGCGTCGAAGGTAGGGCAGCACGAACAGGTAGATGCCTGTCGGCATCAGCACGAACAGCGGGATCAGCGCCAGCATGTAGACCCAGTAGGGCGGCTGCTGTTTGCCCATCCCGAAGATCACGACGGTGTTCACGATGACGCCCAACATGAAGACCATCGACGTCCAGCGATGGAACTGGCGGATGAAAACGGACATGGAAGCTCCCCCGAGATGCGCCGCGCGCGGCGCGCCATCACAGCGAAGCTCGGCCGTCGCGTCGAGCCCGGACGGCTGACGCCGCTACTTCCCCAGCTCGCGCAACAGGATGTCGTAGTGGACGAGGGCGCCGTCCAGGGTGTCGAGCGGCGCGCGTTCGTTAAGGCCGTGGATGAACGACTGGCCGGTCTCGGCGAACATGCCGGAGACGCCGTAGGCCGGCACGCCGGCGGCGCGGAAGAACATCGAGTCCGAAGCGCCGTAGTCCATGGAGGGCACGATCGGGACGTCCGGATAGCGGGCGCGGACCGCCTTGGTCACCGCCGCCAGCACATCCGCCCGCAGCGCGGAGGCCGGCGCGTCGATGGCGCCGTCGGCCATCCGGGTCATTGTCAGGCCGGGCTCGTCGGCGACCTGCAGCAGCGTCTGGCGCACGCTCTCGGAGGAGACGCCGGGGAAGATGCGGCAGTTCACGACGGCCTCGGCTTTCTGCGGCAAGGCGTTGGTGGCGTGGCCGCCGGCGAGCATCGTGGCGACGCAGGTGGTATGCAGCATCGGCCCGTAGTCGACGTCGCGCGACAGGGTCTCAAGCGCAGCCGCGTCCGTCTGGTCGGCGACGATGCGCTTCATGGCCTCGCCGAGCGGGCCCGGGGTCTGGCCGGCGCGGACCTTGAGTTCGCCCAGGGTGAAGTCGTTGAACATCGCCGGCCAGCGGTGGGCTTCGATCCGGCCGAGCGCACGTGACAGGCGGTAAATCGCGTTCGACGGCGTCGGCCGGCTCGAATGGCCGCCAGGGTCGGTGATGGTCAGCTGGAAGTCGGCGTAGGTCTTCTCGGCGCCCTGGATGCCGTAGCCGATCGGCTTGCCGTCGCGCACCGCCCCGCCGCCGCCGTCGACGTTCAGCAGCAGTTCGGCGTCCTTGTAGCGGCGTGCGAGCTCGGCGGCGTTGGTCTGGGCGGTCTCCTCGTCGCCGGTCAACAGCAGGATGACGTCGCGGCCGGGCTTCCAACCCTTGCGGCGCAGGTCGGCGAGCCGGGTCACCACCATGGAGAGGTCGAACTTGTTGTCGGTCGCGCCGCGTCCGTAGATGACGCCGTTCTCGATCACTGGCGCGAACGGGTCGCGCGTCCAGTCTGACGCCTTGGCCTCCACGACGTCCATGTGCGCCGCGACCAGGATCGGCTTTCGCCTCGGATCGGTCCCCGGGTAGCGCGCGACGAGGAAGTGGGAGCCGCCCAGCGCCTCTATGGTCACCTCGTCGGGCTTGTAGCCGGCCTCGACGAGCACGCCCTTCAGGTACTCGGCGTACGGCTTGACCTGATCCGCGCCCTTCACGGTCCGGAAGGCGATGCCCCGCTTCAGGATCTCCAGCGCCTGGTCGTGAAGCGCCGGGTCGACCTTGGGCGCCGCCCCGTGGGCGGGCGCGGCGAGGGCGAGGACGAGGGCCACGGCGAGCATCGGACGCAAGGGGAGACTCCGGTCAGGCCGCGAGCAGGGCGCGGGCGCGCAGAAAGACGGCTTCGAACATCTCGGCGGTCAGCCGGCCAGTGTTCGTGTTGAGACGTGAGCAGTGGTAGCTGTTCAGCACGGTGTAGGAGCCAGCGGGAAACTCGCCGCCATGGCCCGCGACGCCAGCAGAGGCCTTGAGGCCCAGGGCGCGCAGCACGTTGCGCCGCGAGACGTCGCCGAGCGTTACGATAACCCTCAGGCGGGGCAGGGCGGCCAGCCGCGCGGCCAGGAACGGCCGGCAGGTCGCTTCCTCCGAGCTCTCCGGCTTGTTGCCCGGCGGGGCGCAGCGGACGGCGTTGGTGATCATGCAGTCGACGAGTTCGAGCGTGTCGTCGGGCCGCGCCTCGTAGACGCCCTGCGCGAAGCCGGTCTTCAGCAGCGTCTCGTAGAGCATCCAGCCCGCGCCATCCCCGGTGAAGGGGCGGCCGGTTCGGTTCGCGCCCATGCGCCCGGGCGCCAGTCCTACGACCGCCAGCCGCGCCTGTGGATCGCCGAACGAAGCCACCGCGCCGTTGAAGCCGCCCGGGACGGAGATCTTGTTGGCCTCGCGATAGGCGACCAGCCGCGGGCACAGCGGACAGTCCCGCGGCGCCTCCGGCGGAATGTCAGACGTCGGCATCGGCCCCGGTGTCTTGCGGGCTGCGGCTCTCCTGGATGAAGCGCGGCAAGCGCGACGGACGTCCGATGATGTCCGCCAGGTCCGAGAGGTCGACGAAGCTGTCCGCCTGCCGACGCAACTCGTCCGACACCATCGGCGGCTGCGACTTCACGGTGGAGACTACCGTCACCCGCGCGCCCTTGCGCTGCACCGCTTCGACCACGGCGCGGAAGTCGCCGTCGCCGGAGAACAGCACCAGGTGGTCGGCGTGGGCGCTCATCTCCATCATGTCGACGGCGATCTCGACGTCCATGTCGCCGCGCCATCGCTTGCGCCCTTGGCTGTCGACGTATTCGCGGGCCGCCTTGGTCACCAGCTGGTATCCGTTGTAGTCGAGCCAATCCACGAGCGGCCGGATGGGCGAGTACTCCTCGTTCTCCACCAGGGCCGTGTAGTAGTAGGCGCGGATCAGCACGCTGCGCTTGCGGAACTCCTCGAGCAGCTTGCGGTAGTCGATGTCGAAGCCCAGCGACTTGGCGGCAGAGTAGAGATTGGCGCCGTCGATGAAGAGCGCCAGGCGGTCGGTCGGATAGAAGGTCATCAACGTGGTCCTCGACCTTGATCAGGCGGTCGTCGTGGCGCTCGGCAGCAACCTGGCCGGTGACTTCGGCTCGTGCGAGGCGGTGCTGGAAGAGGCCCTGACGCGCTTTCCTCAGGCCGGTCTGAAAGTTCTAAAGAGGTCGCGCTGGTGGCGCTCCGCCGCCTGGCCCGACCCGGATGGTCCTGAGTATCGCAACGGCGTCGCCCTTGTCGAGGCGAAGGGTGGGCCCGAGGCCACGCTCAAAGCCCTCATTTCCATCGAGGAATCCTTCGGCCGCGTCCGCAGCGAGGACCGCAACGCCCCCCGCATCCTCGACCTCGACCTCATCGCCCATGGGCGGGACGTGGTGGATGCGCCCGGCCTGACGCTTCCGCACCCGCGTGCGCATGAACGTCGGTTCGTCATGGGTCCGCTGGCCGAGATCGCGCCAGGATGGACGCACCCGACACGCCACACCGCAGCCGCCGTGCTGGCCGGCGCCGCCCCGGTCGGGCAGGACGCGACGCCTGCATGACGTTCAGTTCAGCGCCGCCATGGCTGCAACTGGTGCTGATCGCCGAAGCGGCGGCGCTGGGGTGGCTGACCTACCGCTTCGGGTGGCGCGGCCTGGTCTGGGGGCTGCTGGCGGGAGCCCTCAGCTGGTTCGCGCTCGCTTTCGGTGGGACGTTCCTGGTCGCCCGCCTGGAGGGCGCACAGCCATCGGGCTTCGGCGAGCTTGCCGCGAGCTCGGGCGCGGCGACAGTTCGCCTCGGCGCCGCCGCAGCGCCGCTCCTCGGGCTAGCGGGAGCAGCCGGCGGGCTGCTGCGCGCCCGGCTGCGGCCTCGATCACGCAGGTCACGGTAGCATCCCGCATTGCACAATCGGGGTCGGCCAGCTATCTTCGACGGTTCATCCTCCCCGTATCCGAGACCTCCGAATGGCCCGCGTCACCGTCGAAGACTGCATCGAGAAGGTGCCGAACCGCTTCTCGCTCGTGCTCCTGTCCGCCCATCGCGCCCGCGCCATCTCGGCCGGCTCGCAGATCATGGTCGACCGGGACAACGACAAGAACCCGGTCGTGGCGCTGCGCGAGATCGCGGACGACGTGGTCGACGGCGAAGAGCTCCGCGAGAGCGTGATCGCCTCGCTGCAGCGCGTCGACGAGCGTTCGGAAGCCGAAGAAGAGGCCGAGACCCTGGCCCTGCTGGCTGACCCGACACATATGCAGATGAGCGAACTGGAACTGGTACGCGCCCTGCAGAGCGACCGCGACGGCGGCCAGGAGGAGCGGTACTGAGCCCGGAAGGCGCAGAACCCCTCTCCATCGAGACGGCGGGCCCGCCTCAGCCGCACGAGGAACGTCGCCCAGACGTTCCGACCAGCCAAGACCACCCAGTCGACGACCCGAAGCCAGAGCTCAGCGCGGCCGCCACAAAGGCCGCGCGGCCGCGGATGCTTCGCCAGTTCGAGCTGATCGACAAGGTCCGCTCCTACGACCCTACGGCCGACGAAGCGCTGCTGAACCGCGCCTATGTCTATGCGGTGCGCGCCCATGGCTCCCAGAAGCGGGCCTCGGGCGATCCCTACTTCGCGCACCCGATCGAGGTGGCGGGCATTCTGACCGACTACCGGCTCGACACCGAAACGATCGTCACGGCGTTGCTGCACGACGTCATCGAGGACACCGAGACGACGGCCCAGCAGATCCGGGACCTGTTCGGTGGCGAGATTGCCGAGCTGGTCGAGGGCGTCACCAAGCTGTCCAAGCTGGAGCTCTCCCAGGAGCATCTTCGCCAGGCCGAGAACCTCAGGAAATTCATCCTGGCGATCTCCAAGGACGTGCGCGTCCTGCTGGTGAAGCTGGCGGACCGGCTGCACAACATGCGCACGCTCAACTTTATCAAGCAGCCGGCGAAGCGCGAGCGGATCGCCCGCGAGACACTGGACATCTATGCACCGCTCGCCCGCTCGATCGGCGTCCACCGCATCTGCACGGAGCTTGAGGAGCTGGCCTTCGCCCACCTGAACCCGGTGGGCCGCGACGCCATCATTCGCCGCCTTGAGACGCTGCGCGCGCAGCAGGGCGGGGCGGTCTCGATGGTCAGTGAGGAGATCGCCACCCGACTGGAGGCCGCCGGCATCCCGGCGCGGGTGTTCGGCCGCGAGAAGCACCCCTACTCGATCTGGCGCAAGCTGCAGCGCAAGTCGATCGGCTTCTCGCAACTCTCCGACATCTACGCCTTCCGGGTGATCGTCGACACCGAGGAAGACTGCTATCGCGCTCTCGGCGTGGT
>CAZBXO010000026.1:0-31703 GCA_964495645.1 uncultured Phenylobacterium sp. | reverse complement strand
AGGTCCTGGGCCGCGCCGCCACGCGCATCATCAACGAAGTCCGCGGCATCAACCGCGTCGTCTACGACGTCACCTCCAAGCCCCCTGGCACGATCGAGTGGGAATGATCCGATAGGCTTCGAGGACTATCGGTCAGGGTCGTTTTAGCGATCTAATCCGTTGAAATAAAACGTGAAACGTCTCGACTGCTATCGGCATCTATCGGTGAGCAGCGGAAACCTATGACGGTGCGGCTGACGGTAGCGGCGCCGCTTGCTTCGTACCGTCAGCGCGCATACCGTCAATCTGTTCGAGGCCTGTGACGGTATTTTTTCGAGGCCAAGCCACGGAAGAATAAGTGGAAGTGGGTCGATCGGACGCCCCGAAAAGGGGTGACGGTATTCTCGATTTCCGAGCCCCATCTCATGCTGACCGATACGGCCCTGCGCAACCTGAAACCCCAGGGAAAAGCATACAAAATCAGTGACCGTGACGGTATGTACGCCCACGTGGCGCCGTCAGGGGCCATCACCTTCCGATACGACTATCGGCTGCATGGCCGACGCGAGACGCTGACGCTCGGCAAGTACGGACCGTCGGGTCTCTCGCTGGCGCGGGCGCGCGAGATGTGCCTCGACGCCCGTCGCGCTGTCGCCGACGGGCAATCGCCGGCGCAGGAGAAGCAGCGGGAGAAACGCCGGCTGCAGGAGGCGAAGAGCTTCGGACAGTTCGGAGAGCGCTGGCTTCAGCAGGCCCCCATGGCGGAAAGCACGCGGGCCATGCGGCGGACGATCTTCGAGCGCGACGTGCTACCGACGTTCCGAAACCGCCTATTGCACGAGATCTCGCCGGATGACCTGCGCGCCGTATGCGCAAAGGTGAAGGAGCGCGGGGCGCCGGCCACGGCGATCCACGTCCGCGATATCGTCAAGCTGGTCTATGCGTACGCCATCCTGCACGGCGAGAAGGTGAAGAACCCGGCGGAGGAGGTGATGCCCGCGTCGATCACCACCTTCACGCCTCGCGATCGGTCGCTGTCCCCCAGCGAGATTCGGCTGATGCTGCGGCTCTTGGATCACCTTCCCACGCTTCCGACGATCCGCCTGGGCCTCAAGCTAATCCTCTTGACCATGGTTCGGAAGAGCGAGCTGCAGGACGCGGTCTGGGAGGAGATCGACTTCGAGAACTGCGTCTGGACGATTCCGAAGGAGCGGATGAAGCGTTCGAAGGCGCACAACGTCTATCTGTCCCAGCAGTCCCTCGACATCTTCATCGCGCTGAAGACCTGCGCCGGAAATTCGCGGTACGTGCTGCCGTCGCGCTACGACGCCGACGCGCCGATGTCGCGGGCCACATTCAACCGGGTGACGACGGCGGTCGCGGACCTGGCGAAGAAGCAGGGGCTGCCGCTCAACCCCTTCACGGTGCACGACCTGCGCCGCACGGGCTCGACGCTCTTGAACGAGCTCGGCTTCAACCGCGATTGGATCGAGAAGGCCCTGGCGCACGAGGACAGCAACTCGTCCCGAGGCGTCTACAACAAGGCTGAATATGAGCCGCAGCGTCGCCACATGCTCCAGCAGTGGGCGGACATGGTCGACGCCTGGGCGGAGGGGCGGAAGTTCAAGCCGGAACTGCTGCCGCCCTCGATGGAGATCGGTCCGGTCGCGGCTACTGTCTGACGGGACGGGTCCTGCGCTGGCGAACATCAGGAGCGGGCGCGCGTTGGATCGTCGCCGCGTTGGAGGCTCGCCGTCGGTCATCTAGCCAGGCCTCGACCTCCGCCAGGTCCCAGACCACGCATCGGGCGGTGAGATTGAAGCGCCGCGGAAACTCCCCGCGCTGCTCGAGCTCATAGATCGTCGTGTCGGCCAGGGGCACGAGTTGCCTCAGTTCCGTCCGGCGGATGGTGCGCCGCACCGACGTCCGTCTCTCGGTCTGGACTGCGAGTTCCGGAGGCATGGCCACTCTCCTGCCGCTGACGGAGGCAGCGAATCGCATGATGCGCGCCGGGGGAAGGCCGCCTGAAGCGGCGTAGTGGACTAGGTGGCCCTTGCGGGTGAAAGGGACGCCTTACAGGGAGTGGTGCGGCTTCGGCGCGGCTCCCGCCCGTTTTGCGGGCGCTTGGTAGGGTTCATACTGAAGCTCCTGGTTGAAGGAGGAGCGAAATGGAGAAGATGACGGCCCGACGGGCGTTCCTCGGAGCGGGCGTGGTGCTGGCGACCGTCGGCGCCGCAGGTGTCGGCCGGTCGCAGCCGCGAGAGTCGTCATCGACGGGCGGGATGGGCCTCAAGGAATGCGCACAAGATTGCGTGGCGAGTCACACGGCCTGCATGGAAACCGTTCAGCATTGTCTGGTCAGGGGTGGTCCGCACGCGGCGGCGTCCCACATCGCCGTCCTGCTGGATTGCGCTGAGATGTGTCAGGTGACCGCCAATTCGCTGCTGCGCGGGTCGCCGCAGCACGCCATCCTCTGCGACGCCTGCGCCCGGTTGTGCGACGCTTGCGTTCGTGAGTGCCGCAGCTTCGCGGATGACGTCTCCATGCAGCGGTGTGCGGGGATTTGCCAGAAGTGTGCCGAGAGCTGTCGCCACATGGCGATGATGGCGCACTGACGGGCGTGCGCCTGGAACGCGCCTTCTGCCGAGGATCTGAACCTCAGAGCGGCCTCGACGTATGGTCGTGCTGAGCGTTGGGCGGCGAGCGCTCGCCATGATGCCCGTGGTGCAACAGGTGCATCAGCGGGCAAAGCAGCAGAAGGCCGTAAGGCAGGTAGCCAAGGGCGTGCTGCCAATGCTCCCGCGCCACGAAGAACGCGACGATCAACGCCGCTGAAACGGCCGTCAGGGTCAGAGGTCGCCGCCACCAGGCGATCTTCGAGGCTGTCTCCATGGCGCCATGGTGCAGCTCGGGCGCGCGGCTCGCCTTGATCCATCGCAAGGGGACGGCGCATCCCGCTGCGTATGAAGGAGGGACAGGAAGGGGCGGCGATGCCAGGACTCTCACTTACCTCATTCGGAGGCGTTGGCACCGTAACCGGCTCTCGCCATCTGCTCGAGCTCGGCGGTCGGCGGGTCCTCGTCGATTGTGGCCTCTTCCAAGGCTTGAAGCCGCTCCGGGAGCGCAACTGGCAACCCTTCCCGGTCAAGCCGTCGTCGATCGACGCCGTTGTGCTGACGCACGCGCACCTCGACCACTCAGGATACCTGCCACGCCTGGTCCGCGAAGGTTTCCGCGGCGACGTGATCTGCACCGCGGCCACGGCGGACTTGGCCGAACTCCTGCTCCTAGACAGCGCCAAGATCCAGGAGAGCGACGCCGAGTTCGCCAATCGGCATGGCTTCTCCAAGCATCAGCCGGCTCTACCGCTCTACGGGAAGCACGATGCGGAGCGGGCCATCGAGCGGCTTCGGCCGCTCGCCTTCCATACGGACTTCGAAGTCGTGCCAGGTGCGCGTCTGCGGCTGCGCCCGGCGGGGCATATCCTCGGCGCCGCGACCGCCGAGATCGCGTGGGACGGCCGCAAAGTGGTCTTTTCCGGCGACCTCGGCCGTTACGGCGACCCGATCACGCCCGACCCGGAGCCGGTTCCGCACGCGGACTACCTTCTGGTGGAGTCCACCTATGGTGATCGTCTGCATGCTCCCGTCGACGCGGGCGAGGCGCTCGCAGACGTTGTCGAGGAGACGACCCGTCGCGGGGGGACCGTCGTCATTCCCGCCTTCGCCGTGGGTCGGGCCCAGGAGTTGCTCTACCATTTCTCACGCCTCAAGGCCGCCGGCCGACTGCGGCTGACGCCGATCTACCTCGACAGTCCGATGGCGATCGACGCCACTGATCTGCTCTGCCGGCACCCGAAGGATCATCGCCTCTCCGCCGAGGACTGTCGGGCCGCGTGTGGCGTCGCCACGTACACTCGCGACGTCGAGGAGTCTAAGCGGCTCTCGTCGAACAGCATGCCGAAGGTGATCATCTCGGCCAGCGGGATGGCGACCGGCGGACGCGTCCTCCATCACCTCAAGGCCTACGGGCCCGATCCGCGCAACACCGTGCTGCTGGCCGGATATCAAGCCGCCGGCACGCGGGGCGAGGCGCTCCAGTCCGGCGCGCGCGAGCTGAAGATCCACGGCAAGCTCGTGCCGATCCGGGCGCACGTCTCCAGCCTGCCGATGCTGTCGGCGCACGCGGACGCGAACGAGATCATGCGCTGGCTCTCCGGCTTCGGAACGCCGCCCCGCCGCACCTTCATCGTGCACGGCGAACCTTCCGCCTCGCGGGCGCTGCAGGACCGCATTGCCGCCGAGCTGGGATGGGCCTGCACCATCCCTGAGCACGCCCAGACCCACACGCTCACGTGAGCCAACCGGCAAAGCCAGCGCCGCATGTGATCGCCCGTCGGCTGGGCCTGATCACGCAGCACGACGCGATCGTCCTGATGCGCGCCGACTGCCATGTGTGCCGCGCGGAGGGGCTTTCAGCGCGGTCCCAGGTCCTGCTGGTCGCGGACGGCCGCGAGGTCCTCGCGACGCTCTACCAGGTGTCCGACGGGATTCTGGGCTCCAACGAAGCGGGCCTTAGCGAGGCGGCTTGGCAGAGGCTGGGCGTGGCCGACGGCGCTGCGATCGAGGTTCGCCACCCGAAGCCGCTGGCGTCGGTCTCCAGCGTGCGTCGGCGGATCCACGGTCAACGCTTGAGCGGCCCTGATTTCGACGGAGTGATCAAGGACGTCGCGGCGGGACGCTACACCGATGTGCATCTGGCCGCGTTCCTCACCGCCTGTTCGGCCTTGCCGCTCGACGGTGAGGAGATCGTGCATCTTACGCGGGCGATGGTCGGCGTCGGCGAGCGCCTGTCCTGGCCATCGCAACTCGTTCTGGACAAGCACTGCATCGGCGGTCTGCCTGGCAACCGTACAACGCCCCTCGTGGTCGCGGTCGTCGCCGCGCACGGCCTGCTGATGCCGAAGACGTCGTCGCGGGCGATAACAAGCCCTGCCGGGACTGCCGACACCATGGAGACCCTCGCGCCGGTGGAGCTCGATGTGACGCAGATGCGTCGCGTCGTCGATCGCGAGGGCGGTTGCCTGGTGTGGGGCGGCGCGGTCCAGCTCAGCCCTGCAGACGACGTCCTCATCCGTGTGGAACGCGTGCTCGACATCGACACGGAAGGGCAACTCATCGCCTCGGTGCTGTCGAAGAAGATCGCCGCCGGATCGACCCACATCGTCATCGATATCCCGGTAGGGCCGACCGCGAAGGTGCGGACAGAGGTTGCCGCCTGCTCCCTAGCCGAGCGCTTCGCGCAAGTTGGCGCTGCGCTCGGCGTGACAGTGACCTGCATGATGACCGACGGCCTGCAACCCGTTGGCCGGGGCATCGGGCCGGCGCTGGAGGCTCGTGACGTGCTCGCCGTGCTGCGGAACGAGCCCTCGGCGCCCCAAGACCTTCGTGAGCGCGCCTGCCGGCTAGCGGGCGCGTGCCTGGAGCGGGGCGGCCAAGCCGCTGTGGGCGAGGGGGCCGGGTTGGCGGCGGCGACCCTTCTCGACGGGCGCGCCTGGGCCAAATTCCAGCGCATCTGCGAAGCCCAAGGTGGGTTGCGCACGCCGCCGCGGGCGAGCCTGACGCAGGCCCTGACTGCACCTGCGGCCGGGAAGGTCGTCTCCATCAACAATCGGACCCTGGCGCGTCTCGCCAAACTGGCCGGTGCGCCGGACGCCAAGGCCGCCGGTGTCGATTTGCACGTGCGCCTGAATGAAGACGTCGTGCGCGGGCAGCCGCTGCTCACCGTCCACGCCGCGGCGCCCGGGGAACTCGCCTACGCGCTTGAGTACGCGGCCGCCACGCCGGACATCATACGTGTGGAGGGCTGAACGATGCGGCTGCTTCTGCCCCTTGGCGACGGTCACGACATGGCCCACGCGCTCGCAAGGCGTGGCGCCGGCGAGGTCGGGGACCTTGAGACCCGGCGTTTCCCCGACGGCGAGCACCACGTGCGGCTCGTCTCCGATCCGGCCGGCCGGGACGTGGCTTTCATCTGCTCGCTCGCCCGCGTGGACGACTGGTTCTTGTCCTTGGCCTTTGCCGCCGACGCAGCGCGGGAGCTCGGCGCCACTCGGGTCGGGCTGGTCGCGCCTTACCTCGGCTATATGCGCCAGGACATCCGGTTCGTGTCCGGGGAGGCGGTCACGTCTCGGACCTTCGCCCGACTGGTCTCGAGGCTGTTCGACTTCCTGGTCACGGTCGATCCGCACCTCCATCGCGTGCACTCGCTGTCGGAGATCTACACCATCCCGACGGCGACCCTGCACGCGGCGCCCCTGTTGGGCGCTTGGATCCGCGACCACGTCGAGCGTGCGCTGGTGATCGGGCCTGACGCCGAGAGCGAACAGTGGGCGCGGGAGGTTGCGGCAGTGGCCCGCGCTCCGGTCGTGGTGCTGCGCAAAGAGCGGCTCGGCGACCGTGAGGTCCGGATCAGCTTCCCCGATCTGTCCATCTATCAGGGCCGAACGCCCGTCCTGATCGACGACATCGCCGCCTCCGGCCGAACCCTGGCGGCGGCGGCGCAGGCCCTTATGGCGCTAGGTTTTGCAAAGCCTGTCTGCGCCGTCGTTCACCCGGTCTTCGGTGGCGACGCCTTTGAGGTCGTCTCAGAAGTTTCGCAACGGGTCGTGTCCACCGACAGCCTGGCTCACGCGAGCAACGCGATACCGCTCGCGCCTTTGCTGGCCGAGGCGCTGCGGAAGGAGGCGATCGATGTCTGAAGCCGATGTCGCCGTCCGCCTGGTGCTGGCCGCAGCGGTGGGATTCCTCATCGGGCTCGAGCGGTCTCGGCGCACGCGCTTTGTCGGAGCGCGGACGTTTGCGCTGATTTCCACAGCCGGCGCCATGGCGGGAATCGTCGCTATGCGACTGCACAGCGAGGACGCGCGGGTCATCAGCAGCGTCCTTCAGGGCGTCGTCATGGGGGTGGGCTTCATCGGCGCAGGCGTCATCATGCATCCGGCGTGCGGTCGGACCATCCACGGGGTCACGACGGCTGCCGCCGTCTGGGTGTCGGCGCTGGCGGGCTTCGCAGCAGGTCTGGGCGAATGGCTGCTGATGCTGCTCGGCGGCGGGTTGACCGTCGCCGTCTTGCTCGCGCCCGAGCCGTTCCTGCGAAAAGCCACTGTCCAGGACGAGTGCGGAGGCGAGGACGATCCCTGCTGAGAGGGTTGCGCGAGGTCAAGGCGGGGAGTGCCCGGCACTCTAGCGTTACACGCATCAAGGAGGGACCTATGACCGGCCCGACGTCCACGCCCCCCAAGTCTTGCTGCTGCAATCGCGGCGAAGCGGTGGAGCCTGCCGAAGTCGCGGGAGCCTTCGCGCAGCGCCGCGAAGCGGGCGGATTCGTACCTGCGCCGCTCCCTGAGGTGTTTGACCGGCTCGACGAACCAACACGCCTGGCAGCCCACATGGAGCGCTCGTCGATGATGATGGGCGGCGGGCGGATGACCTACGAATTCGACGGCGGGAAGGGCCGTGTCGTGGGCTCGCACATCCAGATGGGCGGGGAGGCTTTCGGGCTGTCGCTGTTCGTGGACGAGGTGGTCACGGAGCGGGACCCGCCACGTCGCAAAGTCTGGCGGACCACAGGGGAGCCACGGCTGGTCATCATCGGCGCTTACGAGATGGGTTTCGAACTGACGCCGGAGCGGGACGGGACACGACTGCAGGTCTGGATCGACTACGACCTCCCGCGGCGGGGGTGGGGCCGCCGCGCGCCGGCGCTGGCCGCCTTCTATGCCCGCTGGTGCGTTCGCCGGATGGTTACTGACGCGGTCGAGCACTTCGCCCACGGCAGGTCGGCGGCGGCCTAAAGCCGCCGCCGGGCGCCAGGCCTATAGCTTCACGTTCCGGAGCCGCAGGGCGTTGGCGACGACGCTGACGCTTGAAAGCGCCATGGCCGCAGCGGCGATCGCCGGCGAGAGAAGCCATCCGAACACCGGGTAGAGGATCCCGGCGGCGACGGGTACGCCGGCCGCATTGTAGACGAAGGCGAAGAACAGGTTCTGCCGGATATTGCGCATCACGGCCCGGGACAGCCGGCGCGCCTTCACGATCCCCTGGAGGTCGCCCTTGAGCAGCGTCACGCCGGCGCTTTCGATGGCGACATCCGCGCCGGCGCCCATGGCGATCCCGACTTCAGCCGCCGCCAGCGCCGGCGCGTCGTTGACGCCGTCCCCGGCCATGGCGACCTTGCGGCCTTCGGAGCGGAACTTCTGCACCACGGCGGCCTTGTCCTGCGGCAGCACGTCGGCCTCGACCTCGTCAATCCCGAGCTTCCGGGCCACGGCCAGCGCGGTCGTACGATTGTCGCCTGTCATCATCACCAGGCGGACGCCTTCGGCCTTCAGGTTGCGCACGGCGTCGGGCGTTGTCGCCTTCACCGGGTCCGCAATCGCAAACACCGCCGCCGCCCGACCGTCCACCGCCATGAAGATCGCGGTGGCGCCATCGGCTCGCAGCGCATCGGCCTCGGCGTCAAGGCTCCCGGTGTCGACGCCTTGCTCCTGGAGGAACTTGCCGGAGCCCAGCACGAGGTTGCGGCCGTCGACGCGCCCCAGGACGCCCTTGCCCACCGGCGAGTCGAAACCGTCCGGCTCGGCGAGGGTGAGGCCGCGCTCGCGCGCTGCGCGGACGATGGCGTCCGCCAGAGGGTGTTCGCTGCCGCGTTCGAGACTGGCCGCGAGGCGCAGGGCTTCGGTCTCGTCCAGGCCCGCTGTCGGCCGGATCACGGTGACCGCAGGCCGCCCCTCCGTGAGCGTTCCGGTCTTGTCGACCACCAGGGTGTCGATGTGCTCAAAGCGCTCCAGCGCTTCGGCGTTCTTGATCAGAACGCCCGCATGGGCGCCTCGGCCAACGCCGACCATGATCGAGATTGGCGTCGCCAGGCCCAAGGCACAGGGACAGGCGATGATCAGCACCGACACCGCGGCCACGAGCCCGAAGGCGAACCGGGGCTCCGGGCCGAAGAGCGCCCAGGCCCCGAAGGCCAGGAGGGCGATCAGGATCACCACCGGCACGAACCAGCCGGAAACCTGGTCGGCCATCCGCTGAATGGGCGCCCGGCTGCGCTGCGCCTGGGCCACCATCTGGACGATCTGCGACAGCAGGGTGTCCGCCCCGACCTTCTCCGCCTGCATGACGAAGGAGCCGGTCTTGTTGATGGCCCCGCCGACCACCTTGGCGCCGGGTTCCTTGGTCACCGGCATGGACTCGCCGGTGACCATCGACTCGTCGATGGAGACCCGGCCTTCGATCAGAACGCCGTCGACCGGCACCTTCTCGCCCGGACGGACGCGCAGCCGGTCTCCGACCTGGATCAGGTCCAGCGTGACTTCTTCGTCCGACCCGTCGTCGCGGACGCGCCGCGCGGTCTTCGGCGCGAGGTCCAAGAGCGCCTTGATCGCGCCGGACGTCTGTTCGCGCGCCCGCAGTTCGAGCACTTGGCCGAGCAGCACCAGCACGGTGATGACTGCGGCGGCCTCGAAATAGATGGGCACCGTGCCGTCGTCCTTCCGGAACTGCGGCGGGAATACCGAGGGCGCCAGCACCGCGACCATGCTGTAGGCCCAGGCCACGCCGATCCCCATGGCGATCAGCGTGAACATGTTGAGGTTCCGGGTCCTCAGGGAGGCCCAACCTCGAGCGAAGAACGGCGCGCCCGCCCAGAGCACGACGGGCGTGGCGAGGGCGAGTTGCACCCAACTGGACACGCCTGGGGAAATCCAGCGGTGCAGGTCGAAGAGGTGGCCGCCCATCTCGAGCGCCAGCACCGGCAGGGCGAGGGCCAGACCCACCCAGAAGCGACGCGACATGTCCGCCAATTCAGGGTTCGGACCGGCATCCGCCGTAACCAGTTCGGGCTCTAGCGCCATCCCGCAGATCGGACAGCTGCCAGGTCCCACCTGCCGGATCTCCGGGTGCATGGGGCAAGTGTAGATCGTGCCTGCCGGCGCCTCGGGCGCGGGAGACTTCGACCTGTCCAGGTATTTGGCCGGGTCGGCGACGAACTTCGTGCGGCATCCCGCCGAACAGAAGTGGAAGGCGTGGCCGGCGTGCTCGGCGTGATGCGCGGTCGTGTCGGGGTTCACCTTCATCCCGCAAACCGGATCCGTAGCGGTCTTCCCGTCCGCGGCCCCCTCATGTGCATGATTATGGTCATGCGGATGCGCGGACGCCGGGCCGCCCTTGTGATCGTGATGATCGTGGTTGCGGGTATGGCCGCAGCTGTGATGGCCGTCGCTCATGATCGGACCTCCTGTCGGCTCTAGATATACCCCATAGGGGCATATTGCAAATGCCCGGGGGCGGTATATGATCTCGCGCAAATGCGGAGGCCCTGATGGAACGCGCGGACAAGCCCCGGTTGCTCAACCGTTTGAACCGGATCGAAGGTCAGGTCCGGGGCATCGGGCGGATGGTCGAAGAGGATCGCTACTGCCTCGACATCCTCACCCAGCTGCATGCGGTCCGTGCGGCCGTGAAGAAGGTGGAGGCGCAGCTTCTGAAGGAGCATCTCGATCACTGCGTCACGGGGGCCATGGTCAGCGGCGATGAGGCGGAGCGGCGCGCAAAGACGGATGAGTTGATCACCCTGATGGATCGCCTGGGCAGCTGAGACTAGGGCGTCACAGAAGCCCTTGCGAGGGTTGATACTGATCAATGTTCGCTCAAGGGAGGTGGCTACGCTGTGCGTATTCCTCAGTGGACGCCACCCGGTGTCCTCACCTCCAGCAGACAGGACATCCACATGCGCACGCTGTTCATCGCCGCCGCCGCCATCAGCCTCGCCGTGGCCGGCCAGAGCTTCGCCGAAGGCGCGAAGACCACCGTTTCGGCCGATCCGACGCACGAGCAGTGCAAAGCGGTCATGGGCAACAAGATGGACAACAAGCAGCCGCACGACCACGGCCGCGACAAGACCGGCATGATGACCTGGCCCAACGGCAAGCCGCTGACCAAGGCCGAGATGGACAAGATGCACGAGAAGTGCGCCGCCAAGATGGCCGCCGCGAAGAAGTAGGGCCTCGCCGGCCGCGGCCGTAAGGCTGCGGCCCCCTATGCGCCGACAATCGAGAGACCCGCCATGAATTCCGCACGATCCTTCCTCCGCGCGGCGCCGATACTCGCCGCTTCGGCTCTGGCGCTGACACTGGCCGCTTGTGACAAGCAGGTCGAAACGCCGCCGGCCCCTGCTGCGTCGATCGACGCGACGCCGACCCCTGCAGCTCCAACTTCCCAGGCCACGGCCGGCGTAGAGTCCGACGACCATCACGGCGACGAAGCCAGAACGCTCGAGGAGGCTCGGGCGGAAGGCCATCGCGAAGGCATGGAAATGGAGCGCGAGGCCCACGAGCGCGGGATGCAGATGGGCGCCAAAATGCACGAAGATGGCATGAGGGCTGGAGGTTCGGGCTCCGCTCCCATGCCGAAGTCCGACCCCATGAAGAAGATGGACGGCCACATGTAGTCGACGTCCGCCACTAGTGGTGATCGAAGCGACCGACGCCCTGGATGTTGTTCCAGTCATCGGTCGTGTGGCACGCGCCGCATTGTTCCAGCCGGGCCTTCCGCCCCGCGACGCGTTGCGAAACCATCTCGAAATGCATCATCCGATGGCTCGGCGGCGCCCGGTGGCACTCGGCGCAGTCGGGCGAGGTGGTAGGCGGATGCTGGAAGCCTGGGACGCTCCAGGCTTCCACACCATGGCAGCTGCTGCAACGTTGTCCCATCAGCCCCTGGTGCGGGTCCTTGACCGCGTGACATCCGGCGCATTCGAGCGCCGCCACCGTAGACTTGGGCGGTAGGGTCGGCGCTTCGGTCCAGAGCCCTGGGACGAGCAGGGCTGTGTGATCCATGCGGATCGGTCGAGCCGCGCCGGCGTGCTCGACATGACATCCCTGGCAGGTGCGGGCTTGAGCGTGGAAGCGCGTGGACCCCTTGGCTGTGAAAGCGTTGGCCGTGTGGCAGGTGAGGCAGCGCTTGGCTTCGACGCCGACGTGCGGCGTGTGACAGGCTTCGCATTGCGCCGCCAGGAACTGGTGCGATTCCGAGAGGGCCCCCGGATTCACCAGTCCGCGCCAGCCCGGCAGGCGCTCGCTGCCCTGAGAATGCACGAGCCACGGGATCAGGACCGCGGCCGTGAGGGCGGCGGCTCCAACGCCGCCGTAGAGCAGGGCGGTCCACCTCATAGCCAGCGGAGCCCATAGTAGAGGCCGGACCACACGTGCAGGCCGAGCAGGGCGTACAGCACCAGGGCGATCACGATGTGCAGCTTCAGCCAGCGCTCGAAGAGGCCCTTGACCACCCCTTCCGCCTGGACTGCGAACTCGACGTCAGCGATCGCCTGGGCGAGCCGCTGCGGGCTTGGCGTTGCGGGGCCCGCCTCATGCACGAAGACCCCCCTGAGGCGTCGCCACAGACTTGGCGGCGGGACGTCGAGACGTTCGGTGGCGACCTGGTCCAACGCGGCGCGCAGCTCAGCCAGTTCGGCCTGGCGACCCCGCAGGGCGCGTCCGAGCTGGGCCAGCAGGTAGCGGCCGATGTAGCCGCTCAGCACGACGACCAGCATCAGGCCCGTTAGCGCGATACCAAGCGGACTCTCAAACTTGTGCGCGGCGTGCACGAGCCCGAGCAGCGGTCCAAGGATGCCCGCGTAGATGTGGATCGTCAGGAAGGTTCGCATCGACATGCGTCGGGTGATCGCCGTCCGAAGCATTGGCGTCCGCTTCACCACCAGGTAGGCGAACGGCACGAGCATCAGGACCGCGCCCGTGATGCCGATCAGGCCGCCCGCCAGACTGCCCGGAAAGCGCGCGCCCACGTGCACCAGGAATCCAAGCGGAAAGCCCACGAGCAGCAGGACCAGACCTCCGACCACGAGGCTGTCCCGCTCTTGGGCGCTAGGCTTCGACGACAAGGTCCCCACCCGTCGATTTCGCCTGGCAAGCGAGCACGAAGCCTTTCGCCTTGTCGGCGGGATCCAATCCTTCCTCGACGTCCATCGAGACGGCGCCCTGTTTGAGCTTCACGACGCAGAGGCCGCAGACGCCTGAGCGACAGGAGTAGGGGATTTCAACCCCCGCCGCCTCGGCTGCCTCCAGCACGGTGGTCTCGCTCCGCAGCGGAGCCGAAACTCCGGCGACGGAGAAGGTGATCGTCTGCGGCGCGACGGCGGCGTCCACGGGCTTTGCCGCAGGTCGGGGGGCGGCTCGATCCTCGGGCGCGGGCTCCTGCACCGGCAGGGAGGCCGGGCCGAACGCCTCGGTGCGGATCTGCTCAGCCGGCGCGCCAAGCTCCGTAAGCAGCGCCTTCACGGCCGCCATCATGTTGGGCGGACCACAGAGATGGATGCGGCGCCGTCCCAGCTCCGGCACCGCGCCCTGCAGCAGTTCGCGGGTCAACATCCCCTCCGGCCCGAGCCAGCTGGTGCCGGGTGTACGCGTCGCGACAGTGCAGAGCACGTTCACGTTCGGATGCTGGGTCTCGATCGCTTCCAGTTCCCCGCGGAAGAGCATCTCCTCGGTCGAACGGGCGCTGTAGATGAAGAAGATCTGGCCCGGCCACACGATGTCGGTGAGGTAGCGGAGCACCGACATCATCGGCGTGACGCCGACGCCGCCCGCGATCAGCACGATGCTGTCGGCGTCCGTCCCCGAGAAGGTGAAAGCGCCGTACGGCCCTGCCACCTTCAGGCGGTCGCCCACCTTCACCTGCTCGTGGAGGAACCGGGACACGACTCCCTGATCCTCGCGCTTGACCGTCAGCTCGAGATGACCCGTGCGCGTGGGCGGTGAGGCGATCGTGTAGGATCGCTTGGCCGCACCGCCGTCCGGGCTGACCTCCACCTGCATGAATTGGCCGGGCAGGAAGTCGAATGGCAGGCGGCCGCCTGACGGCTCGACGAGCCGCAGGGTGGATGTGCTCGGCGTTTCGCGGACGATCTGCGCGACCCGAAGTTCGCCGCGCCAAGGCTTTCTCGGGGTGTCCGGCGCAGCCCCCGGGCCCACGGGCCCTGGCGCGACGGTCGCCGGTAAGAGCCCCGCCGGCGCGCCGGGCGACGAGGCCGCCCTTTCGGGAGCCGCGCTCCGCCCGGCTTGGGCCGCCGCCAGAACGTCGCGGGCGCGGGCGTTTCGGACCCAAGCCAGAGCCAAGAGAGCCGCCGCCAGCAGGGCCAGGACCGTCATCAGCACGAGATGACCGGGCGAGTCCCAGGCCCAGAAAGACGCAGGCCCGTGCGGAGGGGGCGCCAGACTCATCTCGCGGCGGAACCAGTCGAGCCCGACCTGTCCGCCCTGAGCCCCGCGCGCCAAGGCCAAGTGCGCCGCCGCGCCGCTCTGCAGCAGGCTCTCGCCTTCTCGCGCCAGCGCCTTCGCCTGCTCCAGGCGCACGGGGTCATGCATGGACGCGCCCCATTGCGCCTCCTTGGCCGCCTGCTCGAGCAGGGCCGAACCTTCGGTCATGCGCCGGCGACCCTCGTCGGCGATGGCGTGGCGCTCCGCATCCGAGACATGGGGCAGGGCGAGCAGGCGCGCATAGAGCGACCCTTGAGGCGGTCGCATGCAGCCCTCGCAGTCCATCATCATCCCGCCCATGCCCTCGGACCCCGGTGTGGTCTGAGGACTCGGCGGCGTCGCCGCTGCAGCTGGCGGAGGGGCAGGTGTGGCGGCCGAGGCCCCGGGGGGATGGTGAGCGGCGTGCTCGTCTTGCTGCGCCTCGGCGACCGGCGCCGACAGCAGCAGCACGGCGGCGATGGCCGCAGCGCGACGATGGGATCGGCTCACGCGCGCCTCTCCAACGGGACCATACGGAACTATACGCGCGGCAGAGGAACAGCCCGCAGGCGGTAGAGCAGCGTCACAGTAGAACCCGCCTAACGCCTTGACCAAAATCAATCCGGACGCCTGGACGGGAGCAACGCAGGCGACCGATCTGCCGACGACCCGGCGACCTTGCGCTCAGTTGCGGCTGAGCATCCGCCGGTAATGGGCGTGCGTGTTGCCCATGGTGTTGACGGCGCCCGTCTTGTCGGACGCATGGCTGTGGGTTGCGCCTTCGCCCATCTCGTTGAGCATCTTCTCGCACGCGGCGCGTTGCTCCGTCCTGATGTCTGCAGTTGGCTGCGACGGGCATGACAAAGATCAAAGGAGAGAAGAAATCGATCCGGAATCCACCTGACGCCGCTATCTATCCGCCGCATCTGACGCCGATGAACGTGCTTCCAAGTAGTAGGATACGCGCCGATCTCGCCTATCCCTCATTTGGTCCCGCAGCTTTCTGATCTTCCTTCGCATTGGCTGCGACTTGGAACTTCAGGCCTGCACCTGGGTTCGCATCGGACGACCGCCCGAGCGGCCGGCGACAGGGGGGCTCGCGGCACCCGGCGTGCACAACAAGAGAGGTTGAGATGCGGACGTTTCTGATCATGGCGGCGAGCCTGACCCTGGCGGGCGGCGCGGCGTCTGCGCAACAGGCCGGCGAGGATCATGCGAAACACGGCGCGGCAGGCGCCGCCGGTCAGCACGGCCAGATGGCGAAGCAGGACTATCATGCCGGCATGCAGCGCATGCACCAGGCGATGATGAAGGCGGAGGACCGCGATCCCGACCGCGCCTTCGCGCTGAAGATGATCGAGCACCACCGCGGCGGCATCGCAATGGTCGATACGCTGATGAAGCATGGCGACGATGCCGAGCTCAAGCGCATGGCCGAGAAGACGAAGTCCGACCAGCAGCGCGAGATCGGCGAGTTGCAAGCGTGGCTCGACCGGCACGGCGGTCGGACGCCCAAGCCTTAGGCATCAGGGCCGACGCGTTCGGTGTGGCGGCGCTGTTGAGGGCCCCCGCAAACCTGCGCGTATACTGCGTCGAGGGCGTCACGTGAGGCTTGTGCGATGCAGCGGCTCGATGAGCTCCTGTCCGATCTGAAGCGAGAATCGCCCGAGGACCTGCCCGCGGAGCTCGAAGCACGGGTGTGGCGCGGGATCGACCAGCTGCGGGAGCGACGTCGGCCGATCGAGCGGCGTTTCGGCGTCAGGGCGGCACAGGTCTTGGCCGCATTGGCGTTCGGCATGGTGGCGGGGGCTTCGGTCGGTAGCGCGAGCGCCGCGCATAATGCGCCGTTCTCGATGGCTGCGGACTTGGCGCCATCCACCCTGCTCGAGGGCGGCTGATGCGGTTTGTCACGCGGGGTCTTCTGTTCACCCTGCTGCTCGCGATGGTCGCTGCGTGTATCGGCACGTGGATCGGCATCGCGGCGGCCAACCGCGGGTCCGACAGCCCGTCCATGCACGCCTTCGTGCATGAGGAACTCCAGTTAAGCGCCGACCAGGAACGCCGCCTCGAAGCGATCGAGGCTCGCTACGCCGAACGCCGACGGCTGCGGGAGACGGAGCTTCGCGCCGCGAACGTCCAGCTGGCCGCCGCCATTCAGGAGCGGCACGCGTATTCGCCCGAGGTGCAGGCCGCGGTGGACCGCATCCATCGCGCCATGGGCGAGCTCCAGAAAGAGACCATCCTCCACGTCCTGGAGATGCGAACGGTGCTGACGCCGAACCAGGCGGCGCAGTTCGACGAACGCATCTCCGAGGCGCTCACCGAACAGTCGCGGTGAGCGGGTCCGGAGCGGAGGTCACCGACGCCGAGCTGGCTCGGCGGGCGGCAGCCGGCGACGACCTCGCCTTCAGCTTGCTGATGCGGCGGCACCGAACGCCGTTGCACCGCTTCGTGCGCCGTTACGTGGGGGACCCGGACGTCACCCTCGATGTCCTACAGGAAACCTTCGTCTCGGCCTGGCGCGCGCTTGGCCGGTATGACGGCCGCCGCGCGTTCGGCGTGTGGCTCCGCGCGATCGCGCTCAACAAGTGCCGCGACCGCGGCCGCCGCGCGGCAGTGCGCCAGTTCCTCTTCGGAGATCCCGAGTCTGCGGAGGCGCTACGGCAACCCGATCCCTCGCCAGATGCGGAAAGGCGCCTCGTCGCCGCGGAGCGCCGGCGCGCGCTCGAAACCGCCATTGCGGCGCTCCCGCGGCCGCTGAAGGAGGCCCTGATCCTCACCTATTTCGAGGAGATGTCGCACGCAGAGGCGGCGGAGCTGCTGGGCGTCACGCCGAAGGCGGTGGAGACGCGCGCCTACAGAGCTCGGCAGCAACTCGTCCGACGGCTCGGGCAGATAGATTGATCGTGCGCAAGGGCTGGCGGGCGGCCCTGCGTATCATGACATAAGGACCGCGGCGGCACCCGAGGACGCCGACTCTCAGGCCAGGATCGTTGGATGGATTTCGTTGATGTGGACCGTCGCCGGCTGCTCCGCGCGGGCGCGGCAGGTGCGGGTGGGCTGGC
Organism: uncultured Phenylobacterium sp.; assembly: GCA_964495645.1. Classification (GTDB taxonomy): domain Bacteria; phylum Pseudomonadota; class Alphaproteobacteria; order Caulobacterales; family Caulobacteraceae; genus Phenylobacterium. The sequence continues at coordinate 14,345 of CAZBXO010000026.1, read as the reverse complement.
GTTCTCGTCTCTACTGCCCGCATGGGCTCGGGCGGCGGCAACCCCAATCCGTCCGGAAGGGCTCTCCGGCGATGAGATCAAGCTGACGATCGGGCACAAGGCCGTTCGTCTCGACGACCGCGAAGGTCACGCCGTCGCCATCAACGGTTCCGTGCCCGGACCCCTGATCCGCTTGCGCGAAGGCCAACGCGTCCGGCTGTCTGTCACGAATGCCCTCAGCGAGGACACTTCGATCCACTGGCACGGTCTGTTAGTGCCGTTCCAGATGGACGGCGTGCCGGGCGTGAGCTTCCCCGGCATCCGGCCCGGCGAGACCTTCACCTACGAATTTCCGATTATTCAGTACGGCACCTACTGGTACCACAGCCACTCCGGGCTCCAGGAGCAGGAGGGACACTACGCGCCGATCATCATCGATCCGGCCGGCGCCGACCCCATCGCCTACGACCGTGAGCACGTGGTGGTGCTGTCGGACTTCACCTTCCTGCACCCACACCGGGTGTTCGAGAAGCTGAAGCAGCAGGGCGGCGTCTTCAACTACCAGAAGCAGACGATCGCGGGCCTCCTCGCCGGCAAGGACCAGACGGCCGCGGAGCGCCGCGAGTGGGCCAAGATGCTGATGGACCCCACCGACATCTCGGACGTGACGGGCGCGGTCTACAAGTTCCTGATCAATGGTCACGGCCCTAAGGACAACTGGACAGGGCTGTTCCAGCCGGGCGAGCGGGTGCGGCTCCGGTTCATCAATGCCGGCGCCCAGACTATCTTCAACGTCCGTATCCCCGGCTTGAAGCTGACGATCGTGCAGGCGGACGGCCAGCACGTCCGGCCCGTGACGGTCGACGAATTCCAGATCGGCAACGCGGAGACGTACGACGTCATCGTCCAACCGGCGGACGACCGCGCCTATACGCTCGTCGCCGAAGCGGTCGACCGTTCAGGCATGGCCCGCGGGACGCTCGCCCCGCGCGCCGGCATGACCGCGGAGGTTCCGCCCCTGCGGGAGCGGCCGCTCGCCACGATGCGTGACATGGGCATGGACATGTCCGCTCACGCCGGCCACGGCGGCGCTCCGGCGGAGGGCGCGCACGCCGGACATGCGCCGGCGGCGCCGTCCGGCGGCGAGCATGCCGGGCACGGCGGAGCCACCGCGCCCATGCCTGGCATGGCGCCCCCCAGGACGCGGGGCTCGGACGTCATGGGCGAGATGCGGGGCATGGACATGAGCATGCTCAACCCCGCCAACGCGCCGCAGGTGAAGCTCGGCCCGGGCGTACAGATGATCTCGCCCATGCCGATCGATCGTACGGGGGAACCCGGCCAGGGGCTCGAGAGCGTCGGCCACCGGGTGCTCGTCTACAAGGACCTGGTCGCCCTTGAACCCAACCCGGACACGCGGGCGCCGAGCCGCGCGATGGAGATCCACCTGACCGGGAACATGGAACGGTTCATGTGGGGCTTTGATGGGCGCAAGTGGAGCGAAGGGCCTCCCCCGTACACCTTTCGCAAGGGCGAACGCGTGCGGGTGAGCCTGGTGAACGACACCATGATGACCCACCCGATCCACCTGCACGGGCACTTCTTCGACCTGGTGCACGGACCGGTCGGCCACATGCCGCGCAAGCACACGGTGAACGTGGCGCCGGGCGGGAAGGTTACGTTCGACTTCACCGCCGAAGCCGGCGACTGGGCCTTCCACTGCCACATGATGTACCACATGCACGCCGGCATGTTTCAGGTGTTCAAGGTGCGGCCCTACGATGGAGCCGCACAATGAGCCGGGCCTACGCGCTCTCTGTCGCCGCTGGGCTGCTCAGCCTCACGCCCGCGCTGGCCTATGCCCAGGATCCTCACGCCAGCAATAGGGCGCAGGCGCCTCAGGCCACGGTCCCACCCGCTGCGGACCCGCACGCGGCGCACGCGCCTCCGGCGTCCGACCCCCACGCGGGTCACGTCATGCCCGCGCCGCCGACCTCCGGGCCGGCCGCAGACCCGCACGCCGGGCACATGCCGCCGGCCAAGCCTGACCCCCACGCCGGCCACACAATGCCGGGCTCGCAGGCAACACCGCCTGCCGCCGATCCCCACGCGGGCCATGGCGCGGCGCCGGCCGCGGCGCCCGATCCCCACGCCGGGCACGGCGCGGCCACGCAACCGGCCGATCCCCATGCGGGACATGCAGCTGGGGGACCGGCCTCTGGGACGGGCGCCGATCTGCCGGTCGGAAGCGCGCCTCCGCCGCCCGTCGCGACCGACAGCCTGGCGGACCGCTACTACCCAACCGACGCTATGGCGCGGGCGCGGGGGGTCCTTGCGGGGGAACATGGTGGCGCGCGCGCCGCCAAGGTCATGACCAACATCGCCGAGGCCCAGACCGGTCCCGGCGGCGGTGGATACAGGTGGGACGTGGAGGGCTGGTACGGCGGCGACATCAATCGCTTCGTCTTCAAGACCGAGGGGGAGGGGGGCCGCGGACGCGGCCTGGAACTCGCCGAAACCCAGGCGCTCTTCTCCCGCGCTGTCGGCCGTTACACCGACCTCCAGGCGGGCATCCGTCACGATTTCCGCCCCGGCCCCCAGAAGACCTACGCCACGGTCAGCGTCGAGACGCTGTTGCCCTACTGGTGGGAGACGGAAGCCGCGCTTTTCCTCTCGGAGGACGGCGACCTGCGCGGACGGGTCGAGGCCTGGTACGACCTGCGTCTGACCCAGAGGGTGGTGCTGCAGACCCAGGGCGAACTCGGAGTTGCCGCTCAGGACATCCGCTCGATCGAGGTGGGGTCCGGTGTCACCCACGCCGAGCTCGGGCTGCGGCTGCGCTATGAGATCAAGCGTGAGTTTGCCCCCTACATTGGCGTGTCCTACGAGCGCAGCCTCGGCCGCACGGCCGACTTCGCCCGTGCCGCGGGGGAGCGCGTCGAGAGCACCACCTTTGTCGTCGGCTTGCGCTCCTTCTTCTGAGGCGCAGGTCGAACATTCGATCTGAAAAGGAGTGAGACGATGAACACCATGACCAAGACGCTCTTCGCCGCGGTCGCCTTCAGCCTGGCCGGCGGCGCGGCGCTCGCCGCCGAGCAAGGCTGTTGCTGCAAGGACAAGGATAAGAAGATGGCCTGCTGCGACGACCAGAAGCCGCAAGAGCCCGCCAAGCCGGCGCCCGAACACCAGCACTGACATGAGCGAGCTTCGGACTGCTCGCCCGGGAAGCCTTCGTCGGCGGGACCTCCTGATCGGCGGCGCGACAGCCCTCGTTGCGGGCGGTGCAGCTTGGGCCGCACCGCCGCTCACGGTGTACAAGACCGAGTCCTGCGGCTGCTGCCGGGGCTGGATCACCACCATGACCCGCGCCGGGTACGCGCCGGCCGTGAAGGTCGTCGATGAGGTGGCCACGCTCGGAAAGAAGCTCGGCGTCCCCTTCGAGCTCTCGTCCTGCCATCTCGGCACGATTGGCGGTTATGTGGTCGTCGGCCACGTCCCGCCTGCCGATGTCGCCCGGCTTCTGCGGGAACGCCCGCGCGCGCTCGGAATCACCGTTCCCGGAATGCCGCTGGGCTCGCCGGGCATGGAACAGCCGGACGGACGCAAGGAAGCCTACAACACCCTGCTCCTCCTGCCGGGCGGCAAGACCCAGGTGTTCGCCCGCCACGCCTAGGCGGTCGGATCAAGCGTTCCCAGCCAAGCGACCACGGCAAGGACCGCGAGGCCGGCGGTCGCTTCCAGGCTGATGCTCCGTTGCAGTGCGACCGTCGCTCGCCCTTTCGCTCCGGGGTCGTTCAGCCCCGCAGCAAGCCCCGGGGTCAGGCGGAAGCGGTTGATCGCCGCCATCGCGACCATGGCGACGAAGAGCCCGAGCTTCAGGGCGAGGAGCCGCCCATAGCCGCTCTGTGGCAGCGCAGAGAGACCGCCCAGCCCGATGATGAACAGCGTATTGGCGATCCCCGTCGCCAGGAGGATCGCCACCAGGACGCTGCCTGTCCCTCCGAATCCACGCAGCGCCCGCTCCACGTCGGACGCCGCCGTGCCTCCGGTCTTCCGCGGAAGCGCCAGGAGGAATCCGGCCAGCGCGCCCAGCCAGGCCGCGGCGGCGAGCGCGTGCGTAAGGTCCGCGGCCAGATGCGCCCAGCCGGCGGCCCCTTCGGTGGCCGCGCCATGGCCCATGAAGGCGACGCTTGCGGCGGCGAGAGCCCCAAGACCCGCGATCAGCCGCAAACGGGAGGGCGTAAGATTGCGTGAGACCAGGGCGAGCGCGAGGGCCCCGGCCAGGAAGCGCGTGATCCAGCCGCGCCCGAGGGCGCTGTCGAAAGCCAGGAAGCGCATCGCCTCCGGCGCAAGCCCCGCCGCCAGACTGCCGCCCATGGCGCTGGCCTGGGCGACGAAGCCGATCAGCGCGCCGATCGCAAGGACCACTCCGCCCAGGCGCAGCGTGGTCGCCGATCCAGACGGCGGCCGCACGCCGTACAGAAAGAAGAGCGACGTCCCGAACACGATTGAGACGCCGACGTATTGGGACAGCCGCGCTCCGATGAGAAGAAGCTCGGCCAAGGCGTCAGTTCACCTGGAACGCGATCTCACCGGTCATCCTGTGTCCGTCCGCCCCGGCGGCGTGCCAGTTGACCTTGTACGCCCCTTTCATCAGGGCGCCCTGCGGCGCACCGCTCAGCGTCTTGCCGTCCTTGGAGAGCGTGGTCTTAACGGGGACCTTCATGTTGTGGTCGACCATCGTCAGATCGAAGCCGGTGAAGGCGGGCGCGACCTTCTCGCTGAAGGTCAGGCTGATCATCTTGGGGGCCGCCACAGCGGCGCCGGCCGCCGGGTTGGAGCTCACCACCTTCGTATGAGCGAGAGCCGGGCCCGCGGCGACGAGGCCAGCGGCAAGTGTCAGTCCGAGGAGATTGGAAGCTCGCATGGTCTACTCCGCGTCGTGTGTTCGGATGGATATACGCAGACGGCGCATGAACCCCGCGTGAGCAGCCCGCTGTCGCGCCGGGAGAGCCTCGCCACAAGCCGATTCAGGCATTGGTCGCCCGCAGCCGTCGTGCCCTAAGTCCGCGAAGGTCTCGCGCCAAGCGGATCCAGAGCAAGATGATCCCCGTCACCACCATCGGCAGGGTGAGCGCCGCCGCCCCAATGATCACGGGGTGGTTGAAGTTCTCGCCCGTCTTGAAGTCGAGGATGTGGATCCGCCAGAAGAAATCGTACAGCCGCCAGACGTTCGAGCGCCGGCTCACCACTTCGCCCGTCTCGGGCGAAAGGTAGAAGGCGGTGTGCTCCGCGTCGTCAAAGTCGACCCGCCAGAGCGGTCCCTCCTTTCCGGTCTCTTGCGGCGCCGCCGCGTAGAAGCGCACCTGGACCGGCCGGCCCGAACCTTCGTACGCCGCGCCTGCGAGAAATCGAGCCTCCTTGGCATCGAGCTTCGCCAGGGGCGAGCCGGTGCGTGCGTCAATCACTCGGCTCTTTCCCTCTGCGTCCTTGAGCAGCCAGACGGCGCCTCGCAGCGTCGATTTGAGCGTCGCTTCCACAGGTGTGACACCTGCGGCTTGGCTCGCCTGCGCGACGGAGACGACGCCGCTGACGGGGACGGGCGCCGCCTGGAACTTGGCGACATGGTGCTCGCTGCGAACCCGTTCGATGGGGATGGCTGTCATCACAAGGCCGCCCAGCACCCAGCCCAACACCTGGAGGCCCACCACCAGGCCCAGCCACTTGTGCAGCTGCAGCGACCATTTCAGCATCACAATCCTCGATCGAACTTGGTGGGGACCGCGCAGCGCACGTCCCCGAATCCTCGACTGAGTCTACGCGGCCCGCCCAATTGCCCCCGATGCTGCGAAATTCCGCGACGGGCGCCGAGGCGCAATTGAACCCTAACCCGGCGCAGCGCATATTCCCCTCATGGCCGCCAAGTCCGCGACATCGCCGTCTCCGAAGGCCTCCCCCCAGCGCTCGGGCTGGTACCGGGGCGTGAAACTGCAGGCGCCGCCGACGCCGCCCAAAACCTCGCTCTCGAAGCTAAAGGACGCGGTCCGCTACGCCGTGGGCAAGAACGCCGATGCCCTCGCCGGGGGCAAGTAGCGCGCTCCGGCGCCGCTCGGTCTTCATCAACTGCCCCTTCGACGCCGCCTACAAGCCGCTGTTCCGCGCCATGTGCTTCGCCATCGCCGCCTGCGGGTTCGCGCCGCGCTGCGCCCTGGACGAGTCGGATAGCGCGATCGTCCGGTTCGACAAGATCCTCGACCTGATCACGGCTTGCGAATTCTCGGTCCACGACGTCTCGAGGGTCGAGCTCGACACGACCTCGGGCCTCCCGAGGTTCAACATGCCGCTGGAACTGGGCGCGGACCTCGGCCTTCGCCTGAAGGGGCCGGCCGCCCAGCGCAAGCGCCGTATCCTCGTGCTCGACGCCGAGGCGCACCGCTACGACCAGACCCTGTCGGACATCTCCGGCATGGACATCGAGGCGCACGGCAATGACGCCTCGCGGCTGATCAAGGCCGTCCGCGACTGGCTGAGTACGGGCCGGGACGGTGGCGACCCCCTGCCGGGTTCGGCGGCGATCATCGCCGACTATGCCGCTTTCCAGGCGTTGGTCCCGGACATCATCGCGCGACTGCGCCTGGATGACTTCGACGCCATCCCGCACAGCGACTACATGCATCTCGTGGAGCTGGCTCTGCCGCAGATCGAGGCCGTGCGAGACCTCGCCTGATCCCTACTGGAGGACCTTGCGCTCGCCGCGGCCCGCGCGCGTGTTGAGGAGGGCGGCGGTATGCTCGGCGTCCTCCCGCGGCAGCCCCGTCTGAGGGGTCATGGCTATGATGGCGGGCTCGCCGGTCCAGATGTCGTAGACGCAGAACCCACTGCCGTCGGGTCGGACAAGATAGCGGTCGGTCATGGAACCCATGATGCCGCCCCGGCGATGACTCGCCAAGCTCGAAAGTTCTGCATACGTTCCCGCGCTTCATGTCCACGATTTTCGGTCCCTCCACGCGGCCGCCGGCGGGCTGGGTGATCGCCCATGGCGGGGTCCTCAGCCCCGACCTGACCGTCGCCGGCTACCTGGCGCGCGGCCGGGAGGTGAGGGGGAACTGCTATCAGCGCGATTGCCGGCGTCACTGCCACCTCGACTTCGCACGCCTGGCGCAACGCGGCCTCGGCGGCGTTTGGGTTCACGAACTGAAGCCGCTCTTCAAGTGCAGCCGCATGGACGGCTGCGCGCTGGAATTCCACGAGCAGTACGGCGTCGAACTGACCCTCTCGATGTTGGCGGGCCGCGACTATGTCCACCTGCGGATCGCCTGCGCCAAGTGTCGCCGGGCCAAGCTCGTGAAGCCGGCGGTGGTGATCGCCCGGCTCGTGGCCGAAGGTACCGGCGGTCACGACACGCCGCTCGAGAAGCTTGCCGGCACGATCCGCGGCGCCTGTCCGGCATGCCACGCAAAGCAATGGGACGTGACGGCCTATTGGCTGACGGGGGCCAACCTGCCGCCCTGGGCCCGGGCGCTGCAGAAGCCCATGCCGTGAGACCCTGGCCAGGGTTCAGCGCGGGTTCAGCGGGGGGCCACAGGCGAGTTCTCCCGTCCCTCGAAGCGATCCTGGCCGGAGAGCGCGACCCCCGACGGCGGGCCGGAACCCGCGCGCCGTACTCGTCCAGCGGAGCGCAAGACGGTAGACGGCGTTTGCAAGGTGCGGCCCCAATCGCCCCCCCGACTTGAACGGGGCTGCCTCAACGCCCTCGGCGCTCAGCGCCGGTGGCGTCGTCTTGTCGGCTGCGGATCCGCGCGGGGCGGAACCGCCGGACTCTCTCCGACGCTTAGGCCTCCAGTCCAGCCAGAGGAGTTCGGCGATGGCCGACAACAAGTCGAAGCGCGGCGGCCAGGATCGCCGTCGGGTGTCGGGCAGCGAGGGCTATGAAGTGAGCTACTTCGCCCGCAAACACGGCATCACCCGCGAGCAGGCGCAGAGCCTGATCAAGAAGGTCGGCAACGACCGGGCGGAGCTCAACGCGGCCGCCGAGCAGCTGAAGTCGGCTTAGAGGCCGCGCAGGCGGTCGATCGCCGCGCGCAGCGGCGCGGCCTCCCGTCCGTCATCGCGCCAGGGTTTGCGCCGGCGCAGGCGCGTCAAGGCGTTGGCCATGGTGAAGGCCTTCGGGTCGAGCCCCGGCTTCGCCTCGCGCCACGCCAGCGGCATGGAGACCGTGGCCGCTGGCGTGGCGCGGGGTGAAACCACCGCCGCCGCATGGCGGGTCTGGTCGGTCCGCAGGTAGTCCAGGAACACGCGGCCCCTTCGGGCCACCTTCGGCAGCGCGATGGTGTAGCGCTCGGGCGAGTCCGCCGCCATCGCCGCGCAGACGCTCCGAGCGAAGTCCTTCGCCTCCATCCAAGTCACAGGGCGCGCGCTATCCTGGGCGAACGAGCAGACCACATGCAGGCCCTTGCCCCCGGACGTCTTCAGACGCGACGGCAGGCCGAGGTCCGTCAGGCGATCACGCAGCTCCACGGCGGCCGTGAGCACCGCTTCGAAGGCCAGCCCTTCATCGGGGTCGAGATCGAAAACGAAGCGGCCGGGCAGGCCCGGGTCGCCCGGCACGCAGTTCCAGGGATGCAGTTCCACGGCCGCGGCCTGCGCCGCCGCCGCCAGAGCTTCGGGCGTGTCGAACTGCGGGAAGACGTGGCCGGTGCCGGGGACCGCCACGTGCGTCACCTCCGGCGCCTCCCGCAGGCCGCCCCGGCGCTGACCTTCGTGGCGCTGGTAGAAGAGCTCGCCCGCGACGCCGTCGGTCGCCAGCAGCACCGTGCAGGGACGGCCGGCGATGTAAGGCAGGAGCCAGTCGGCCGCCGCTGCGTAGTAGGCGGCCAGGTCGGCCTTGGTGATGGCGGGGTGATGATCGGTGGCCGGCCACAGCACCTTCTCAGGATGTGCAAGTTCGACCGTCGACGCCGATGTCCGCCGGCGCCCTGCCGAGGGCGTGGGCGGAGCCGTGGCCTCCCGTGGCGCCCGATCCTCACGCAGGCCCTTGAAGCTGGCCTGCCGCAGTTTCCCGGAGCCGGTGAACTCGGCCATCTCGACCTCGGCGACCAGCTCGGGCTTCAGCCAATGGATCTCGCTCGTCTTGCGGGGCCCGTCCTTGAACGGGCTCTTGTCGGTGGCGAGCCGACCGATGCGCGGCAGCAGGTCGGCCATGGTGGCAGCGCCGTAGCCGCCTTTGATGCTGCCGACATAGCGCAGCGCGCCGTCGTCGTCGTCGACGCCGCCGAGCAGGTAGGCGAAGCGGCCGTTCTTGGTCACATAGCCCCCGACCACGATGCTTTCGCTCGGGCGGCATTTCGCCTTCACCCAGCCGTCGCCGCGCGCGCCGGAGCGGTAGGGCGCGTCCCGCTCTTTGGAGACAATGCCCTCCCACTTTAGCTGGCAGGCCGCCGAGAGCAGGGCCGCGCCCTCGCCAGGGACCTCCTCCACGAAGCGCAGCGCCTCGCCCGTCAGCTCGGCGGAAGCGTCCAACACCTCGCGCAGCACCGCCTTGCGCGCCTCAAGCGGCTCCGGCCGAAGGTCCGCGCGCCCACGCCACAAGATGTCGAAGACGAAGAGGACGAGGGTGTCGGGAGCCTTGAAGATGGCGGAGCGCAGAGCCGAGAAGCTCGAATAGCCCGACGGGTCCAGGGCGCAGAGTTCGGTGTCCAGCACGCAGTCCTCGAGTTCGCCAGCCATCGCCGCGAGATGCTCGAACCGCTCGGTCCAATCGTTGCCGTTGCGGGAATAGAAGGTGGCGCGGCCGTTCCGCACGTGCACCTGCATCCGATACCCGTCGAATTTGATCTCATGCAGCCAGGCCGCCCCCACCGGCGGACGGTCGACAAGGCGCGGATGGTGGAAATCGACGAAGCGCGGGACGGCCGGCGCGTGCGTCGGCCGTACCGTCGGATTGGAGCGCGAGACGCGCGGCAAGAGTCATCTCCAGGTTCGCACTCTGGGAGTCCGCTGCGTCGACTCGGGTTCCGGGCGCCCCCGTCTGCGGACCGGTGACCCGGCTGCGCCAAGATCTGGCGGGCGATCGGCAAGATTCCTGCGCGTCGTCGGCAGGAAAATGGCGCATATTGCGAATATATTCAGAGGCCTATTGACGCCTGTTGAGGTTTCGGCCTCCGTGAGATCGGAGGTCGTCCATGAACATCAGTCTCGAGGATCTCGACGTCGATGTGGTCCGCTCGACGGCGGAGAATGAGGATCGCTATGACGGGCGCTGGGGCTGGTACTGGCACGAGGTGCATCGCAAGCCGCGGGGTCCCTTCGCTGACCCGGCCAGCGCGATCCACGACCTCGCCGACTGGGTGCGTCGCACCTATGTCGAACCGGCGGCACCCTTGTCGGGCGACGCTCAGCTCGCGAGCATCTTCCTACGCAACGCCGCGGGCTTCCTGGACTGTGGCGAGGCGGCGGGGAGAGGCGAGGCCCACCTCGCATCTTGCTGCTATGCGCTCGAGCTGCTGCTCAAGGGCTATCTGTTGAGCCGCGGGTTCAGCGATGCCTGGAACGCCGAGCACCTGGGCCATGATCTTGCGAAGGCTCACCGCCTGGCCGTGCACCATGGCTTCCCGTCGGACGACGCCCGCATCGACGGGTTCATCGACGCCGTGAGCGCGGCCTTCATCCGCCACGGACTAATCGAGCTTCATGCCGAGCATCCGGCCCTCACAGAGCGCTTCGAGATCCACATGGCGCTCCGCAGTCTGCACCGCGACGTCTCCCAGCGGATGACCGCCTGACCGCCGGCAAGTCTGCGGGAGCTTGGTCTCTTGCCCGCGCATTCCACCCCCCATGAAGATCGCCACCTTCAACATCAACGGCCTGGGCGCGCGCTTGCCCCGTCTCCTGGAGTGGCTGGAGGAGCGCCGGCCCGACATCGCGTGCCTCCAAGAGTTGAAGGCTCCGTCCGAGCGCTTCCCGCAGGCGGAGCTGAGGGCGCTCGGCTACGAGGCCATCTGGCACGGGCAGAAGAGCTGGAACGGCGTCGCGATCCTGTCGCGGGGCGAGGCGCCGGTGGAGCGGGTGCGCGCCTTGCCGGGCGACCCGGAGGACCTGCACAGCCGCTACATCGAAGCCGAGGTGCAGGGCCTGATCGTGGGGTGCCTCTATCTGCCGAACGGCAACCCGGCCCCGGGTCCCAAGTTCGACTACAAGCTGGCCTGGTTCGAGCGCTTACAGGCGCATGCGAAAGCGCTCCTGAAAACCGGAGAGCCCGTGGTCCTCGCCGGCGACTTCAACGTCATGCCGACCGACCTCGATGTCTACGCGCCGGAGCGCTGGCGCGACGACGCGCTCTTCCGGCCCGAGGTTCGGGAGGCTTATGCACGGCTGGTCGCGCAGGGCTGGACGGACGCGCTCCGCGCGCTTCATCCAGACGAACGCATCTACACCTTCTGGGATTATTTCCGGAACGCCTTCGGACGGAACGCCGGCCTCAGGATCGATCACCTCCTGCTCAGCCCCGCACTGGCGCCCAGGCTGAAGGCGGCCGGCGTGGATCGGGACCAACGGGCCAAGGAGAAGCCCAGCGACCACGCCCCGACATGGATCGAACTTACGGCTCCCGGCGGGCAGCAACCCAGGAGGTCCCGCAAGGCCTGAGATTTCGCCGCCGGGACGAGATGGCGCAGGCGAATCCGGGGCCTCTGCGGCTAGCTAGGCCGCATGAAGCAGTACGCCGGCGATGAGATCGTGCAGATCATGACGGAGATGCCGTCGGCGCTGGTGGAGCAGTTGAGGGGCGCTTATCCGGAGCATCACATCACCGAGCATGAAGCGCGCTGGTGGGGCTTCCTTCAGTATGCCCGCACCCAGGCCTACGAGGGCGACCGGTTCGTCATCAAGATCAACGGCACGAACGAGGAAGTCGTCCAGAGCTTCCTGCCTTACGTGCTGATGGGCCGGAACGCCGACCGCAATGCCGGGCTCGTCCGCAAGGTCTGGCCAGAGACCGGCTTCGACCCTCGCGCCTGAGGGCTTACTTCAGCTGGCTGTCCTTGCTGCCGCGGCGGTTGATGCCGCTGTTCACCACGCGCATATCCCGCCCCGACTGGCACCCGACGCAGGTGTGCGCCCCGGGCAGCGCGCGACGCCGGGCTTCGGGATCTCATCGCCGCATTCGACGCAATGGGTCGTGCCTTCGCCGACGGGCAGGCGTGCGCGTGCGCTGAGCACCCCATCGGTGACGGTATCCTCGATCTGGTCCAGCACTGCGCCCTCATGCGCCCAACCGGTGGCCATGCGTCCATAATCTCGTGTGAAGTCGGCGTGATAGATGGGGTTTCTTGATGTGATTTCCAGGAGGGGAAGGCCTTCCCCTGCGGGCGAGCCCTGGTCTCGCCCGACCCCTTCGAGCGGGGAGAGCCCCGCAACGCCCCCTGGATTGCGGTCGCCGCCACATAGCGCTTAGGTTGGCCGAGCCTGGGGGGGACGATGTCGCAGAAGGTTTGGGTAGGAGCCGCTCTGGCGGCCGCGTCGCTGGCGCTGGCCGCCTATTTCGGATCGCCGCTGCTGGCGGCCAACGCCCTGCGCAACGCTGCGGTGGCGGGTGACGTCGACAAGCTGCAGCGTCTCGTCGACTTCCCCGCGGTGCGTGAGAGCCTCAAAGGCCAGCTCAACGCCCTGATCGTCCAGTCGCTACAGTCCGATCCGGAAATGCGCGACAATCCCTTCGCGGGCTTTGCCGCCGTGCTTGCGCCTGCCATCGTCAACCAGGCGGTCGATGGCTACGTCACCGCCGAAGGTTTGGGCGCCATGATGCGCGCTCAGAAGCCAACGGTATCGGTGAGCCCCGGAGACGGGCCGCGAGCAAGCCCGCCGGCCGCAGCCCCGGCCGACCCACCCGCCGCACCGACCGCGAAGTTCGAGCACCGCTACCGCGACCTCGACACCTATGAGATCCGTAGCCTCAGTGCCACGAACCCGGCCGAGCATTTCAGCTTCATTCTCCATCGCCACGGGCTTTTCGGCTGGAAGCTCGCCCGGATCGAGTTGCCCAAGACGCTCCCGCAGACTGCCCGTCCGGCTGCCGCCGCGGCCCCTGCCCAAGTTGCGGCTCGGCCCGACGCGCTTCTCGCCCGCTGGGACGCGGAGAACTCCGCCTGCCGTGGCGGCTCCGGTTACGATCCTGCGACCGACGCGGCCTGCGAAGCGCGCGGCCGGACAGACGCCGAGCTTGCCCGCGTCGGATGGTGTTATGGCGAGAACGCCGCTTACGGCTACCAGTCGGAATGGCGGCGCTGTGGGGACCCGAGGTTCGCGAGCGTCGACCAGGCGGAACGGGAAGCCGAAGCGGATCGGGCGGCGCATGCCCAATAGCTTGGACGCTTTGGCCGTTGCGGCGGCCATGATGATGATCGCGGCAGAGCCTGCCGCAGCCCAGACCGCGCCGAAGGCGCCAGCGCCGCGGAGCGCGCCGAAGCCGGCCGCCAAGCCGGCCCCGAAACCCGCCCCGAAGCCCGCGGCGAAGCCCGTGAGAAGGCCTCCACCGGCGCTGCCGAAGATCTCTGAGACCGGCGTGCTCGAGCAACACGAATTGCTCGCGATCGCGGCCCTCGGGATGAAGCCGTCGTCTGACCCCTTCAAGAGCTCGGCCACCGCCAAGTACCAGGGCCGTGACTTCGTCCTCTACCAGACGCTCCGGCAGGCAGATGACACGGAGTATGAGGAGACCAACGGGCGGTGGGAGTACGACAAGAACTCCGCGACGCTGCGTTTCGCCCTGCCTCGGCTCAGCGAGTTCGATATCTACTACAAGGAGACGACGCTCGGGCGGTTCACCGCCCAGAACGCCTTTGGCGCCCGGTGGCCAGCCGTGCACCGGCAACTCTGGCAGATCGTCGTCGACACACCGTACAGCACGGCCGAACCGTTCGCCGTCCCAGCCGCGCCCGAGGCGGCCCGAAGTCTGACCGCTTCGGTCTACCTGAAGATCGAGGGCACGTTGACCGGGAATGCCGACGGCGTCGTCAGCTGTGACGAGGACACCGAGGCGGCGACGATCGACGACCCCGTGCAATGGGACAATTTGGTCTGCAAGCTCTCGGGCCAGTTGAACGCCATCACGCTGATCGACCGGCGGACGGGCACGACCCTCAAGACCTGGACCTTTTAGGCGGGGCGAGGCCAGCGGGCGCGCTCGGTCCCGCCGCGCGAACGCGCGGCTCCCTCGGGCACGCCCCTTCGGCGGGCGGCTAGGGCCGCCGCCGGCCTCGCGTCGGCGCGTCCCGCCGTGCAGCGCCCTGGCGTCCCGCCAGGCCGCGCAGGCTCCTTGCAGCCTCACATGGGGATTTTAGTGTCAAGGCTGTCCGGCGACGGCCCATGTT
>CAZBXO010000025.1:25468-32632 GCA_964495645.1 uncultured Phenylobacterium sp. | reverse complement strand
TGGACGGCGATGCGCAGCGGGCGGGCGGCGTCGACGACCTGGCGGGTCATGTCGACGTCGGCCGTGGAGGGCGTCGGATCGCCCGAGGGATGGTTGTGCACGAGGATGACGGCGCTGGCCGAGAGCTCCAAGGCGCGGCGCACCACTTCGCGCGGATAGACCGGCGCGTGGTCCACTGTGCCGCGGTTCAGGGTCTCGTCCGCGATCAGCTGGTTCTTCTTGTCGAGGAAGAGGACGCGGAACTGCTCGCGCGTCTCATGCGCCAGGGCGGTCTTCACATAGGCCAGCAGGGCCGACCACGACGAGATCACCGGCCGCCGAGCGACCTGTTCGCGGCCGATGCGCAGGGTGGCCTCGTGCAGCAGCTTCAGGTCCAGCGCCACAGTGTCGCCGACGCCGGTGACCGCACGCAACGCCTGCGGCTCGGCCGCCAGCACACCGCCCAGCGAGCCGAACCTCGCCAGCAGCTGTTTGGCCAGCGGCTTGACGTCCCGCTTGGGGATCGAGCGGAACAGAAAAAGTTCCAGGAGCTCGTAGTCGGGGAGCGCCGCCATCCCCCCGGCCCGGGCCCGCTCGCGGAGCCGCTCGCGATGACCGGCGAAGTGCGGCTTCGCGTTGATCCATAGATCGGGCTGGGCCGAAACGTCTTCGACGGCGTGCGTCATGGGGCGTCAATGTTCCCCATGCGTTCTGAGCCGTCAAGTTACTGCGTCACCTTGATCGCGTTGTCGTCGGAGTTGCGATCGATGCGCTTGTTGTAGGGGTCGACGCCCGCCCACTTCGGCGCCTTCGCCACGGTGAAGGTGATCTGCTGCGACCCGGACTTGAGTGAGACCGGCTGCATAGCAACCACGTCCTTCTTGCCGAACTCCTTCTTCCCTGGCTCGGCGGTGAAGGCGCCGATGTCGAAGGTCTCGCCGGGGGCGATGGGAGCGTCGGTCTCCCTGCCTTTGCCATCCGCGTACATCTTGCGCGCCTCGATGGTGAGGGTGACGTCGAAGCGGCCGTCGGGACGCTTCTTCACCGCCGAAGTCTTGGTCTTCAGATCATAGAGGGTGATCCGCTCGAAGAGGTCGGTGATCAGCGCCTGCTTGTCGGCCGGCGCCTCCGCCCGCAACAGGGCCACCAGGTCGCGGCTGTCTGGGTACGGCGCAGCCTTGAAGGCGTGTGCGGCCAGCAGCTTCTGCAGGGCGCGGTTCACCGCCGCCTCGCCGATCTGATCCTGCAGCAGGTACATGGCGAGCGAGCCCTTGCGGTAGTGGATGTACTGCTGGTTCTCCACCCGCATCAGCGGCTGTTCCTCGATGCCCTCGCCGCCGCGGCCGCGCAGGTAGCTGTCGAGTTCGTACTTGAGGAACTTCCGGATCATGTCCGGCCCGTACATGTGCTTCATGACCATGAGCGCGGAGTACTGGGCCAGGGTCTCGACCAGGATGGTCGAGCCCTGTTGGTCGGAGCTGATTACCTGGTGCGCCCACCACTGGTGGCCCAGTTCGTGGGCGCCGATGTAGGTGACCAGGTCGATGCGCTCCGGGTCGCGGGCGTCCGCGATGAAGGCCAGCCCTTCCGACCACGGCACGGTGTTGGCGAACGCCTGGGCGAACGTGCCGACCGGCGCAGGGAACTCCAGGAACCGCAGCTGGCGGAACTGGTAGGGGCTGAAGTTGGCCTGGAAGTAGTCCAGCCCGGCCTTCCCCGTTGAGATCATCCGGTCGACGTTGAAGGGGTGCTTGGCGTCGTAGAAGACGCTGATCGCGACGCCCTTGTAGGGCTCGGTCTTCACCTTGTAGCGGGCCGACTGCAGCGAGAAGAAGTGCAGGATCGGGGCCTCGGTGACGAAGCGCGCCGAGCGCCGGCCGTTCGCGACCGACGAGGCCACCTGATAGCCGGGCGCGATCGGGGTCTGGTCGGCCTCGGTCGTGAGCGTGATGTCCGAGGTCACCCAGTCCGAGTCGTGGCGAATATAGGTGAACCGCTCCGCCCCGGGCGTTCCCAACCGCGGCATGCGCCGTTCCGGGGGCAGGCCATACTTGCGCCGCCGCGTGCGGTCGGTGAGGAGGCCGTTTCGGTCCATGCCGAAAACCGGCGTGATCTCGATGTTGTTGATGAAGCTGGCGTTGCCCACGACGCCGGTCATCTGCGGCCGGTTGGCGAAGCCTTTCTGCTCGCGAACCGTCTTGAACGTGACGGTGCGGCGCTCGCCAGGCGCGAGCGGCTGGTCGAACTTCCAGACCGTGTACTTGAACTCGGGATAGTCTTTCTCGACCCGCGCTCCCTGCACCGCGACCGATAGCACCTTCAGGTCGCGGTCGGCGAAGCGGATGTGGACGGTCGGCAGCGGTCCGGCCGTGCGGTTCTCGATCACGTAGCTGCCGGCGGTCGCCACGCGCGGGACGTGGGGGTAGAGGTCGACGTTCAGCTTCACGCCGACGATCTTCGGCTGCTCGACGGTGTTGTAGGCCCAGAGCGCCTTCTCGTAGTCGGCCTGGAATTTCTCCTGGTCGAGCCGATTGCGGTAGGCGTTCCAGACGTTCGTGTTGACGAAGATCCAGGCCCCGAGGCCGGCGAACACCACCACCGAGACTGCGAGGATGATGCCCGCGGTCCCATTGAGGCGCGTGCGCAGCCGACGCAGCCGCGGTCGGAACCTGAGTTCGGTGCCTCGTCGCCAGAGGCCGTAGGCCAGCACGGTCAGGATCAGCGCGAAGGTCGCCCAGTAGGCCCGCAGCCAGTACGCGCCCTGCCAGAACCGACCCTGGCCGTTCATGTCGGAGAGCGGCACGCCCGTGCTGGCGCCGAAGTTGTAGAGGCTGTGATCGAGGCCGAGGTTGGAGGCGACGATCTGGCTGATGAGGTAGAGCACCATCAGCCCCCAGCCGGCGAACTTGTTGGGCGCCACCGTCTGCAGGAAGATCGCCAGGATCGCGAGCAGCGTCACGTCGATGGCGTTGGGCAGCAGCCACCACAGGAGGTACTCGCCGAGCTGGATGTCGAACCAGCCCTTGATCAGCTGGATGATGACGGCGACGACGACGCTGACCACATAGGTCGAGACCAGCACCAGTGTGATCGCCAGGATCTTGGGCGCGATGAAGGTCCAGTCGGGTGCGGCGGTGGCGTCGATGATCTCGTGGGTCTTGCGCTCGCGGTCGCGCCAGACGAGCTCGCCCGCATAGTAGATCGCGATGACGATCGTCATGAAGATGAAGATGCCCTCGAGGGCGCCGATCATGACGCGGGTCACCGGGAAGATCCGGCCGCCGTAGATCGAGACGTCGGTCGAGGTCCACAGGTTCACGACCGAGAGCAGAGCCGCCAGCGCCAGCAGCACGAAGTAGGCCGGGCTCTTGAACACCTGGCCCATGTCGAGCCGCGTGCGGGCCCAGAGCTGCGCCCAGCCCGTGGCGGCATCGAACCGGGGCGCGGGGAGGGGGCCGGTGCGAACCGACGCCGGCGCGGCGGCCTCGGCCTTGGCGGCCAGCTTGTCGGCGCGGCGCTGCGCGCGGCTCGCCTTTCCCGTCTCGAAGCGGAACAGGGTGTAGGCCAGGCCAAGGATGCCCAAGCCGATCCCGGTCCAGAGCAGCTTGTTCCAGAGGAGCCAGCCTTCGAGGGCCGGAACCAGCACGTTGCGCTCGGCTGCGGTCCAGTAGCGGGTGGCCAGACCGAAGGCGGCGCCGCCGTTCGGGTCCCAGAGCGCGGCGGTCGTCTCCAGCCCCTGGCGGGTGAGCAGCAGGCTGAAGATGGCCCGCAGGATGATGAAGGCCACCACGCCGACGTAGGTCCCCATCATCGAGCGGGTGACGGTCGCCAGCGTGAAGAACATCGCCGACGAAAGGAAGAGCAGCGGCAGGCCCAGCACGAAGTAGGCGAACAGATAGGCCTGGGGGTTGAAAGGCCCGAGGGTCTCCGGATCGACCCACGGCATCACCGAGCCTAGCCAGAAGCCGAACGGCACAGCGATGAAGGAGAGCGCGGCGGCTGCATAGGCGCCAGTGAAGCGCCCGAACAGGTAGTCGAACTTGCTGACCCGAGTGGAGCGGATGATCGGGCCGAAGCCCGTGTCGTCGTCACGCACCACCACGTTGGCCACGAAGGCCGTGGTGACGAACATGTAGACGACCGCGAAGATCAGACTGAACTGGGCCAGCACCCAGGGCGAGTTCTTGTGGACGTTGGAGCTGTTTCCCAGCGAGACGTTGTCCGACGCCACCGCGCCGAACGACAACAGCACGAAGATGATGATCGCCACCCAGAAGATGGGTTGGCGGACCTGGTAGCGGAACTCGAAGGCCGCGATCTTGCCGAACATGGCGTCAGGCCGCGCGGCGCGTGGCGGTCAGGGTCGAGAAGTAGACGTCCTCCAACCCGCCCTCGACGGGCTCGAATCCTGCGCCCGGCATGCTGTCGGCCAGCACGTGGATCACGGTGCGGCCGGCCCACAGGCGCGTGGAGATCACCTCATGTCGGGCCCGCTCGGCCTCGAGCTCCGACTTGTCGATGGTCTTCTTCCAGATGCGGCCGGAAAGCTCCTCGACCAGCTGGCCCGGGCTGCCGGCCTTGACGATGCGCCCGCCGGCCAGGACCGCCATGCGTGGGCAGAGGTCGGAGACGTCCTCGACGATGTGGGTGGATAGGATCACCACGACGTTCTCACCGATCTCCGCCAGGAGATTCAGGAAGCGGTTGCGCTCTTCCGGATCGAGGCCGGCGGTGGGCTCATCGACGATGATCAGCTCGGGGCGCCCGATGAGCGCCTGGGCGATGCCGAAACGCTGGCGCATGCCGCCGGAATAGCCGGCGACGGCCTTCTTGCGCACATCCCAGAGGTTCACCTGGTTCAACAGCGCCTCAATGGTCTCCTTGCGCTCGGCCCGGCCCGCGTGGCCCTTCAGGACCGCCATGTGGTCGAGGAGGTCGACGGCGGAGACCCGCGGATAGACCCCGAAATCCTGCGGCAGGTAGCCCAGTACGCGGCGCAGCTTCTCGGGCTCGGCGATCACGTCGAGGTCGCCGAATCTGATCGAGCCGCCAGTCGGCGCCTGCAGGGTGGCCACGTCGCGCATCAGGGTCGACTTGCCGGCGCCGTTGGGGCCCAGAAGACCGAACATCCCCTTGGGGATCGACAGGTCGATGCCGTCGAGCGCCCGCGTCCCGTTGGGATACACGTGCGTCAGTCCACTGATCTCAAGCATGCTTCACCGCTCTCCAAGGCGGGGCGAAGCTGCCCGTGCCCGCGGAGGCTGGCAAGTGAGGGTTGCGTAACCCCGCTACGTCAGCTCCAGCGGCGTGCGGGCGAGGTCGCCGCCCTTCCAGGCTCGCCGGGCTTCGGCGGCGTGGCGGCGCGCGTCGGCGGTCTTGCCGAGCTTCGTCTCGGCCTGTGAAAGGATGCGGAGCGCCAGCGCATCCCGAGGCCAGTCCTTGAGGCTGGCCTCGGCTTCCTTCGCCGCTTGCGCGTAGCGGCCCGCCTTGAGTTCCGCGGCCGCCAGGCTGCGGCGCACCGGATACCACCAGGGCGGCGGGTCGAAGTTCACGCGGAAGGGGTAGGCTTTTTCCTGGGCGGCGGCGGCCGTCCCGAAGTGCCCCGCCGCCCCAGAACCGTCACCGGCCAGGAGGGCGGCGCGGCCGCGCAGCACGTCGGCGGCGATGCCGGAGATCTGGATATTTCCGGTCTCGGACGCCTTCAGAGCCTCGGCCTTAAGACCGTCGATGGCGGCGGCCTCGGCCAGCACGCCGGGCGCGTCGCGCCGGGCGGCGTAGGCCTCGCCGCGCGCATAGTGGCGGTAGATCGCGATCACCCGCGGCTCGTCCGGACGGGCTGCGAGCGTTAGCGCTCGCTCCGGCGCATAGCGTCCAAGCGCCACGAGGCTGCGCGCCGTCGCGGTGATGCGCCGGTCGGCCGCCGACTGGTTGCGGCCGGAGCCGCTGGGCGAGCGGATGACGCCCTTGTCGAAGCTCTCCGGGAAGGCCACGGCGGCGTGGTCGGCGTACTTCACCGCCAGCTTGCCGTCGCCCGCCATCAGCGAGCCCGCGAGCCCGAAATTGTAGTTGTGGAGGTAGTACATGTTGCTGGAGAGCGGTCCGCCATAGTTCAGCCGGGCGCCCACGTCCGCATCGACCTTCAGCGCCTGGGCGTCGACCAGCGCCACCTCCTGGTAGAGGCCGACGTGCATCATTGTGTGGGCGGCCATGTGCACCAGATGGCTGGCCCCTGGCGCGAGGCCGGCCAGTTTCTCGGCGTAGGCCAGGGCCTCCCCGGGGTGGCCCAGGAACTCGCTCGAGTGGATGTAGTAGTGGATGGCGGCGGTGTCGTCGGGCTTTCGCGCCAGGATGGACTTCAGGATCGTCTCGGCGGGCTCTACCCCGGAATAGTCGAAAGCGCGGGCCGGCGTCAGGAGGGCGTGGGCCGCCAGGTTGCCGATTTCGTTGTCCGTCGGCCAGCGCTCGTAGAGCGCCTTCAGCGCTTGGCCGTAGGCCTTCTCGGTGTCGCCGGACGCATAGCGCGCGATAAGGGTGTCGATGAGGGCCGCGGCGCGCGTGTCGCCGGGCTTGACCAGCGCCTTGGCGGCCTGGGCGTGCTTCAGCGCCTCGGCCCGTTGCGGCGCGGTGACGGTGTAGTTGAGCGTCGGCCCCAATCCCAGCGCGACGCCCCACTCGCAGAGCGCGCACGCCGCATCGAGTTCCGCGGCCTTGGCGAAGGCGGCGCGCGCCTCGTTGTGGTTGAACGCGTGGTAGAGGTTCAGCCCCTGAACGAACCAGGCTTGGGCCTCGCGGCTGTCGGTATCGGCCCCGGTCCCACCGTTGCCCACGCCTTCCAGCATCACCGTCGGCGTGGGCCCGCTGGTAAGCTGCGCATCCTCGGCGCCGCAGATGTAGCCCACGGCGATGGCAGACTGGCTCGGGGCGCCCGCAGGCGTGGCGAAAGCCATCGCGGCGAGTGTCAGCGCGGCGGTCGCGAACCTCATGGGGCCAGCGTCGGCCCATTTCGGCCGCTCTGCAAGGCCGTCGGTCCTAGCTGTCGATCGGTGGCTTGAAGAGACCCGCCGGGGAGACGGTGAACACCTCCACTCCGGTCTCCGTCACGCCGACCGAATGCTCGCACTGGGCCGACAAGGACTTGTCGCGGGTGACGGCGGTCCAGCCATCGGAGAGCAGCTTCACCGGATG
>CAZBXO010000025.1:0-25368 GCA_964495645.1 uncultured Phenylobacterium sp. | reverse complement strand
CCGTACATGCGGCTGGTGTCGCCGTGCCAGCCGTCGACGATGACGGTGACGTCGATGTTGGCGATATCGCCCTCCCGCAGCGCGCGCTCGCCCGGTATGCCGTGGCAGACCACGTGGTTTGGGCTGATGCAGAGCGTCTTGGTGTAGCCGCGGTAGCCGAGGCAGGCCGGAATGGCGCCGTGATCGAGGATGAATTCGCGGGCGAGCGTATCCAGCCGGTCGGTGAGCACGCCGGGGACGACAAAGGGGACCAGCATGTCCAGGCACTCGGCGGCCAGACGGCCGGCCCTGCGCATGCCCTCGAAGCCTTCCGGCCCATGCAGTTTGATCTGCCCGGTGCGATGCTCGGCTTCGAGGATGTCGGTGGACATGAGCTGTGGCTCCCGCGCTCGACGGTCGAACGCCTGAAGGGAGCCTATGTGACGATCCGTAGCGGAAAGTTCAACGTCGCGCGTGCCCGACGCAGAGAGGCGCATCGCCGCGCGCGCATCTTCCCATCTGGAGTTGCGGCGTCCGGGGAGTGCGTGCCAGCGTAGGGACATGAGGATGGGGATGAGGGGTTTCATCGCGGCGCTCGCCGGGCTGACCGCGCTGGCGGCGCCCGCGTTTGCGTTGACCCCGCCAAAGGCGGCCAAGCGGCCGCACGAGGTGGCGGCGCCGGCCGGGGTGCGCAACGACGAATACTACTGGCTGCGCGATGACACGCGGAAGAACCCGGAGATGTTGAGCTATCTCGCGGCGGAGAACGCCTATGCCGACGCGGTGCTGGCCCCCACCCGTCCGTTGCAGGAGTCGCTCTATCGGGAGTTCGTCGGCCGGGTGAAGCAGGACGATGTCTCGGTGCCCACGCGCGATCGCGGCTACTGGAACTACACCCGTTTCGAGACCGGTCAGGACTATACGATCCACGCCCGGCGCAAGGGCTCGGTGGATGGGCCCGAAGAGGTCCTGCTGGACGAGAACGCCGCGGCCGCGGGCAAGGCGTTCTATGCGGCCCGTGGGTTGGTCGTGAGCCAGGACAACCGCCTCGTAGCTTGGGCCGAGGACACGATCGGGCGGCGCCAGTACGTCCTGAGGGTCAAGGACATCGCGACCGGCCAGGTGCTCGCCGATCGCGTGGAGAACATCGAGGCGGACCTGGTCTGGGCCGACGACAACCGGACGATCCTCTACATCGAGAAGGACCCGGTCACGCTGCTCTCGAAGCGGGTGAAGGCCCACGTTCTGGGCGCGCCCGCCAGCGCCGACCGACTGCTCTACGAGGAAAGGGACGACAGCTACTACCTGGCGCTCGAGCGCACCAAGTCGGATCGTTTCCTCTGTATCAAGCTCTCTTCGACCACCGCGCTGGAGCAGCGCTGCGCGCCGGCCGCCGACCCGTTCGCCATGGCCGTGCTGGCGCCGCGGCTGAAGGACCATCGCTACGAGGCCGACCATGTCGCCGGCCGCTGGGTGATCCGCACCAACTGGGATGCGCCGAACTACCGGCTCATGACGCTCTCCGACGGTCAGCCCCTGGGCGACCGGAGCTTGTGGCGGCCCTACGCGCCGCACCAGCGCAACGTGTTCATCGAGGACTTCGACGCCTTCGACGGCTTCACCGCCATCGAGGAACGGGCGGGAGGCGTGAAGCGGCTGCGGATTCTGATGCCTGATGGCAAGGCCACCTTCGTCGCCGCCGACGAGCCGGCCTACGCCATGACCCTGGGCGAGAACCCGGAGCCTGCCACGACGAAGCTGCGCTACGTCTATACGTCGCTGACGACGCCGCCGGTGCTCTTCGAGGCGGACGTCGCGGCCGGGACAAAGGGGGTGCTGAAGGCCCAGCCGGTCCCGGGCTACGACAAGAGCCTATACGTCACGGAGCGCCTCTGGGCGCCAGCGCGGGACGGGACGCGAATCCCGGTGTCGCTGGTCTACCGCAAGGGCTTCAAGCGCGACGGGACGGCCGCCCTCTACCAGCTGGCCTACGGCAGCTATGGCTCCTCGACCGATCCCAACTTTTCGCTGCCGGCGGTGAGCCTGCTTGACAGAGGCATGGTCTACGCCATCGCCCACGTGCGCGGCGGCCAGGAGATGGGCCGGGCCTGGTACGACCACGGCCGGCTGATGGCCAAGACGAACACATTCACCGACTTCATCGACGTCACCCGCCACCTGGTGGCCCAAGGCTACGCAGCCAAGGACCGGGTTGCCGCAGAGGGCCGCAGCGCGGGCGGGCTACTGATGGGCGCGATCGCCAACATGGCCCCCTCGGACTATCGGGTGATCGTGACCCAGGTGCCGTTCGTGGACGTGGTCACCACCATGCTGGACGAAACCATCCCGCTCACCACCAACGAGTTCGACGAGTGGGGCAATCCGAAAGATCCCAAGTTCTACAGATACATGCTGTCGTATTCTCCGTACGACAACGTCGGCCGCCATGCCTATCCCGCCCTGTTCGTCGGCACGGGCCTGTGGGATAGCCAGGTACAGTATTTCGAGCCCGCCAAGTGGGTCGCGCGGCTGCGCGACCGCAAGACCGACGACCGGCCGCTGGTCTTCCGGGTCAACATGGAAGCCGGCCACGGCGGCAAATCCGGCCGCTTCACCAAGTACCGCGAGACCGCCGAATACTACGCTTTCATGCTCGACCAGCTTGGCGTCGAGCGCGTCGCGCCGAGCCAGGCGACGCGGTCGGCCATGCGGGATGTTGAGCGCGCCCGGCGGTAGCTGGTCGGACTTCGCCTGAGTTCAGGCGGCTACGGCGCGACGGCGCAACGCAGCGCCGGCGGCGCCGAAGCCGAGGATCATCAGCGCCCAGGTCCCGGGTTCCGGCACGGAGAGCTGGAGCTCGGCGGCAAAGGTTCCGCTCACGTTGGCCGCGAAGCTCGGGATCGCCGCGCCGCTGTTGAAGCCCAGCGAGTTGCGCACGTTCGAGAAGCCGAGTCCGAAGTTGCCGTCAAACGCCTGCGAGATGTCCGGCCGGCCGCCGAGGCCGTTCAGCAGGTCCGATGTGTAGGTCACGATCGACTGGCCCATGACCGTGCTGTCGCTGAGGTTTGCCGAACCGGCCCCCGAGGTCCGCATGCCGGTGAGCATCGCGTCCGTGAAGTGCACATCCAGAAGGGTCATGCCGTTGAGAAGACCGAGCGCGTTGTTCGTCGCTCCGGTGTAGACGAACCTCATGCCCTGGAAGGCGCCTGCAGCGGTCGCAGCGCCGGTCGCGTTGCCGTCGATTCCCGACTGCATGACGAAAGAGCCAAGCCCGCAGGCAGGGCTTGAACAGGTTGCGGCGTGACCCGCTTCGGTCGCGTAGATGAAGAGACTCGATTGCAGCGACGCGTACTCCGGCCCGAGCAACGAGAAGGTGATCCAGGTTGCGATACTGTCGCGGTTGGCCGGCTGGGTGACGGCCGTAGGGCCGAGAGCATTGGGGCCCACTGGCATGCCGCCCAGCGAGAATGCCTGAGAGTCGGTGAAGAGAGAGGCGTTGGTCGCCGGCGTGCCCTTACGCCAGACGACACCCTCCTTCCCGAGGGTGTTGGTCTGGCCGAAGTTGGCGAACGTCGCGGCTTCCGCTGCGGTGGATGTCGCCCCCAGGCACACGGCCATCGCCGCCGCCTTGAGTGCTCTAGTAATAACCGCCATGCGGAGCCCCTCTTTCATCTCCGCATTGTATAGAGATTCCTCAAGAAGAAAGTCAGCCAGATACTCCTGGCAGGCGAGTCGAGGTTCTATGGAGGAGCGAAGTTAAGTATATTTGGTCGTAATTCGCCTACGTTCGAAAGTAATTCTCACCATCCTCTGTCGAGGTTCTCACCTGACCGTTCGATAGTGTGTCGGGGGTCACTGGATCTCTACCGCGGCCGCCGAGCCACGGCACGCTGTCGGCAAGGCCCACGCCTTTCGGGGTGACCGCACACCGGTAGGCGAGCACCTCGACACCGCCCCTCGCAGCTTCGACAAGACCCTTGGCGTACGCAGGATCCAGGTCGGCGCACGCCTCGAAAGCGTCGCAGTCGGTGCGCTGGACGACGAAGAGCATCACGGCGCGGTGGCCCGCCCCGACCATGGAGGTGAGCTCCCGCAGGTGCTTGAGGGAGCGGTCCGCGACGCAGTCCGGAAATTCGGCCAGGGAACCCGAGCGGCGAAGGTGGACGTTCTTGACCTCCAGCCAACAGGGCGGCCGACCCTCTGCTTCCAGGAGGAAGTCGACGCGGGAATTGACGCCGTAGCGGACTTCGCGCCGGTGGCTCGTGTAGCCGGTCACCTCCGCGATCGCATCCGCCGCCAGCGCCTCGGCGACGATGCGGTTGGGGTGCATGGTGTTGATGCCGACGAGGCCGCCGTCGGCCTCCACCAGCTCCAACGTGTGCGCCAGCTTGCGCTTGGGGTCGTCGGACCGCGAAAGCCAGACCGGCAGGCCGGGCGCGTTCAGGCCCAGCATGGCGCCCGGGTTCGGGCAATGCGCGGTGAGCGCGGTCCCGTCCTCCAGGATCACGTCTGCGAAGAAGCGCTTGTAGCGCGAGACGAGGCGGCCGCGGACGAGCGGTTGCGGGAAGTCCATGGTTGGCTTTAGTCCGATTGAGGCGAAGGCATGTAGGGCAGGGGAGCCGGGATGGCGAGCGAGACCGACAAACCCGTCACCGCGGCGATCCTGATCATCGGCGACGAGATCCTGTCGGGCCGGACGCAGGACACCAACCTGCGCGACATCGCCCGCTACCTGGGCGTCCACGGCGTCGACGTGGCCGAGGCGCGGACGGTGCCGGACGTGCTGGAGGAGATCGTCGAGGCGCTGAACGCTTTGCGCGGACGCTACGACTACGTGGTCACCACCGGCGGCATCGGGCCGACCCACGACGACATCACCGCCGACGCCATCGCCGCAGCGTTCGGTGTGGAGCTCATCGAGCATCCTGACATCCTGGCGATGATGACCGCCCGCTGGGGGGCGGAGCTGACGCCGGCGCGGCGGCGGATGGCCCGCGTGCCGGTGGGCGGAATGCTGGTGAAGAACCCGGTGCAGGGGCCCCCCGGCTTCACCATCGGCAACGTATTCACGCTCGCCGGGGTGCCGGCGATCATGCGCGGCATGCTGGAGGATGTGGGCCACCGGCTGAAGGGCGGCCGGGTCACCGTCTCACGCACCGTACGCGTCACGGGATCGGGCGAGGGGGTGATCGCCGCACCGCTGGAGGCGGTGGCCAAGGCGCATCCGGCCATGTCGCTCGGCAGCTATCCCTTCTACGGCGACGGCGGGTTCGGCTCGAACCTGGTGCTGCGCGGCCGCGATGCCGACGAGGTGGCGAGGACGGTCGGCGAGCTGATCGCCGCCCTGCAGGCCGCGGGTGTGAACAACGTCTGCGAGGTGGACGCGACCACATAGCGCAACGGCGTCGTCAAACCTTCGCTTCACCCTGTGGATAACTTGTGCCTCTACTGTGGACAGGATGGGGCGCAGCACGTGAAGACGCTTGCCGTGATGTCCCGCAAGGGCGGGGCAGGAAAGACCACCGTCGCGGTCAACCTGACGCTGGCGGCGCGGGACGCCGGCGTGAAGGCGGTGCTGGCCGACGCCGATCCTCTCCGTAGCGCCTGGGAGGTGCTGAAGGGCCGTCCGGAGGCGCCGAACCTGCTGTTCGAGACCAGCGCCGCCAAGCTGTTCGCGCTCACCGAAGCCTGCAGGCGCGGCGGCGCCGAGCTCCTGATCATCGACACGCCTGCCGCGCCGGAGGCCGACGTCGCCGAGGCGGTGAAGGTGGCTGACCTGTGCCTCGCCGTCGCGCGGCCGACCTACCTCGATCTCGCCGCCGCAGTCATGAGCGTGGCGGTCATCCAGCGGCTCGGGAAAGAGGGTGTCATCGCCCTCAACCAGTGCCCGCCGTCGCGCGGCGGGATCGAGCCGCCGGCGGTCGTGAAGGCCTTCGAGGCGCTGAGGTTCGCCAGTCTCACGGTGATGCCGACCGCGCTGCGCTCCCGGATGATCTACCAGACCGCGTTTACCCAGGGTCGCTCGGTCATCGAGGCGGAGCCCGAAGGCGCGGCGGTGCTCGAGGTGCGGGACCTGTTCCGACGGGTCTGGCGGCAGATGAACGGCCAGGCGCCGGCGCCTCTGCGGACCGCCAACGAGGACCTGGCCCGGCCGCGCGCCCGCGCTTGACCGCCCTAGGGTCGGGCAGGCCAACTGGCCGCATGACCGACCGCTACGCCCGCTACCAGCGCCTCGTCTTCGACCGCCCCGCCGACGGCGTGCTGCGGGTCACCATGAGCAACCCCGAGCGGCTGAACGCCGCCGACGCGACCATGCACCGCGAACTGGCCGAGATCTGGCGCGACGTGGATGCCGACGACGATGTTCGCTGCGTTATCCTGACGGGCGCCGGGAGGGCGTTCTCAGCAGGCGGCGACTTCGAGATGATCCAGGAGATCGTCGACGACTTCGAAGTCCGGGCGCGGATCCTGAAGGAGGCGCGCGACATCGTGCGCAACATCATCGACTGCGAGAAGCCGGTGGTTAGCGCCATCCGCGGCCCCGCGGTGGGGGCGGGGCTCGTGTGCGGCCTGCTGGCCGACATCTCCATCGCGACGCCCGAGGCGCGGATCATCGACGGTCACACGCGGCTCGGCGTGGCGGCCGGCGACCACGCGGTGATCGTCTGGCCGCTGCTCTGCGGCATGGCCAAGGCCAAATACTACCTTTTGACCTGCGATCCGCTATCGGGCCAGGAGGCCGAGCGGATCGGGCTGATCTCGCTTTGCGTGCCGGACGAGGAGCTCGACGCCAAGGCGGTCGAGGTGGCCGGCCGGCTGGCGTCAGGGGCCCAGCGCGCGATCCGCTGGACGAAGCACGCGCTGAACCACTGGCTGCGTTCGGCCGGACCCGCCTTCGACGCCTCCGCGGCGCTGGAGATGCTGGGCTTCACCGGGCCGGAAGCACGCGAGGGGCTGGCCAGCCACCGCGAGAAGCGCAAGCCGAAGTTCGTCTGATGGAGCTGATCCTCGTCCGTCACGGCCTGCCGGTCCGCCGGGAAGACACCAGCGATCCGCCGCTCTCCGACGAAGGCCGTGAGCAGGCGCGGCGGGTGGCGCGCTGGCTGGCGCGCGAGCGGATCACCGCCGCGTGGTCGAGCCCGATGATCCGGGCCCGCCAGACCGCCGAGCCGTTCGCCGCGGTGTCGGGGCTGGCGGTGGAGGTCGACGAGGGCATCCACGAGTTCGACCGCGGGAGCGGCCGCTACATCCCTATGGAGGAACTGAAGCGCGAGGACTACGCGGCATGGAAAGCGCTGGTCGACGGCGGCTTCGACGTCGACATCTTCGGCTTCTCGAAGATGGTGGTGGCGGCGCTGGAGGCCATTGTGGCGGCCAACCAGGGCGGGCGGGTGGCGGTCTTCTGCCATGGGGGCGTGGTCAACGTCTGGACCGCCCACGTTCTGGGCCTGGAGGCGCGGCTGTTCTTCGAGCCGGGCTACGCCTCGGTGCACCGCTACCTCTGCGCGCGCACCGGCGAGCGCAACATCGTGGCGCTGAACGAGCGGGCCCACCTGGAGCCGGACTGGCCCTTCAGTCCGTGAAGACGACGGTCTTGCGGCCGTTCAGCAACACCCGGTCCTCCAGATGCCAGCGGACTGCCCGGGCCAGCACGCGACGCTCGATGTCGCGGCCCTTGCGCACGAGGTCCTTGGGGCGGTCGCGGTGGCTGATGCGCTCGACGTCCTGCTCGATGATCGGACCCTCGTCGAGGTCGGCGGTGACGTAGTGGGCGGTCGCGCCGATCACCTTTACGCCGCGGGCGTGGGCCTGATGGTAGGGCCGCGCTCCCTTGAAGCCGGGCAGGAACGAGTGGTGGATGTTGATGCAGCGCCCCTCGAGCCGCGCGGAGAGATCGTCCGAGAGCACCTGCATGTAGCGGGCGAGCACCACCAGCTCGGTTCGGGTGTCCTCGATCAGGCTCCAGAGTCGCGCCTCCTGGTCGGCCCTGGTCTCGGGTGTCACCGGCAGGTGGCGGAAGGCGATGCCGTGCAGGTCGGTGTGAGGGAAAGTCACCGCCGCGTGGTTTGAAACCACGGCCGTGATGTCCATGGCCAGTTCGCCCTGGCGCCAGCGCCAGATCAGATCTGACAGGCAGTGGTCGGTCTGCGAGGCGAGTATCATCACGCGGCGGCGCTCCTTCCGCGGGCGCACGGTCCACGTCATGCCGTCGCGCTCGGCCAGGGGGCTCAGCGCTTCGCGCCAGGTCGGGGCATCGGCCACGCCAGGATCGAAGACCACCCGCATGAAGAAGCGTCCGGTCTCCTCGTCATCGTACTGCTGTGCGTCGAGGATGTTGGCCCCGCGTTCGAAGAGCAGGGCCGAGACCCGGGCCACGATGCCGGGGCGGTCCGCGCAGGAGAGCGTCAGGATCAGGTGAGCACCACCTCGGCGTCGCCGCGGGCCAGGATGCGGCCGATCGCGTCGTAGAGAGCCGGCATGGAAACAGGCTTGGAGATCACCTCGTCCGCGCCGGCGGCCAGGCAGTGGTCCTGGATGGACGAGCCGGCATCCGCGGTGATGACGATGACCGGAATGCTCGCCTTGGCGTCCGCGCGAGCGCGAATGTGTTTCAGCGCGGTGACGCCATCCATGTTGGGCATGCGCAGGTCCATGAGCACGAGGTCGTAGTCGCGTGACTCGAGGCGCGCGACGCCGATCTGACCGTCCTCGGCCTCGTCCATCTCGATGCCGCCAGCGGTCAGCATCTCGCGCACGATGCGGCGATTGATCTCGCTGTCCTCGACGAGGAGTACGCGCATGGGATCCCCAGCCAACTGTTCTGCAGGGTAGCCCGCCCGCCTTAAGCGAAGATTAGCCGACCTCGGCGCGCACGGCGTTCTGGGCGAAGCGGGCCTCGAAGCCGGCCTTCAGTTCGGCGACAAGAGCCGGGGCCGGGATGGGTTTGCGGATGATCTGTGCGGCTCCGGCGCGCAGGAAGCGGGCGGCGTCGGCATCGCTCAGGTCGGCGGCCATGACCACAAGGGCGGCGGGCGCGATGTCCTCGGATAGCGCGCGGGCCGCCACGGCCCGTTCCCCCGGCTCGGCGTGCAATGCCGCGGCGTCTGTGAGGACGATATCGTACTGACCGGCGCAAGCGGCCGTGGCGGCCTCTTCCCGCGTCGCGGCCACCGCGAAGCCCCTGAGCTGCGGCTGCAACACGGCGCGGACGACCGCCTGCGAAAGCGGGTTGGCGTCGACCAGCAGGATGCGGCAGTCCTCGAAGCGCGCCGCGGCGGCCGGCGCGACGGTGGCCGACGAGCCCAGGCCGTCCGCGCGCCTGAGCGGCAGGCGAACCGTGAAGGTCGAGCCGGCGCCGAGCCTGGAAGACACGTCGATGGAGCCGCCCATCGCTTCGGCGAGGCTGCGGCAGATGGTCAGGCCGAGGCCCGTGCCGCCGTAGATGCGGGTGACGCTGCCATCCACCTGGCTGAAGGACTCGAAGATGGCGTCAAGCCGGTCCTCGGGGATGCCGATGCCGGAATCGATGACCCGCAGCACCAGTAGCTCGCCGCCGTCGGGCCCGGCCTCTACCGCCGCCGAGAGGGCGATCGTGCCTTCCTCGGTGAACTTGATGGCGTTGGACATCAGGTTGAACAGGATCTGCCGCAGGCGCGCGGAGTCGGCGATGATCCGAGACGGCGCGCTGTCGACGTCGGCGACGAGCAGGAGGCCCTTTGAGGCGGCCCGCTCGGTCCACAACCGCACGGCGCCGTCGAACAGCTGTTTCAGGTCCATCTCGGCCGGGCTGATCGCCAGCTTGCCGGTCTCGATCTTGGCGACGTCGAGGATGTCGTCGACAAGGCTGCGCATGGTCTCGCCGGCGCCGTGCACCACGGCGAGCTTGTCGCGCAGCACCGGGTCGAGGCTCCGGTCGCGCAGGATCACCTCCGTCATCCCTAGGATGCCGTTCAGCGGCGTCCGGATCTCGTGGCTGGTGGTGGCCAGGAATTCGGTACGGGCGGCCAGCGCATTCTCCAGCAGCTTGTTGGCGGCGCGCACTTCGTTGCGGCTGCGGCGGATCCACAGGATGCCGACCACCAGCAGGACGACGATGATGCTGGCGCCGACCAGGGCCACGCGCGTGAAGGCGTTGCGCGCCTCGGCGAGCTGGATGTCGCGCTGCAACTGGCCCGCCTTCAGACGGGCGATGCGGGAGGCCTGGTTTGCGAAATTGAACTGGGCGGCCATCAGGGCCGCATTGGTGGAGGCGGCGAGCTCTCGGGCCTCGGCGTCCAGACGCTGGAACGCCTTCCAATGGGCGAGCGCCAGCGGCGTGTCGCCTGTCCGCTCGTAGACCTCGCCGCCGATCCGGTGGAAATCGCGGAACAGCAAGCTCGTCCTGGCGAGGTCCTCGCCGGCGAAGGTGCGGTCAAGGAACTTCGCCGCGCCAGCGAAATCACCGCGTGATCGGGCGAGCTCGGCGGCGACGCCGTAGAGGTAGGGCCGCTCGCTGGCGGCCGCCGGCGTCGAAGCGGCGCCCAGGCCCGCGTCGAGGTAGCGTTGGGCCTCCGCGCTGCGACCGCGCGCGGTCTCGGTGGAGGCCATGTTGCCCAGGATGTGCGCCTCGAGCAGCGGGCTCTTCATGTTGCGGGCGATCGCCAGCGCCTTGGCGAGCTCGGCGATCGCCTCGGCGTATTTCTTCTGCGCCTTGAGCGCGTTGGCCACGTTGTGGTGCGCCGAGAGGAGCAGCGACGGGTCGTCCTTCACGAGCTCGGCAGAGTGCGCGTAGTATTCGAGCACCTTCGGGTAGTCGCCGGCGTCCTGATAGATCGAGCCGATGTTCTGCAGGGCGATGGCCTGGCTGCGGGGGACCTTGGCGGCGCCGAAGATGCGATACGCGGCCTGGAAGTCGGCCAGCGCCGGCTGGACCTTGCCTTGGGTCGCCAGCACCGCGCCCAGCGCCATCATTAGGTCGCCATGCAGCTTGGTGTTGGGGGTCTGGCGCGCGACGATTGCCAAACCGTCGCGAATGGCGGGTTCCGCCTCGTCCAGGCGATCCAGCCGCAGCAGCGCTTCGCCCTGCAGCCACTCGGCGGTGGCGACGCGTACCGGTTGGCCGTCCTTGCGGGCGGCCGCGAGGGCGGCGCGGGCGTGCCTCAGCGCCACCGACGGGTCGGCCATCATCGCGGTCTTCGCGCTTTCCACCGACTGGTCGAACGCCGGCGCCGCTGCACGCGCCGGCGCGGTCGCGAGCAGCGCGGCGGCGGCCGCGCCGGCGGCCAGGCGGGCGAGGAGCGTCCTCTGGCAAACCATCCGCCCTGTCTACGCGGGGAGGTCTTAAGCTGCGCCTAAACTGGCCCGCACATCGAACGTCGGTGCGCGAACCCGGCGGGGCGAAACGAAGAGGCCCGGCGCTTGGGGGAAGCGCCGGGCCAGTGCTGCGTCTTGGGGGAAGAGAGGCGCCCTCTTGGGGAAGGCGGGCGCTAGTGCAGCATCATCGGCAGGACCACCACCACGCCCATCAGGCCGAAGGACCAGACCGTGACGCGGGCGACGAGCCTTTGGCGGTTGGGGGAAGTCTTCGGACGCGGCCGGCGGGCGGCGAGCGAGAGGATGCGAGCCTTGCGGGACAGAGCCAGGGGCGTCGTGCTGATCGTCGTGGCCGTCACCGTTCGGGGTCCTTCTGCTCGTGTGTTCCTGTTGATGCCAAGATGGAGCTTGCGGCCCCTCGTCTCAATCAGCGTGTTTGCATGATCGCTCTGCGAGATCGCGTGTGTGCTTCGTCACATGTGCGCGCAGCCGGTGTGCGCTTGTCGTGCAGACGCGCGGGCTGGTAGGCCGCCTGCCGCCGCTCGGGACACGCTTGATGGACGCGTTTCCGCCACGCACCGCCGCGCTGAAGGCCGTGCTGGATGCGATGCCGGGCGCGGTCGCCGAGCCGATGGGCCGCGCGGCCTCACCATGGTCCTGACCTACAAAATCGGCGGCAAGACCTTCGCCATCCTGTCGGTTCGCAAGGTCGAGAACGTGATTCTGAAGTGCGACCCGCACCGGCCAGGCCGAAGCGGCGCGACGATCAGCCAAGCGCGAGAGGTTTGCGCCGCAGTCCCGCCCCGAGGAGCCCAAACCCAAGGATCATGAGGGCCCACGAGTTGGGCTCGGGCACGACGCCGGCGGCGACGAGATCGAAGCGGCCCACGAGGGTGGCGCTGGTCACCGAGTCCTCCTCGCCGAGGAAGCTGGTCCGGATTGCGCCTTGCGCATCGCGGAAGCCGTCGATGTACAGGCGCAGCGTCTGACCGTTGACGGTGAAGGTCTGGAAGCTGTCGAGGCTCTGGATGGTCACCAGGTCCGCGCAGGGCGTGGTCGACGGATATGGGCAGGGCTCGCCGTTGGGTGTGTTGTTGATCGTGAACAGATAGCCGGCGACCCCGGTCAGCGGCGCGCCATCGAGGGTGAGCGCGGCGGAAACGTCGAATGCGACGGTGACGACCTCGGCGTTCCCCGCGTTCGCGCCGTTCTGGTACATCAGCGACCCCAGCGTGAACGTCTCGCCGGCGTTCACCGGCGCGGCCGCCGCTGAGGAGAAGCTGAGGAACGACTGGACGGTCGTGCCGGGCAATCCGATCTCGCCGTAGCGGAAGACCTCGGCGCCGGTCAGCCCGTCGTTGTCCTCCAGGGTGAAGACGGAGGCGCCAGCCGGGTTTCGAAAATCGCCCGTCGCCGAACTGAAGGCCAAGGCCGCGTGGCCAGCGCCGGCGCTCCCCAGGACGGCCGCCGTCACGGCGGCTATGGCCATATGCCTGATCATCGAAATTCCCCTTCAAGTGCAGTGATGCGGATGCGGCGCCGCAAGGCGGTCCCCGCAAGGCCAAAGCCGGCGATCATCAGCGCCCAGGTCCCCGGCTCCGGAACGGCGTGCGCCGGCAGCTCGACGAGCGGATCCGACGTCCCGCCCGTCCCCGCGCTGTCCACGACGCGCGTCCCGCGGCGATGGAACGGATCCAGCGGGTCGAAGGGATCGGTGCGGAAGTTCGAAAGGTCCGGGAGGTACAGCCGCTCGCCGTCCTGCTCCACGAAGCCGCTCGCCGAGGCGAACTGGCTCGACAGGTCGGCGTTGCAGCCCACGCAGAAGAAGCGCCCGAGGTTGAACGGGATGTAGCGCGTCAGGGCCGAGTTCAGATCGGGGACCTGCAGGACGACGTCGCCGTCCGCGATCAAAGCGCGCCCGGCGTTGCGGCCGAGGCCCAGGGCTTCGAGGCGGCCGGCGACGTCGGCGAAGTAGACCTGGTCTGTGCCGCTCAGGTTGAAGGCCACACGGAAACTGCTGGGGTCGAGCTGGCTGATGGACGCGATGGTGAACCCGGCCGCCTGATCCAGCGCCACCGCCAGGCCGCCGATGTAGTACTCGACCGGGGGCAGGTTCACGTCCGCCAGGGTGTCCACGAAGGCTGGGCCGTCAAACACCGGAATCCTGATGAGGCTGCCGGAGACGTTGCCGAGGTTGAACGGCCCCAGGTCGACCAGCGGCGTGTCCACCCCGAGCGCCTTCACATCCAGGTGGTAGCCGATCTGCAAGCCGGTCTCGTTGGTGATCTGCACCTTGGGCGTGAAGGAGGTCTGCACATTGATGGTGTTGCTCGTGCCGAGCAGAGGGAACCAGTCGATGGTCTCGCCCACAGCCGTGCGGATCTCGTTGACGAAGGACGTCACCCCGTTGCGCACCCAGGCCACCTGCTGGCTGAACCGCATGGTGACCTCGGGGATCAGTCTCACCCTGAAATCCTGATAGACGTCGAGGCTGGGTCCGCCGCTGATCGACAGCAGCTGCAGGTTCACAGGGCCGATGTGCTGATGGATCAGCGGCCCGATGAACGGCAGCAGCTGCTCCAGGTTGGCATTGAGCGAGATGACGCTCTTGGCGTTCGATCCGGCCAACGTCCGTCCGTCGGCCTGCAGACTGCCGTTCACCTTCACGTCGGGGAACGAGATCTGGGCGGATCCCCCGCTGAAGCCGATGTTCTGGTTCAGGTTGACGCTGCCGACGCCGAGGATCTCCGCATACCCGGGCCCGACGGAAACCAGGTCGAGCGAGTCGGCGACATTGATGCCGATCCCGGCCTTGACGCACTTGATGTAGCACTCGCCGCCGATCTTCAGCACACCGGCCGTGACCCCGACATTCCCCGTTAGATTGTAGTCCAGGCCTGCCCAGGCCGACGCCGAGGGGAAGGCGGTCTGGAAAGTCGGGTCCTTGAAGGTTTCGACGGCCGCGCCGAATTGGCCGTAGCCGCCGCCGAGACCGATCCCGACCTGCAGGTAGTTGAGATCGAACGCGCGGGTCAGGCCGGCGTCGAAGCGGGTCGTCGTCGCAGCCGATTGCCCAAAGGCCACGACGTTGTCGCGCACCGTATGGACATCGATCTCCGCGACCCCCGGGGCCTTGATGTTCATCTTCCCGCCCGAAACGGCGTATCCCATCCGCAGCGCCGCCGATCCCGAGACGCTGCCGCCGAACTCCGCAAAGCCGATCTTGGGCAAGCCCAGGGCGCCGCTGATGATTCCCGTCGGACTGAAGTCGGTGTCCGGGATGCCGATGGTGTGGGTTCCCGTCCCGAAGCTGTACTCCCAGCTCGAACGGAATTCGGAGCCGGGTCCCCAGGGGTTCTGGTTCGGCTTCATGAAGGCGACGTTGGCGCGTGTCGCCAGTGCGTTCGCCGACGCCGGAGCCAGCACCAGCAGCGCCGCGCCCACGATGAGCGCGCCGATAGACCCACGCATGTCGACCCCCCAACGGAAACCGCCGCAAAGCTGCGCGGACCGACCGGCGCGCGGCAATGCCGTTGAGCTGAGGAACATGTGATGAAAACGTGATGGAGAGGTGGTCAGCCTGAGCGGAAGGCCCGCCGGGCGACGGGGGCGCTCGGGCGCCAGGCGCTGTATGAGCAGGGGAAGCGGGTGGGCGCGCAGCGAGACTTCGGCGGCGAAACGTCCTGGCTTTAGGACGGCGAAAAAGACTGCAGTTTCAGCGCCCGGCTGACGCGCGGTTGAAAGACAAGTCTACCGCCGCGCTTTTTTCCGCTTAGCTTGGCGGGCCGTCTGCAACGCCGGAGCCGAGCGATGGCCGAAACCACTCACCCGCTGCTGAGCGGTCCTTTCGCGCCGCTGCGTGAAGAGTACGATTGCCCCGACCTGCGGATGGAAGGCGTCTGGCCCGACGGCCTGCAAGGCGCCCTCTATCGGATCGGGCCGAACCCGCAGTTCGAGCCGATCGAGCCCTACAATCCGTTGCAGGGCGACGGGATGGTGCACGCCTTCCACTTCGCCGACGGGCGGGTGCGCTACCGGAACAGGTGGGTGCGGACCAACCAGTGGCGCCTCGAACACGAAGCTGGCCGGGCGCTCTTCGCGACGGGCGATCCACGGGGAAGCGATCCGTCCGTGGCCGGCGTCGCCGGCGAAGGCGCCGCCAACACCCACATCGTGGCGCATGCCGGCCGGCTCCTGGCTCTCGAGGAGGGCCACGCGCCGATCGCCCTCGATCCAGAGACGCTCGAGACGCTCGGACCTTACGATTTCGACGGCGCGCTGCCGGGCGCCATGACGGCCCATCCGAAGGTCGATCCTGCCACCGGCGAGATGATCGCCTTCGCCAACTTCCCGGACCGTCGGTTCGACGGCGCTCTGCACCTCTACATCGTCGACGCGGCGGGCCGCCTCGTCCGGGGCGAGCGGATCGCGGGGCCGTACCCGGCGCTCGTGCACGACTTCGCGATCACCGAACGGCACGTTGTCTTCGCAATCTGCCCGGTGACGCTGTCCCTCGACCGCTTGCGCAGCGGCCGCCCTCCCATCGCGTGGGAACCGCAGAAGGGAGGGTTCGTCGGCGTCGCACCGCGCGCGGGCGGCCAGGCGCGCTGGATCCCCGCGCCCACGTGCATGGCTTGGCACACGCTGAACGCCTTCGACGACGGCGGCCGGATCGTGCTCGACCTCTGTGCGCAGGGGGCCGCGGCGTTCCCGCGCGACGACGGGGCTGCGACCCCGGAGAGCGACCTACAGCAGTTCCTGACTCGCTGGACCATCGAGCCGGCTGCCGGGGCGGTGGCCGCGGAGCGGCTGAGCGATGTGGTCTATGAGTATCCGCGGATCGACGAGCGGAGGACTGGACGGCCACACCGCTTCGGGTACTTCGCGGCTGTCGGCGGCCCGGGGACCGGCGACCTCAGCCACCGGGCGATCGGGCGGTTCGATTTCGAGCGGCGCGAGATGGCGATGTGGCGGGCGGGCGAGGGCCTGGCGGTGTCGGAGCCGGTGTTCGCGCCACGCGGTTCGGACGAGGGCGACGGCTGGGTGCTGGCGACCGTCTTCGACGAGCGGGAAAACCGCAGCTGGCTCGCGGTGCTGGACGCCCTGGACGTGGCGGCGGGTCCGCTGGCGCGGGCGCATCTCGACCACCGGGTCCCGGCGGGCTTCCATGGGTCTTTCGTTCGCGGCTGAGGAACCCGCGGCCACGCTCCGCGGTTCGTGCTGCAAGCGCAGCTGGGGCGCGCGAAAGAGGTGTGTCATGGCGGCGAACGGCTACGGCGGGTTCGACAACGGCTTGGAAACCTACGAGGACACCGGCAGCGGCCTCGCGGGCAAGGCCTTCCTGTGGATCGCGTGGGCGTTGGCGGCAGTGTTCTGGGGCTTTCTGCTGACCACCGGCGTGGGGATCCTGCAAGCGACCCGCGCGCCATCCCTGGCGCGGCCGGTCGGCGGGGCCGACATCGGCGGCCTCGGGTTCTTCGCCATGGATGTGATGGGCGGTCTCGTTGTCCTGGGCCTCGCGATCGCCTTCGGCATGTGGCGCTACTCGAGCCGCGACAAGTCCATGGACCCGGTCACCGAAGCGGCGACCGCGGCGACCTACGAGATGGTGGACGCCGCCGGCGGCGACGACGACATCCATCGGGGGCCGGGCAAGCACGGAACCAGGCAACGCGACGCCTACCGGGCGATCAGCAACCCACGGACGAACTAACCGCCGTTCAGCGGCGCTTCTTCTATGGCGCGCCGCTCACGTACCGGTAACATACCGCCAAGCGACTCACCTCGGCGCGGCCGGGGGAGCGTGGAATCTGAAGCTGGGGGAGCCCCATGGCCACTGGAAAGAACACGAACGCCCTGCAGAAGCCCCTGACGCCGTCCTCCGAGCTCGCTGCGGTGGTCGGATCGGGGCAGCTCTCCCGCGGAGAGTGCGTGTCGAAGATCTGGGACTACATCAAGAAGAACAACCTGCAGAATCCCGCCAACAAGCGCGAGATCCTGGCCGACGCCAAGCTGAAGCCGGTCTTCGGCGGCAAGGACAAGGTCAGCATGTTCGAGATGAACAAGCACCTGGCGGGTCACCTGAAGTAGGTCCGGACCGCACGATCCACGCCCACGGGTGTGGCCGAGACGTGACAAAGAAACCTCGCATGGCCGACGCCGTGCGAGGTTTCTTCACTTTCGGGTCCGGATAGGTCATAGGCCCGCTACCTGTCGGGGGGCGCGAACTGCGCCCATTTGCGCGGCACGGGCGGTCGATTCTGAGTATAGGATCGCAACCTGCGCTACAGCTTCCCCCGATCCTCTGTAACGGATGCGTTCGTGAAGTCGCCGACCAGAGCCATCATTCTCGCGGCCGGGCAGGGCAAGCGCCTGCTGCCCCTGACCGAGACCCGGCCGAAATGCCTGCTGGAGCTCTCCGGCAAGACGCTGCTCGCCTGGCAACTGACCCGTCTCGAGGCGGCGGGAATCGAGGAGACGGTGGTGGTCACGGGGTTCCGCGCCGATGCGGTGGAGACCGAGATCACGCGCCTGGGCCTGGAGCGCATGCGCGTGCGCACCCAGTACAACCCCTTCTACCAGGTGGCCGACAACCTGGCCTCGTGCTGGATCGTGCGTGGCGAGTTCGACCGCGAGGTGCTGCTGCTGAACGGCGACACTCTGTTCGGCCCGGGCGTCGCCGAGCGGCTGATCGAGGCGGCCGGTGCGGAAATCACCGTCACCGTGGATCGCAAGAGCAGCTACGACGCCGACGACATGAAGGTGGCCACCGACGGCGACACCCTCATGGCTATCGGCAAGACCCTGGACATCTACGACGCCGAATCGATCGGCTTCCTGCGCTTCTCGCCTGCCGGCGCGGCCAAGTTCGCGGACGCGGCCGAGCGGCTGCTGCAGCGGCCCGAAGGACTCAAGCGCTGGTATCTCTCGGTGATCGACGAGCTCGCCAAGGGCGGGGTCGACGTCAAGGTCGCCTCGATCGAAGGCCTGCAATGGGGCGAGATGGACTTCCCCGCCGACGTCGACAACCTGACGCGCCTCTCGCGCGCTTGGGTGATGGACCCGGTGGCGGCGGCGACCGCCGCGGAGTAGCTCAGCTTCCGAGCATATCGCGGACGAGGTCGAGGTCGGCCGGCTCGTCGACATCGATGGCGGCCGCGCCGTAGGGCGTAGGCACGATGGCGGCAGTGACGCCGGCCAGGCGGCCGAGGTGGGCTGCGGCATCCTTCGAGGTCAGACGGCCGAGCACGTACGCAAGCAGCGTGGCTGGGCCCAGGGTCATGGCCATGCGCCAGGGGCGCTTGCGGTCGGCTTCGAGGCGGCGCCAGAGGCGGATGACGTTCAGGGCGGCGGGCGTGGCCAGCCAGAAGAGGTTGCAGCCGGACCACTGGCCGTCGGCGAGCCTGAGGTAGGTGCGCTTCGTTTGCTGCGCGGCCGCCTCGACCACGGCGCGCTCGGCCATCAGGGCGGCGACGTCTGTACCCGCCGGGACGTCGGCCAGGAAGCGTTCGATCCAGGAGGCGTCCAGCAGCGCGTGGTCGGCGGTGGTGACGAGGAGCGGCGTACCCAGCCGCTCGGCGGCTCGCAGCACGCTCTGGCTGGGGCCGGGGGCTTCGTCCAGGACCTCGAGGCCCAGATGCTCGGCCGCGGCGCGCACGCCGGGATGGTTGGCCACGACGGCGACGTGAGTCGCGCCGGCAGCGCGCAGGGCCGTCGACACGCGTTCGAGCAGCGTGCGGTTCTGCAGTCGGATCAAGGCTTTGGCGGGGACTCCTGCGTAGGCGGCGACCGGGTCGGGACCATCGCCTCGGGAGCCGGCCAGGACCAGCGCCTGGAAGGCCACGTCAGAGCGCCTTCTGGTAGAGCCGGTAGGTCTTGTAGACCTTGGCGCCGCCCGCGTCGCAGATGCGGCGCATGGGCAGGTTGTCCTCCAGCACCCACGAGAGCTCGTAGCGTTCGTAGCCCAGTTTGCGCGCGGCCTGAGCCACCGCATCGATCAGCTGGAAGGGCAGCAACTGGCCGCGCAGCGTCTGGCCGAACTTGCGCTTGACCCCCATGAGCGGGACGCGACCGGTCTTCAAACCCTTGACCTTGAGCCGCCAGAGCAGCTTGGCCCAGCCGAATGGCAGGATCTCACCCTTCAGATCGCGGGCGGCCTCATTGATGTTGGGCAGCAGCACCATGAAGCCGGCGGTCTCGCCGTCGATCTCGGCGAACCAGGTCAGGCGCGGGTCGATGACGGGCCGCAGCGCCGTGGCCAACTGCTTGGTTTCGGCCTCGGTCGTCGGCGTGAACCCCCAGTTTCCGGACCAGGCGTCGTTGAGAATTCCGGTAAGCGTATCAACCTCTTCGCCGAAACGCTTCATGTCGAGCGTGCGCAGCGTGACGCCATCGGCCGCGCCCTTGCGGATGCGGCGCAGCAGCGGCGCCGGGAGGTCGTCCTGCACCGAACAGACGTAGGCGAAGATGTCCTTGGCGCGGGCGTACCCCTGGCCCTCGATGCGACCGCCCGTGTAGGCCGGATCATGGCCCATCATCACCATGTTGGGCGTGTCGTGGCCTTCGACGAGAAGGCCGACCTCCTCGTTGATCGACAGGTTGAAGGGGCCCATGGCGACGGAGCGGCCACGATCCCGCAGCCAGGCCTCGGCCGTCGCGAATAGAGCCGCGAACACGTCCGGGTCGTCCTCGGCGGCGATCATGCCGAAGTTGCCGACGCCCTCGAGCGGACTCAGGCGATCGATCTGGGCGGAGATGCGGCCCACATCGCGCCCGTCGCGCACGGCCAGCCAGAACTGCACCTCGGCATGGGCGAAGAAGGGATTGGTCCTGGGCGACAGCGCTTCATGGCGCTCCATCAGGAGCGGGGCGACGTAGTTCGGGTCGCCGGCGTTCAGGCGCATGGGCAGGCGAATGAAGCGGTCGAGCTCCGCCTTCGTCGCGACCGGGATGACGGTGAGGCTCATCCCTCGAGATAGAGCAGGGCTGTGACGCCCAAGGTGGCGAACATCGCCGGCGCCGCCCAAGCGGCGATCACGGCCGGCGCCGCGCCGCTCTCGCCGAGCGCCGTAAAGGCCCCGTCGACGACGAGGAACAGGAGCCCGGCCCCGAGGCACTCGGCCAGCAGGGTCGCCCCGCCGCCGCGGAAGTTGGCCAGCGCCGCGGGTGCGGCCAGCAGCAGCATGACGATGCAGGCGAAAGGCCCCGCCCAGGCCCGCTGCACCTGAGTGTCGTAGAATGTGCGGGGCCGGATGGACACGCCGCCCTCGAGCGCCCGCTGCGCCTCGGACGGGCTGACCTGCGGAGCGCCGGCGATCAGCATCTGGACGTCCTCGGGCCGCAGGCTCTGAATCCAGCTCATCTCCTTGGCCTGGCCGGAGCGGACGCTGGCGGGCGTGAGCATCTCGAAGCGGGGGCCGACAAGCCGCCAGCCGCGCCCGTCGTAGTACGCGGCCTCGGCGCTGGTCCGCTGCGTCAGACGACCCACGGGGTCGCGGTTGTAGATGGTCAGGTTGGAGAGCCGCCGGCCGTCGGAGTCGGCGACGTGGGCCACCACGATCTCCTCGCCGAGACGGAAGGTGACCATGTCGGCCGGCTTGGCCTTCTCCTTTTTCGGCGCATTGGCCTGCCACCAGTCGGTGAGCATCTCGTCGGTCCGCGGGGCCAC
Organism: uncultured Phenylobacterium sp.; assembly: GCA_964495645.1. Lineage (GTDB taxonomy): Bacteria > Pseudomonadota > Alphaproteobacteria > Caulobacterales > Caulobacteraceae > Phenylobacterium. Next base: position 4,430 of record CAZBXO010000025.1, on the reverse strand, counting down.
CATCTGGCCGATGGCGAGCTGCGTCAGCGCCAGGGCGGCCGCCGCCGGCAGGGCCAGGAGCGTGATGCGGTAGGCCGACACGCCTGTGGAGCGCATGGCGGTGACCGCGCTCTCCTGCGCCAACTTGGCGAAGGCGAAGAGGCTGCCGGCCAGGACGGCGAGCGGCGCGGACTGCTCGATCAGCCGCGGCAGGCGCAGGAAGGCGTACCAGGCGACGCCACCGGCGCCCTCGCCGCGGTCCAGGATGTCGGTGGTGACGTCCAGGAGGTCGATGATCTGCAGGATGCCCACGAGCACCGCCAGCGCCGCCAGGATGCGGCTGCCGACGATCCGGCTGAGATACAGGGCGAGCTTCAAGCCGGCTGCTCCGCGCCATAACCCTTGGGGCGGAAGCGCGCGGCGATGCGGGAAAGACCTTCCATCATCCGTCCGATCGGCGTTTCCCCCGGCCGCTTGCGACTGGTCACGAAGACGACGAGGCAGATGAGGGTGAACACCGCCACCGGGGTCCCGACCGATATTTCCGGGGCCGCACGGCCGGACTTGGCCAGGCTCTGGCCAAGCTGCACCAGGTGATGGAAGCCCAGCAGCAGGATGCCGCCGACGATGATGCCGGGACCTCGGCCGCTGCGCTTGGCCGACAGGCCGAGCGGTACGCCGAGCAGCGGCAGGAGGGGCAGCGAAAACGCCCGCGCCAGACGGCCGTAGAGTTCGGCGGTCAGCGTCTCGTGCGGAATGACCGAGGTGCTGCTTCGCGCCTGGCGCAGCAACTCGAAGAAATTGAGCTCCCGCTCGTCGCCTCCACGGGCCCTGAGCAGCTTGGCCGGCTCGGTGAGCGGAAGCTGCATGGTGAAGTCCTTGAAGCTGAGCAGCTCCGGCTCGCCGCGCTGGTTGAAGCGCAGCTGTTGGCCGTCCTTGAGGATCAGCTGGACGTTCTTGCCGTCCTCCGTGCGCCGCACCTCGGCCATGCCGGCGGTGGTGACCTCCTCGCGGCCCGACGGACCCACCCGGCGGATGAACACCCGTGTCAGCCTCTGACCGGCCGCGTCGGCCTCGTCGGTGGTCATCGTCAGCTGGTCGTTGGGAGAGATGATCGTGCCTTCCGGCACCGCCCCGCTCCAACCGGCGTTCTGCGCCGCATGCAGCACCGCACGGTAGGCGTAGCGGCTGTAGGGCTGCAGGAAGCCGAAGACCATCAGGCTGATCAGCGCCAGCGCCGTCGCCAGAGCCAGGAACGGCATCGCGAGCCGGCTGAGCGACACGCCGGCCGCCAGCAGGGCGTCGACCTCCGAGGCCTGGTTCATCCGGTTCACCACCACAACGAGGGCGATGAAGAAGGCGGCGGGCAGGGTCAGGCCCACGTAGTGTGGCACCAGGTTGACGGCCAGTTGCGCCACGAAGCCGAACCGGTCCGAGGAATTGGAGAGCAGGTCCAACAGCCGCAGCACGCGCTCCAGCAGCAGCGCCACCAGGGTGACGCCGGTCGCGCCGACCATGGGCCAGAAAGCCAGTCGGAGCAGGTAGCGGTCGATCAGGCTCAAGGACGGTTCCGGTGGGCGGCGGTCAGGACCGCCAGCGGGCGGCGAAATCGGCGGCTAGCGTCGCCGCCTCCTCCTCGCTCAAGGCGACGTGTGACGCAAGGTTCGGCTGACCCGGCCATCCGGCATCGGCGAAGGTGTGGCCGCCATGCCGCCGTTCGCCCTCGTAGCGGGGGATGACATGGAAATGCACGTCCGGGTCGACCATCATCAGCATCAGGTAGTTGATCTTCTGGAAGCCGACTTGCGCCGAAAGTAGGGCTTCGATGCCCTTGATCGCGACCCTGAGGTCGGCGAAGGCGGCGGCGGAGAGCTGCGAGAAGCCGGTCGCGGTCTCCTTGCACACGAGCACCAGCGACCCCAGCGTCGGCTGCTGCGGTCGCACGAGGACGACCCATGCGTCCGTTTCGGCGACGAGGTTGCGCGGATAGCCGAACTTCACCGCCGTGGGATTGGTCACCCGGGCCCCTTCCGCGTCTTGCGCCGATCATAGGGAGCGGCATTCCGGCGCGAAAGGCCGAACGCGGGTCGCGGTGCGCTGACATCGGGGCGCGACGCAGCTATCAGGGGCGTCGATTTCGTCCGGAAAGGCGCGCTCTGAAGTTGAAGACGTCGGTGGAAGGCGCGCAGCCGCCCCTGGGCATCCTGCTGGGCGCGGGCGAAGCGCGGATCTGGGGCATGAGCGCCCGCGAGCGCCTGACGCGAATCTATCGCCGCGCGGGGCTGGAGATCGCCGATGCGGCCACGGCGGCGCCGGGCCGCACCGCAGTGCTGGCCAACGCCGACTGGGTGTTCGACGAGAGCCTGATCGCCACACTGGCCAAGCGGCCGGGGGCGCTGCTGGTGACCCCTGAGGGCGAGCCCGTGGCGGCGCACGTGGACGCGTTCGAGGCTGAGGCGACCGCCCAGGCGATGGCGGCCGGGGCGGTCCCCGCCGACCTGCAACGCCTGGCGCCGGCGGAGCTGGCCTACAACAGCGAACTGCGAAAGCGCGCCGATCCCGTGCTGGTGCGCCTGTCGCCGGAGACGGTCGGCGCTGTCGAGCGGCGGACCTTCGCGGGCTCCTACAAGGGCGTGACCGACATCGTCACCAAGTACGCCTGGCCGGTTCCGGCGCGGATCGTGACGCGGTGGTGCGCCATCGCCGGGCTGAAGCCAAACCATGTGACCCTGTTCGGACTGTTGCTGACCATCGCCGCCTTCTGGCTGTTCTGGCGGGGCCACTTCGGGCTGGGCTTGGCCTGCGCCTGGGTGATGACCTTCCTCGACACCGTCGACGGCAAGCTGGCGCGGGTGACGATGACGTCCTCGCCGATCGGCAACGTCCTCGACCACGGCATCGACCTGATCCACCCGCCGTTCTGGTGGTGGGCCTGGTGGATGGGCCTGCCGCTGGCGATGACCGCGCCATCGCCCCTCGCCACGTCGACGGTCACGCTCTGGGTGATCCTCGGCGGCTACGTGGTGCAGCGCATCCTTGAGGGGATCTTCATGCGCGTGTGGGGCTTCCACGTGCATGCGTGGCGGCCGTTCGACAGCTGGTTCCGTCTGATCACCGCGCGGCGCAACCCGAACCTCCTGATCCTGACACCGGCCAGCCTCCTCGGCCGGCCGGACGTGGGCCTCTTGCTGGTGGCGGTGTGGACCGGCCTGTCCTTGCTGGTGCATGCGGCGCAGCTCATGCAGGCGGCGGCGACGCCCAAGGCCCAGGTCGTTTCCTGGCTGTCGCGGTGATTCGCGCCGGCGTCATCCGCAACCTCAAGAGCCACCGCAACCAGGCGGGGCCGCGCGATGCGACGCCCCCCGGCGTGCTGGAGGCGCTGCCGGATCAGCGCGACGACCTGGACGAGGTCCTCGCCTGGTTCGCCAAGTCCGGCGTCGATCTGGTGGTCATCGACGGCGGCGACGGCACGATCCGCGACGTACTGAGCCGAGTGTCGAAGGCGTACGGTGAGTCCTGGCCGAGGTTCGCCCTCCTGCCGAACGGCAAGACCAATGCTCTGGCGCTCGATCTGGGGCTGGAGCTCGGGACGCCGGTCGAGCGGGTGCTCTCGGCGGCGGAAGGCGGGCGCAGCAAGGTCCGCTGCTGTCTCGAAGTCGTGCGCGAGGGCCAGAACGATCCGGAACTGCGCGGCTTCCTGCTGGGCATGGGGGCGTTCGTGCGCGGCACGGAGCTGGCGCAGCGAACGCACGGCATGGGCTTCTTCGACAAGTCGGCGATCGCGGTGACTATCGCCGGGGCCGGCGTGCGCACCCTGTTCGGCGGCCCCGACGACCCCTGGCGCAAGGGCGAGACGGCGAGCCTGACCGTCGGCGACACGCCTGAGGAACGGCGCGCCTGGTTCGTCGTCCTGGCCTCGACGTTGAAGCGCTTCCCGCTGGGATTGATGCCCTTCGGGCCGCCGCACGAGGGGCTGAAGGTGCTGACGGCCGAGGCGCCGCCGCGCCGTCTGTGGCCGGCGATTCCGGCCCTGCTGAAGGGGTCGCAGGCAGCCTGGCTGGCGGACGCGGGCTACCGGCGCGCCGACGTGGCCAGCCTTGCCATCGCCGCGGAGGGGACCTTCGTGCTCGACGGCGAGATCTTCCCCACCGGGGCTGTCACGGTGCGCCAGGGCCCCGACGTCGAGTTCGTGATGGCATGAGCGTCGCCGAGCGCATCGCCGTCGAACTGGCGCAGCCGGCGCCGCGGGCCGTGCAGGACTTCGCGGGGATCCTGGCCGACCCTGCGCGGGACGCGAGCGTGCTCTACTACGGCTCGACGCTGCGCACGGGCGATCTCTCCGGCGTACTGGATTTCTACCGCCTGACCCGGAGTCCGCATCGCGGCGGCCTGCGCGGCGTGGTCGAGCGGGTTCTTTGGCCGGAGGTCAGCTACGTCGAGGCCAACGGCCT
>CAZBXO010000024.1:18448-32641 GCA_964495645.1 uncultured Phenylobacterium sp. | reverse complement strand
CGTCGGCGATGCAGACGCAGCGTTTCGACGCCTCCCAGACCAGCTTCTCGCGCAGAAGCGCCCCGCCGCCGCCCTTGATCAGCGAGAGGCCGGGCCCGACCTCGTCGGCGCCGTCGACGCAGAGGTCGATGGTCCGGGTCTCACCGAGCTCACCGAGGCGGATGCCGAGCGACTGGGCCAACTCGCCGGTGGACCGAGAAGTGGGCACGCCCACGACGTCCAGCTTCCGCTCGGCCAGCGCGCGGACGAACCACACCGCCGTCGAACCGGTGCCGAGCCCGACCACCATGCCGGGCTCCACCAGAGCAGCCGCGGCCTTCCCTACCGCGCGCTTCTGAGCGTCGGTGTCGTTCATTTCTTCGAGGCCGCCTTCTTCGCGCTCATCACCTTGCGGAATTCGGCGGCCCAGCCGGCTTTCTCGACCTGCCGGCCGCGGCCCAGCGCCAGGGCGTCGTCGGCGACCGCGTCGGTGATCACGGAGCCGGAGCCGACGTAGGCGCCCGCGCCGATCTTCACCGGGGCGACCAGCGCGGAGTTGGAGCCGATGAAGGCTCCCGCCCCGACATGGGTGTCGTATTTGAAGAAGCCGTCGTAGTTGCAGAAGATCGTGCCGGCGCCGATGTTCGAGCCCGCGCCGACCGACCCGTCGCCGAGGTAGGCCAGGTGGTTGGCTTTGGCGCCCGCCCCCACCGCGACGTTCTTCACCTCGACGAAGTTGCCGATGTGGGCGTCCGCGCCGATGTCGGCGCCGGGGCGCAGGCGCGCGTAGGGGCCGACGACTGCGCCGGCGCGAACGACCGCGCCTTCCAGGTGGCTGAAGGAGCGGATCACCGCGCCGCTCTCGACCTTCACGCCGGGCGCGAAGACGACGTAGGGCTCGACGATCGCGCCCGCGGCGATGTCCGTGTCCCAGGCGAAGAACACGGTCTCGGGCGCGGTCAACTGCACGCCGGCATTCAGGAAGAAGTCGCGGCGGCGGCGTTGGAACACCGCCTCGGCCTGCGCCAGCTGGGCCGGCGTGTCGGCGCCCATCACCGCGGTCTCGGGGGCCACATGGGCGCGGACCAGCGCCTCCTCGTGGGCAGCGATCCCGATGATGTCGGTCAGGAAGTACTCCCCCTTCGGGTTGTCGTTCGTCACCTGGCCGAGCCAGCGGAAGAGGTCGGCCCGGCCGGCCAGATACATGCCGGCGTTGCAGGTCTTCACCTGGCGGACCTCGTCGTTGGCCTGGCTGGGCTCGACGATGCGGATGACGTGGCCGTTGGCGCCGCGCAGCACGCGTCCGTAGAGCAGCGGGTCAGCTGGCTCGAAGGCCATGATGGCCAGCGCGGCGCCATGGCTGCGATGGGTGAACAGGGCCTCCAGATCCTGCGCCGAAAGCAGCGGACAGTCGCCGTTGACCACCAGGACGTCGCCGTCGAAGTCGGCGAGCGCGGACTCCGCGCAGCGGACGGCGTGGCCGGTGCCCTGGGGCGGATCCTGGAGAACGGCGGCGGCCTCGCCCAGCCGCCTCGTCACCAGATCGCGGACGGCGGGCGAATGGGCGCCGACGATCACGTGGATGCGCTCGCAGCCGGAGGCCTGGACGGTGTCGATGACGCGGTCCAGCAAGGTGCGGCCTCCCACCTTGTGCAGCACCTTGGGGAGCGGCGACTTCATCCGCGCGCCGTGTCCGGCGGCCATGATCACCGCGGCGCGTGCGGCCATGCTGGGCGACTCCCTAAGTCTCTCTGGTCAACGGCTTAGCAAGCCTTGTGGCGGCGCGCGACACCGCGCTAGCGTCCGCGCGCCATCGTCGGGGAGTCTCCATGGAATCCAAGTCTCGCGTTCTTCTCGCCTCCGCGGCCATTGCGCTTGCGCTGGTCGCCCTCCCGGCGGTCGCCGAGCCGGACAAGGCGCTGGAGGCGAAGTTCGACGCCGCTATCTCGCCGGCCGAGATGGGCGGCTGGCTGAAGACCATGGCGGCCAGGCCCAACCACGTCGGCGCGCCGAACAACAAGGCCAACGCCGAGATGACGCTGGCGCAGTTCAAGGCCTGGGGCTGGGACGCCAAGATCGAGGCCTACTGGGTGCTCTACCCGACCCCAATCGAGCAGGAACTGGAGCTCGTGACCGGTCCTGGCGGACCGTTCAAGGCCACCCTGACCGAGCCGCCGATCCCCGGCGACGCGAGCTCTGCCAATCAGGAGACGGGGCTGCCGGCCTATGTGGCCTTCCAGGGCGACGGGGACGTCACCGCGCCGCTGGTCTACGTGAACTACGGTATGCCCGCCGACTACGAGGCGCTGGAGCGCATGGGCGTGTCGGTAAAAGGCAAGATCGCCATCGCCCGCTACGGCGGCGGCTGGCGCGGCCTGAAGCCGAAGCTGGCGCAGGACCATGGCGCGGTGGGCTGCATCATCTACTCCGACCCACGCGACGACGGCTATGGGGCGGAGGACGTCTATCCGAAGGGGCCGGCGCGGCCGGAGACCGGTTTCCAACGCGGCTCGGTGGCCGACATGCCGATCTTCCCGGGCGACCCGACCACCCCCGGTTACGCCTCGACCAAGGACGCCCGGCGCATGCCGCGCGAGGAGGCGCCGACGATCCTGAAGATTCCGACCCTGCCGATCAGCTACGGCGATGCGCAGACGTTCCTGCGGGCGCTGGACGGCCCGGTGGCGCCCGCCGCGTTCCGCGGCGCGTTGCCGATCACCTACCATGTGGGGGGGACCGAGGCGGCGAAGGTCCACATCAAGGTCAGGTCGGACTGGAGCCTGAAGGAGATCCACAACGTCGTGGCCACGCTGAAAGGCAAGGAACGGCCCGACGAGTGGGTGCTGCGCGGCAACCACCGCGACGGCTGGGTTTTCGGCGCGACCGACCCGCTTAGCGGCCACGTGGCGATGATGGCCGAAGCCAAGGCGTTGGGCGAACTGAAGAAGGGCGGCTGGCGGCCGAAGCGGACGATCACCTACCTGTCATGGGACGCCGAGGAGCCGATGCTGCTGGGCTCGACGGAGTGGGCCGAGGCGCACGCCGCGGAGCTGAAGAAGAAGGCGGTCGTCTACATCAACTCGGACTCCAACGGCCGCGGTTTCCTGGACGTCGGCGGCAGCCACGCCTTCCAGCATTTCGTGAACCAGGTGTCGGCCGACGTCACCGATCCGCAGACAGGGGTTCCGGTGCGCGACCGGCTGCGGGCGCGCCTGGCGGTTCAGGGCGCCGAGCCCACCGCCAACGAACGGGCGCGCGCGCTGGCTCGCGTCGCGGCCGACCCGGGCAAGGACCTGCCGATCGATCCGTTGGGCTCCGGCTCGGACTACTCGGCCTTCCTGCAGAACCTGGGGCTGGCCTCGATCAACCTGGGCTACGGGGGCGAGGGCTCCGGGGGCGGGGTCTACCACTCGGCCTACGACACCTACGAGCACCACAGCCGCTTCGTGGACCCTGGCCACGCCTACGCCGGCGCGCTCGCCAGGACGGCGGGGCGGATGGTGCTGCGGCTGGCCGACGCCGACCTGCCGGTGCAGCGCTACGGCGACTTCGCCGACACGGTCTCGACCTATCTGGACGAGGTGAAGCGGCTGGCCGACGCCAAGCGCGACGAGGCCGCCGCGCGGCAGCGCCTGCTGGCGACCGGCGCCTACAAGCTGGCGGACGACCCGACCGAGCCGCGGGCCGACCCCGGCGCGCTGGCCGCCTCGCCGCGGCTGGACTTCGCGCCGCTGGAGACCGCGGTCACACGGCTGAAGGCCAGCGCCGCGGGCTTCGACCAGGCGGTGGCCTCCAAGGGTGCGGCCCTGAAGCCGGCGCAGAAGAAGCAGCTGGACGCGGCGCTGCTGCCGCTGGAGCAGCGGCTGCTGCGCGAGAAGGGCCTGCCCGGCCGCCCATGGTACCGCAACATGGTCTACGCCCCCGGTCGCTTCACCGGCTACGGCGCCAAGACCCTGCCCGGCGTGCGCGAGGCGATCGAGGAGCGGCGCTTCGACGACGCGCGGACCTATATCGACCTGACAGCTGAGGCGCTGAGCGACTACGCGGCGGGGCTGGATGCGGCGACCGCGGTGGTCAATGGCGGCGGCTGAGCGGACTCTCGCCGGGGTCACCGTCGCCTTCGATCTCGACGGCACCCTGGTCGACACCGCGCCGGATCTGATCGGCACGCTGAACGTGCTGCTGGCGGCGGAAGGGATCGAGCCGCTGCCGCTCGAGCAGGCGAGGCCCTACATCGGCCACGGCGCGCGCCGCCTGATAGAGCGCGGGTTCCTGCACGCCGGCCAGCCGCTGGAGGCGCGGGACCTGGACCGTCTGTTCACCGCCTTCATCGCCCGCTACCGCGCCCACATCGCCGACGAGAGCCGGCCGTTCCCGGGATGCGAGGCGGCGCTGGTGGCTCTGACGGGGGCCGGGGCGCGGCTCTGCGTCTGCACCAACAAGCCGACCGGGCTCTCGGTCGCGTTGCTGGAGGCGCTGGGGATGGCGGTGCGGTTCGGGTCGATCGTGGGTCCAGACGCCGCCGGCTGCGCCAAGCCGGACCCGCGCCACCTGATCGCCGCGGTCGACGCGGCCGGCGGGGATCCAGGCCGCACGATCCTGGTCGGCGATTCGGCCGCCGACGCCGGCGCGGCCCGGGCGGCGGGCGCCGGCCTGATCCTGGTGGACTTCGGCTACACCGAGACGCCGGCGGCCGAGCTGGAGCCCGACGAACTGATCGCCCATTTCGACGAGCTCCCGGCGGCCTGCCTGCGTCTGCTGGCCGCTTGCGAGCGCGGGGCCGACCGGCTATAGCCGCCGCCTTCCCGGGTTCGGATGCGTAGCTCAGCGGGAGAGCACCTCGTTCACACCGAGGGGGTCACAGGTTCAATCCCTGTCGCATCCACCATCCTGCTTCGCCCTGCGGGCTTCGCAGGACAAGTCGTCGACATAGCCGGCGAAGCAGGATGCCCTTCGAAGCTTCAGCGAAGAAGGGCGACCCTCTGACTGAGCGCGACATCGCAGTGGTGGTGCTGGCCGGAGGTGAGGGCCGGCGGATGGGTGGCGGAAAGCCGCTCGCGCTGTTGGATGGACGGCCGCTGATCGAGCATGCGCTCGCGCTGGCGCGACAGTGGTCGCCGCGGGTGGCGGTGGCGGTCCGAAGCGCCGAGCAGGTCGGGCCGGTCGACGCGCCGCTCCTGTTCGACGATCCGGCGATCGGCGGGCCCGCGGCGGGGCTGACGGCGGCGTTCGCCTGGGCGCAGGCCGAGGGTGCGCTGCTTCTCCTCACGCTTCCTTGCGACGCGCCGCGGTTGCCGGCGGACCTGCTGCAGCGACTTGCGGCGGCTCTAGGTCCCGAGGACGGCGTGGCCATGGCCCGGAGCGGCGGGGCGCTGCACCCGGTGTGCGCGCTGTGGCGCACAGCGATGAGCGCGCGGCTGGGGCCCTATCTGGCGACGGGGCGCCGTTCGGTGCGCGGGTTCGGCGAGGCGTGCGGCCTCACGGCTGTCGAATGGCCGACCGACGCCGGCGACCCGTTCGCCGGCGCCAACACGCCTGAGGAGTTGGACGCGCTCCGCCGCTAGCTACTGACAGCCGTGGGCGAGGCGGCAGCCGCCGAGCTCCTGGATGCGCTTGGTGGTTTCGCGGCCGGACTTCTCGTCCTCCTCCTTCTCGGCGACCGTGCGGCAGATGCGCCGCGCCAGGCGCGAGCCGGTAGGCTCGGAGTCCTCGCAGATCACCTTGCCGCCCGTCCTGTCGTTCTTCGCGAACTGGCGCGGCGGCGGCGGCGCGGGCGGCGAGAGCACGGCCGCGACCTCCGAGCACTCGGTCATGAACATGTTGGCCGGCGAGCGGCCGGTGGTGGCGGCGTTCTTCGAGACCGCCTCGTCGAACTGCTTCTTCTGGGAGTCCTCGTAGACCTTCACCACCGCCGAGGCCTTGGCCTTGTCGGCGCCGCGGTCGGCCATGTAGCGCTCGACGGCGGCCTTGCGGAAATAGTCGGAGCCGGCCTCGGCCTGTTCGGACCGGCGGCTGCGGCCCGAGTCGAAGTCGACGCGGGCGCGCATCAGGCCCGAGCAGCGGGCCAGCAGCTGCCAGTGGGCGAAGCCGTCGAACGGGGCCAGCACCTCGGCCTTCGACCGGTCGTACTTGAACATCATGTCGTCGGCCGCCGCCGGCGTGGCGATGGCCAAGCCGACAAGCGCCACGAGAAGCGCACGCATCTTCACGAAATCCCCCCAACGAAGCGACTGCGGCCGGCAGCTTCCCCTGCCCCGTCCACGTTCGCAAGTCGCCGCGACGGAAGACCTGTCCTCCGGCGGACCGGCGCCTTAAGCGTCGGCGAGGGATGCTGGATGGAGGAACCATGGCCGGGGTGCTGGAGGGGACGCGGGTCCTCGACTTCGGGCGCTACATCGCAGGGCCGTTCTGCGCGACGCTGCTGGCCGACCTGGGCGCCGACGTGATCCGGGTCGAGCGGCGCGACGGCGGCGAGGACCGGTTCCTCTATCCGGTGACGCCGGCCGGGGACGGGGCGCTCTTCCTGCAGATGAACCGCAACAAGCGCGGGATCACGCTCGATCCGAAGGCGCCCGGCGGCGCGGCGGTCATGCGGCGGCTGGTGGAGAGCGCGGACGTCGTGGTGGCGAACCTGCCGGCGGCGACCTTGCAGGACCTGGGGCTCGACTACGCCAGCCTGAGCGCGATCAGGCCGGACATCGTGCTGGCGGCGGTCTCCGCATTTGGGCCGACGGGCCCCTACTCCGAGCGGGTCGGCTTCGACGGGGTCGGCCAGGCGATGAGCGGCGCGGTCTACCTCTCCGGCGAGCCGGGCCAGCCATCGAAGTCGTTCGCGTCATGGGTGGACTTCACCACGGCGCTGTTTGCTTCCCACGCCACGATGGCGGCCCTAATGCGCAGGCGCGCCACGGGCCAGGGCGGCGAGGTGCAGGCCAGCCTCTTCGGCTCGGCCGTGACCGTGATGAACCTGGCGGCCATGGAGCAGGCGCTGACCGGCATCAACCGCGTCGCGACGGCGAACCGCGGCCAGTCCGGAGCGCCGATGGACATCATCAGGACCGCCGACGGCTGGATCATGATCCAGGTGCTGGGCGACCCGCTGTTCAAGCGCTGGGCGCGGCTGATGGGCGAGGCGCACTGGCTGGAGGACCCGCGGTTCGCCTCGGACGAGGCGCGGGCGGCCAACGCGCCAGAGCTGTCGGCCCGGACGAACCGATGGGCCGGCGAACGGACGACGGCCCAGGCGCTGGCGGAACTGGCAGAGGCGCGGGTGCCGGCCGGGCCGGTGCTGACGCCGCAGCAGGTGGTCGACGACCCGCACGTGAAGGCGACGGGGATGTTCCAGCCGATGGCCTATCCGGGGCTCGCCGGCGAGGCGCCCGTCTCGCTGTCGGGGGCGAAGCTCGCCGACGATCCGGCTGTGATCTACCGGCGCGCGCCGACGCTGGGCGAGCACACCGACGAGGTGCTGGGCGCGCTGGGCTACGGAGCGGCCGAGCTCGCCGACCTGCGGGCCCAGAAGGTCATCTAGGCGGGCTGGCGACCTTCAGGCGGCGGTCGAGGCCACGTTGAAGACGGCCTGAACGCGCTCGTGCGCTGCTGACTGCAACCAACTGGGCCGATCGCGGTTGAAGCCGCGCTATGGCCTTCGTCGTCTTCGCCGGACAGTCCAACACCGGCGGCGCGTTCATGACCGCGTCGACGCTGACTCACGCGTGGACAAACGATCCCCTGACCCTGCTCTGGAACACCGGAACCCACGTCTGGGAACCGTTGAATCCAGGCGTCAACACCGGCTATCCGGGCCAGCCGGAGGCATGGGGCCCGGAAGTGGCCTTCGCACTTGCCTTCCGCGCGGCCCATCCGGACGAGACGCTGCGGATCGTCAAGCTGGTCTATGGGGGCGCGGGTCTGGCGCAGGATGACGGGACCGGCGTGGGCGACTGGTCACCCGCGAGCGACCGCGAGTTCTTCTTCACGCTCAGCGAGGTTCTGGACGACGCCCGTGAGTCGGTGAGCGGGCTGCGGGTCGACGCCGTGTTCTTCGGCCAGGGGGAGGAGGACGCCTCGGTCTGGGACAAATCTCAGGCCTACCAGACCAACCTGACGAACTTCGTGGCGGCGGCGCGGACCGACTGGCTGGAGGACCCCGCGGGCAAGATCGGCATCTTCCAGATCAACACCGAACCGGGCTTCTCGCGCTACGTACGCGACGCGCAGGCGGCGGTCGACGCCGCCGATGACAACCTGCTCGGCTTCGACGCCAATGTGCTGCCGAAGCAGGACGACCACATCCATTACACGGCGGCCGGCTACGACCAGATCGGCTCGACCTGGGAGCAAATGTTCGAGGGCTGGCGCAGCGAGGCCCCGCCTCCGCCTCCGCCTCCACCACCACCACCGCCGCCGCCGCCGCCGCCGCCCGAGGGGCCGACTGCGGCGCAACTCGACGCGATGTTCCTGAACATCCTGCGCGCGGGCCGAGAGACGCCGGCGGCGGCGGCGGCAAAGGCGGCGGTCGACGCCGACCTGGCCGCCGGTGGCGGGATGGCGGACGTCATTGCCGAACTGACCGACCATGCGGGCCGCACGACCTCGGTGGCGACGCTGAGCTACCAGTTCTTCACGGGCCGCATCCCGAGCGCGGGGGGCGTCGACTATCTGGTCTCACCGACCGGTCCCAACCCGGCGAACCTGAACGCGCCGTACTACCAGGGCTTCAACCTCGAGAACCGCTACATCAACTTCGCGGTGAACCTGGGAAAAGCGGGCGAGGGCCACGACGCGTTCGCCGGAGCCTACGGCGGCCTTTCCATGCATGACGCGCTGGCGCGAGCCTACACGACGATCTTCGGCTTGGCGCCCTCCGAAGCAAAGATCGAGGCCATCCTGACGCCGGCGCGGGTCGACTACCTGGCGGCCTACGGCATCGACGATGTGGGGACGAAGGCGGCTCTGGTCGGCTGGCTGCTCGCGGAAGCCGTCAAGGCGGATGTCGGCGTCTACGCGCACGCCAACGACGCGTTCCTCGCGGACCTGGCGGATGGCGCGCCGTTCAGCGTCGATCTGGTGGGCGCCTACGCCCGGCCCGAGGACGCCTACGGCGGCTAGCCGAACACGCGAACGCCACCGATCCAGGTGGCCCGGACGTTGGACGCATCCGGCGCCGCCAGCGCCTCGCGCAGCGGCATCCGCAGCAGGACGAGGTCGGCAGGCGCGCCCATCTCGACCCTCGGTTCCGGTACGCCCGGCGCGGGGCGCAGGTAGAGCGACAGCGCGGTGCGGGGCGCGACCGCCTCGTCGGGACCGAGGCGCACGCCCCCGGTGCTGCGCCGGTCTGCCGCCGCGGCGACCCCGGCCCAGGGATCAGGCGAGGCATAGGGAGCGTCGGAGCTCATCGCCATCGGCACCCCGGCGCGCAGGAGCGAAGCGCAGCGGTAAAGATCCGGCAGGTCGGCCACGTCCACCTGGGCCGCATAGCGGTCGCCCCGCTCGCGGATGAAGGCGGACTGGGTGACGACGGCGAGACCGAGGGCTTTGAGCTCGGCGATGGCCGCTTCGGGGATGACACCGCCATGCTCGATGCGGTCGCCGGGCCGGGCGCCGGCGGCGTGGAAGGCGGCGAGGCTGAGGGCCAGTTCGCCGGCGGTGACGCAGTGGACCGCGACGCTGCGCCGCCAGGCGCGGGCGTTGCCGATATGGTCGATGAAGTCGTCGAGGTCGGGCAGGGAGTGGTCGTCGAGCAGCACCTTCACCGGCCCAACGGCGTAGGCTTCGCTCACCGCCAGCTCGCCGCCGCTCATCAGGGTGAGCCGCTGGGGCAGCTCGCCGGCCGACAGACGCGCGGCGGCGGCGCCGTCGGTGGTGACGCTGGCGTCGGTGACCGCCGTGATTCCGAAGCTCGCGAGGCGGGCGCCGATGGGGGCGAGCGGCGGCGGTTCGGCGCCGATGCGTTCGCGCAGCCAGCCATCGCCGCGCCACACCCGCCCGGTCGCCCGCTCCACCGAAGCCGGCAGGTCGCCGTCGTCCACGGCGGCCATCGCGAGCGTGTTGAGGATCCAGAGCGAGCCGGTCTGGTGCTGGATGCGCAGCCGGTGGCGCGGCGCGAGCGCGTTCAGCTCGACGCGAGTGAGCTCGCCGGCCATGGCCTCGTGGTAGCCGGTGGCGCGGATCCAGGCGCCCGGTGGCCGGGCCGCAGCGGCAGCGGCGATGCGATCGCGAAGGTCGTCGGGCGATGCGACGGCGGTCAGGTCGACCGAATCCGCCTGGGCGGCCAGAGCGAAGAGGTGGATGTGGTGGTCGGTGAGGCCGGGGATCAGCGCCCCGCCCTGCCCGTCGATCTCTTCAGGGCCGCGCAGCCCGTGGCCAATTTCGGCGACAGCGCCCTCGGCCAGACGCACGTCGGCAGGGTGGCCATCCAGCTCGACGTTGCGGATGACCAGGTTCACGCCTCGACCCTGAGGCCGCAAACACGCGCGGCGCCTGCGGCGCAGCGCGCCAGCGACGCGTCGACCAGGATGCCGCCACCGTCGAGCAGGCCGCGCAACGCGCCGGCCGCGGCCGCGAGGCCCGTGACGGGATCGGCGAGCGCGTCGCCCAGGAAGCGCGGCTCTCCAGCCGTCCAGGCGACCAAGCCTCCGGCCGCCGCCGCGTCGTCACCGAAAGCCACACGGTTGGAGGCCCAGCCGTAGCCAGTGACCGCCACCCAGACGAGCCCGGGGTTGGCGGCGAACATGCCCTGGATCGAGAGATCCAGGGACAGGAGACCACGCGGCCGGACGCCGGTGATCAGGATGTCGGCGGCGGCGATCTCGGCGTTCAGCTTGGCGCGGCCAGCCCTCGTCGTGAGATCGAGCGGCAGTGTGGTCTTGGAGCCGTTCAGGGCGTCGAAGAGGCGCGGCGTCCAGGCGCGGGTGGGATCGGGGCGGCGAAGGCTCTCCACACGCACGACGTCCGCGCCCATCGCGGCCAGCACCGCGCCGCACATCGGCCCGGCCCAAAGCGCCGAGAGGTCGATGACGCGCAGGCGGCCGGACTGGCGCACCGCCGTTCGCAGCCGCAGACGCGGCGCCTCCAAGGCCGCGGTGGAGACCTCGCCGACGGCGGCGATCGGCAACCCCAGCATCTCGCCGTCCGCCAGCAGATCGGCGCAAGTGCGCCGTGGCGCCAGGCGCTCCACCTGAGCCCAGGTGTCCTCTCCGAAGTCGCCGTGCAGCCAGGCGGGGATGAGGTCGCGATCTTCCTCGCGGGCAAGATTGAGGGCGATCCAGCCGTCCGCAGCGCGGACCATGCGGCAGGCCCCGTTTGCGGAAATGCGGCCGGGCTCGCTCAGCGTCAGGTGGCCCGTGCGGTCGTGAACGCCGAGCGACAGGACATCGACGCGGCGTCCAAACTGGGGGGTCAGGTCGGCCAGTTCAGCGGCCTGTTGCGCGAGTGCGGGCGCGATGGCGTTCACGTCGCCACCTCGTCCACCAGGCGCCAGGCGAGCGCGGTTGCGAGATCCAGTTCCGCGCCGGAAATGGCCATCCAGCAGGCCCTGTGGCGACCGATGCGGCGCGGGATGGTCGCTGTGCCGCCGGCCCCCGGGATGAGGCCCATGGAGACTTCGGGCAGCCGACAAACCGTTCCAGGCCGCGCCACGATCCGCGCGGCGGCCGCCCCGACCTCGATACCGGCGCCGACGCAGGCGCCGTGCAACACGACCGTCAGCCGTTCGCCCAGGTCATTCACCAGCCGCGCCGGCGACTGGAGGGTGCGGATCAGGTGGGCGCGGCCGACGTCGTCCGCGGTCCCGAACTCGTCGAGGTCGCCGCCAGCGCTGAAGGCCGGGCCGGCGCCGGTCATCACCACGCGGCCATCGTGGGCGAGGCCAAGCTCCAGCGCCTCGCAAAGCTCGTCGCGCATGCGTGCGTCGAAGGCGTTGCGGGCGGCGGGACGGTTCAGGCGGATGTGCAAGGCGTCGCCGCTACGGTCGACCAGCAGGCGCGAGGCGTCGTCGTTCTCGCGGGTCCGGCGCGGCGTCACTTTGCGCCAGGCCTTGAAGCCGTCGGAGGCGAGCAGCGTCGAATAGGCCAGGGACTCCATGATCAGCGCCTGGTCGAACGGGAGAGCAAGCGTCATGCGCAGCACCTGGGCCGCCACCGCCGCCGCCGTCCCCTGCGCCTCGATGCGAGCCTCCAGGCCCGCCAGAGCGGCGTCCAGCGCGGGAACGCCGACCCACGGCGCCGGAGCCGCCACGTCGGCGGTCAGCAGGATGTCGTAGGCATCGAGCCCAGCATCGGGACGCGGTCCGCTCCGGTGGACGCCAATCCGCACGATCCCCGGCCCCGCCGGCGCCGGCAGCTCGTCGCCGAGTTCCACGACCTCACAGCCCGCGGCGCCGGCCTCCTTCAGCATCGCCATTGCGAAGTCGGCCAAGACGGCCTCCGGGTCAGGCCGCCGGCTTGGCCATCTCGGCCTTCAGCTGCCGGCGGAGCAGCTTGCCGGTGTCGTTGTACGGCAGGGCCTCGCGGAATTCCCAGACTTCCGGCGTCTTGGTCGACTTCAGCCGGTCCTTGACCCACGCCGCCAGCTCGCCCGTCGACGGGCGCTCGCCCTTCGCCACGACGGCCGCGGCCACCGCCTCGCCCCACTCGTCGTGCGGCACGCCCAGCACGGCCACGTCCTCCACGCCCGGGTGCTCGCGCAGCACGTCCTCGATCTCGCCCGGCGAGATGTTCTCGCCGCCACGCACGATCACGTCGTCGAGACGACCCTCGACGTAGAGGTAGCCCTCGGCGTCCATCCAGCCGCCGTCGTGGGTGGCGAACCAGCCCTGCTCGTCGATGACCTTCTTGCCCTTGTACTCGCCGGAGACCTGGTCGCCACGGACGTAGATCTCGCCCTTCTCGCCAGCCGGCAGGACCGCGCCGTCCTCACCCCGGATCTCGACCTCCAGGCTGGGCAGAGGCCGGCCGACCGAGCCCAGGCGGCGCTTGACGTCCTCGTCGTCCGAATAGAGAGCCAGCCGGTGGTCGTCGGGACCCAGAATGGAGATCGTCGAGCTGGTCTCGGTCAGGCCGTAGGCGTTGGCGAAGTCCACATGCGGCAGCAGGTTCAGCGCCCGCTCGATCACCGGCAGCGGCATGCGCCCGCCGCCGTAGCTGATCGCCCGCATCGAAGGCAGGCTCTCCCCACGCGCCTCCAGTACGTCGAGGATGCGGCCCAGCATGGTCGGCACGACCATGGCGTGGGTGATCGCCTCGGCGGCGGCGGTGTCGACCCAGGCCTCCGGCGTGAAGGCCTCGATGTGCACGATCCGCCGGCCGGAGTAGACCCCGGTGAGGATCGCCGAGATTCCGGCGATGTGGTACGGCGGCACGCTGACGAGCGCGGCCTCGCCCTCCTCCGAGCCCAGGAACTCCACCGTCGAGATGACGTAGGACGTGAGGTTGCGGTGGCGCAGGATCGCCGCCTTGGGCTCGCCGGTCGTACCGCTGGTGAACAGCAGCACGCCCACGTCGTGGTCGGCCTCCGGGAACTCCGCCGCGCACTGGCCGGCCTGGTTGCAGGCGACCTCCCAGGCGCTGCGCGGCACGATCGCGACGCCCTCGACCTGGCCCAGGCGCGCGACCATGACGTCGTCGACGATGGCGGTGGAGGGCGCGGTGCGCGCCAGGAGCTTCCTCAGGTCCGCGTCCGGCAGGCGATAGTTCAGCGGCGCGAACGGGTGGGCGATCATGCCGCTGGCGAACACCGCGATCGGCAGCGCCGGGCCGTTCAGCCCCACGAAGGCGACGTTCTCGCCGCCCCTGGCCTTGAGGAACGCCGCCCCCCAATGCGCGCGCCGCCGCACCTCGGCGAAGGTGAGTCCAAGCGCCTTCGGGCCCAGCGCCAGCCGCTCCGGCGCGCCGTCGGCGATCATGTCGAGCAGGAGGGCGGTGTGCATCGCTACCTGTTCCGATCCAGCGTTGCCCCGCGGCGTCGGGCCCCCTCCACCACGCTCCGCGTGGTCCCCCTCCCCCGACGGGTGAGGAGAGGCGATGGGCCGCCGCGCAGCTCTCCTCCCCCGTCGGGGGAGGGGGACCGCCGAAGGCGGTGGAGGGGGAAGCGCCCCATCTGAGGCTTCGGCCGGCTCAATCGGACGCGGGTAGCTTCTTGGCGTCCTTGGTCCCCGGCACGCGGCCTTCGATGGTCAGCGTCCCCTGGCCGCCCTTGGTGCAGAGGATCTCGAGG
>CAZBXO010000024.1:2635-18348 GCA_964495645.1 uncultured Phenylobacterium sp. | reverse complement strand
GCGGCCTTCGATGGTCAGCGTCCCCTGGCCGCCCTTGGTGCAGAGGATCTCGAGGCCGGTCTCCTCATCGACGAAGCGCTTGCCCATCTGGCTGCCACCGGCGAAATCCTCGGAGATGGTCTTGCCCTCGGGCTTGGGGCCGGCGTGCGGGACCATGGCGTAGCCGCCGCACTCCAGGCTCGTCTCGGCCTTGGGCGGGCGCACCACGACGACCTCGGTGTCGCAGACCGCGCTCTTCCATCGCGACCCGGGCTTCAGGTCCATCGTCTCGCTCCCGATCTCAGGGGCCGCTGGACGGCCGCTTCACATACCGCACGCTCAAACACACTGGCCTCACCAGCGCAACCGACACTCAAGGATCGAGGCGAGCTTCCGCGTAGCCGCTCAGCACCTCGACGCCGTCCTGGTTCTTCGTGGAGACGTCGAACTTCACGATATCGCCCTCGACCGCGTTCACCGTGGCGGTGGCGTCCAGCGTGTCGCCCGGCCAGACCTGGCTGGTGAAGCGCACGCCGTACTTGGTGAGCCGCGTCGGGCCCACGTAGTCGGTGAGCATCTTGCCGGTCATGCCCATGGTCAGCATGCCGTGGGCGAACACCGACGGATAGCCGGCCACCTTGGTGGTGAAGACCTCGTCGGTGTGCAGCGGGTTGTAGTCGCCGGACGCGCCCGCGTACTGCACGATCTGGGTGCGCTTGAGGTCTTCGACCAGGCGCGCGGTGTGGGCGTCGCCCACCTTCACCTTGGACTTCGACAGGGCCATCACGCGGTCTCCGTCTTGGCGGCCGGGGCCGGTTGCTCGACCGGGCGCTCGGTGCGCACGCCGACGCCACGGGCGGTGACGACGAGCTCGCCCTTCTGGTTGCGGTACTCGGTGACGCTCTCGGAGAAGACCAGCTTGCCCGACCGCTTGCCTTCCTTCTCCCAGGTCTTGCCGGGCGTGGTGGTGGCGGTGAGCACGTCGCCGGGGCGGACCGGCTGGTGGTACTCGTAGTGCTGCTCGGCGTGCAGGCCGCCCCCTCCCCCGCCGCCACCGCCTCCGCCGCCGCCGGGCGCGCGGGTGATGCCGGTGGGGTTCTTGCCGGAGCCGAACCAGGGCTGGCCGGGCTTCGGGCGCAGGAAGTAGTTCGGGTTGAACTGGGCCGAAGCCTGCACGAACGTCGGCGGGGCGATGATGCCGCCGGCTTCGGTGGCCTTGGCGGCCTCCGCGTCGGTGTAGACGACGTTCTCGTCACCGATCGAGCGGGCGAACATCAGGATGTGGCTGGCCTCGATGGGCATTTTGACGTCGGCCATCTCGCTCCCTCTCTGGTCTTCTCGTTGGGCTCAAATGATCGTTTGAACCCCGCGTCCGTCAACCCGGACCTCGCGGAAATCGCAGGCGCTCCCATATGGAAGCTTCGCTTTGGGACGGAGGGGCGGGGATGATCCTGATCGGGCAATACGACAGCCCGTTCGTGCGGCGCGTCGCGATCGCGATGCGCATGTACGGCATGACCTACGAGCACCGGCCGTGGTCGGTGTTCCGAGACGCCGACAAGCTGGCGGCGGTCAATCCGGTGATGCGGGTGCCGACGCTGATCGCCGACGATGGCGAAGCGCTGACCGACTCGACGGCGATCCTCGACTGGCTGGACGAGATCGCCGGGCCGGAGGCGGCGCTGATCGCGGCGTCCGGCAAGGACCGCCGCGCCTGCCTGAAGGTCTGCGCGCTCGCCTCGGGTCTTGGGGACAAGGCGGTGAGCCTGGTTTACGAGAAGCTGATCCACGAGCGCGCCACGCCGCTGTGGGTGGCCCGCTGCCAGCAACAGATCGAAGGCGTGCTCGACGCGCTGGAGCTCAGCCGAACGGCCGCCGAGGGCCGCTGGTGGTTCGGGGCGCGGATCAGCCATGCGGACATCATCACGGCCTGTGTGCTGCGCTTCCTGCGCGAGGCCCATCCGGACCTGTTCGACGCCACTCGCTGGCCGGCGCTGGCGGCCCACGCTGAGGCATGTGAGGCGCTTCCGGAATTCCAGGCGGTCGTGCAGCCCTTCCACGTGGCGGTCCCCTCGGCCTAGGGTGCGTCAGACCCGGAGGACGCGATGATCGACATCCACTACTGGCCGACGCCCAACGGCAAGAAGGTGACGATCCTGCTCGAGGAGCTCGGCGTCCCCTACAAGGTCGTGCCCTGCCACATCGGACGCGGCGACCAGTTCACCGACGACTTCCTGAAGATCAGCCCCAACAACCGCATGCCGGCCATCGTCGACCATGCGCCCAAGGGCGGCGGGGCGCCGATCAGCGTGTTCGAGAGCGGCGCCTGCATGATGTACCTGGCCGAGAAGGAGGGCCGCTTCTGGCCGCAGGAGGACCAGGCCGCCAAGTACGAGGTGGTCCAGTGGGTCATGTGGCAGATGGCCAACCAGGGCCCGAAATTCGGCGAGCAGGGCCACTTCCGCCGCGCGCCCGAGAGCGCCGGCGACCTGACCTACGCCAAGCGGCGGTTCGACGACGAGGTGCACCGGCTCTACGGCGTGCTCAACAACCGCCTCTACGACCGCCGCTATCTCTGCGGGGACGAGTACACGATCGCCGACATGATCTCGTATCCGTGGACCCCGATGTGGGAATGGCGCGGCGTCGACATCGGCGAGTTCAAGCACTTCAAGCGCTGGTTCGACGAGCTCTCCGAGCGGCCGGCGGTGCAGAGGGGGATGGCGGTCGGCCCTGGCATCGAGGTGGAGGATCCGGCCAAGCTCCCGCCCGAGGAGCAGGAGCGCCGCCGCAAGCTGCTCTACAACCAGCGGGCCCGACCGGCGCCGGTGGGCTGATGACCGAGACGCTGCCCGTCATCGACATGGCGGCCCTGTTCGGGGCCAACGACGACGGACGGGCGAAGGTGGCGGGCGAGATCCAGGCGGCATGCGAGGCGCAGGGGTTCTTCTACCTGGTCGGCCACGGGATCGGGCTCGACGTCCTCGAGGCGATGGAGGCCGAGAGCCGGCGGTTCTTCGCCCTGCCGCTGGCGGAGAAGATGACCATCTCCATGGATCGCGGCGGGCGGGCCTGGCGCGGCTACTTCCCGGTCGGCGGCGAGCTCACGTCCGGGCGACCTGACCTGAAGGAGGGAATCTACCTCGGGACCGAGCTCGGCCCCGACGACCCGCGCGTGCGCGCCGGCGTCCCGATGCATGGCGCGAACCTCTGGCCCGATGGGATGCCGGAGCTCCGCGCCGCCGTCACCGCCTACATGGACGGCGCGACGCGGGCGGCCGCCAAGCTGATGGAAGGCGTGTCGCTGGCGCTGGGCCTCGACGCCCAGTGGTTCTCACGGACCTACACAGCCGAACCCACGGTGCTGTTCCGCATCTTCCACTATCCGGCGACCGGACCGTCCGACATCGACTGGACCCATTCCTGGGGCGTGGGCGAGCACACCGACTATGGGCTCCTCACCCTGCTCGCCCAGGACCGGCATAGCGGGTTGCAGGTGAAGGGGCCGAAGGGCTGGATCGACGCGCCGCCGATCGAGGGCGCACTGGTCTGCAACATCGGCGACATGCTGGAGCGGCTGACCGGCGGGCGGTTCAGGTCGACACCGCACCGGGTGATGAACCGCTCCGGCGAGGACCGGCTGAGCTTTCCGCTGTTCTTCGACCCGGACTGGATGGCCCCGATGGTCCCGCTGCCGGGTTCGGCGGGCGACGCCGCCCGCATCGCCGCCGACCGCGCCGAGCGCTGGGACCGCTCCAGCGTCCACGACTTCGATGGGACCTACGGCGACTACCTGCTGGGGAAGGTCGCCAAGGTGTTCCCGCAACTGGCCCAGGCCGTGCGCTAGTAGACCACCACACTTCGGATGCTTTCGCCGGCGTGCATGAGCTCGAAGGCCTCGTTGATGCGGTCGAGCGGCAGCTTGTGGGTGATCATCGGGTCGATGGCGATGCGGCCTTCCATGTACCAGTCGACGATCTTGGGCGTGTCGGTGCGGCCGCGCGCGCCGCCGAAAGCCGTGCCTTTCCAGACTCTTCCGGTCACAAGTTGGAACGGCCGGGTGGCGATCTCCTTGCCGGCTTCGGCCACGCCGATGATGATCGACTGACCCCATCCGCGGTGGCACGCCTCCAGCGCCTGGCGCATGACCGTGACGTTGCCGGTGGCGTCGAAGGTGTAGTCGGCCCCGCCGCCGGTCAGTTCCACAAGGTGGGCCACCAGGTCGCCGGAGACCTCCTTCGGGTTGACGAAGTGGGTCATGCCGAACTTCTTGCCCCACTCTTCCCGCGCCGGATTGATGTCGACGCCGACGATCTGGGCCGCACCGACCAGCTTCAGGCCCTGGATGACGTTGAGGCCGATGCCGCCGAGGCCGAAGACGATGCAGTTGGCGCCGGCTTCCACCTGGGCGGTATTCACCACCGCGCCGACGCCGGTGGTGACGCCGCAGCCCACGTAGCAGGCGGTCTCGAACGGCGCGTCCTTGCGGATCTTCGCCACCGCGATCTCGGGCAGGACCGTGTAGTTCGAGAAGGTCGAGCAGCCCATGTAGTGGAAGATCGTCTGGCCCTTGTAGGAGAAGCGGCTGGAGCCGTCCGGCATCAGGCCCTTGCCCTGGGTGGCGCGGATCGCGGTGCAGAGGTTGGTCTTGCGGGAAAGGCAGCTTTTGCACTGGCGGCATTCGGGCGTGTAGAGCGGGATCACGTGGTCGCCGGGCTCGACGCTGGTGACCCCCGGACCGACCTCGACAACAACCCCGGCGCCCTCGTGGCCGAGGATCGAGGGAAAGATTCCTTCGCTATCGAAGCCATCGAGGGTGTAGGCGTCAGTGTGGCAGACGCCGGTGGCCTTGATCTCCACCAGCACCTCGCCGGCCCGCGGGCCTTCCAGGTCAAGCTCGACGATCTCCAGCGGTTGCTTGGCGGCGAACGCGACGGCGGCGCGGGTCTTCATGCTCCCCTCCCTCAAGGTCTTCGGCGCCAGCTAACATGCTAGCTCTGCCGTGAGAAGCTCAGTACGGCGGCTTGGTGGTGACCGGCGCGTTGGGATCCGGCGGCGGCGGCGCCTGGAAGGCGGGGGCGGTCGGCGGTTGCGGTGCGGCCTCCACGGTCGGGAGGGGCTCGGCCGGGCGTGGCGCGGCCTCCACCACCGGCAAAGGGCCACGGCCAGGCAGAGACTGAGGCACGATCGGCTCGTCGAAGCCGATGGCTGGGATGCGTGGGCCAGTGCGTGGCGCGCGGGCGGCGGCGAGCGCCTTCGGCGCCGGCGCCGGCGCAGCGGCGGCCTCCGCCGGCGGCAGGGTCGGCTGGATGTCGGGCGTCGCGGCAGCTGCAGGCGCAGAAGCCGACGCCACCGACGGCGTGGGCGCAGGCGGCTTCGGCCCGCCGACCAGCCCGCTGGTCACTGCGATCAGGCCGGCCACGCCAACCGCCGCGGCCAGACCGGCCGCGATCAGCGGCAGGTTCGAACGCTTGCGCCGGGTCTTGCCCCCAGCGACCGGCGCGGCCACCACCATGACCGGCTCAGAAGGAGATTCGACCCCCGCCGGCTGGGGCTCCGGCCGCGCGATGGGCCGCACCGCCGCGACGCGCTCCGGCTCGGCGGGACGCGGCGCCGGCTGAGCGGCGCGCAGCGGCGGCATTTGGGGCTGGCCCGCCTCGAACGGTTGCAGACGCGCCGGCGCGGTCCGCGGCGCCGCCGCGGGCCCTCGCAACAGCGGCGTCAGGGGCGCACCATCGCTCGACGGCCGGATGAACACCGGGGTGATCCGTTGCGTCTGCTCGGGCAGCGGCGGCGGCGGCTCGCTGCTCTTCGGCAGCGGCCCGACCTTGAACGCACCGGCGCTGGGGAGTCTCGGCCAGGGCGACTCGCGGGCGAACGGGTTATCGTCGGGATCGGCGGTCATTGTCGCAGGTTCAGATATCGCGCGTCGTCGCTCGCGCCTAGTTCCGCCCCTCGTTCATGGGGGGATGATAGTGCTGGACGAGGTCCTCGCGCTCGGCCTCGCGGACGGCCCGGGTGACGTTGAGGCGGGTCAGGATCGTGGCGTCCTTGTGGGTTTCGCGCGCCTTGTCGAGCGTCTGCTTCCACGCCTGGTTGGCAAGATTGTCGGTCTCCCCCGCGTAGACGATCTCCGCGCCCTGGGCGCCCACCTTGGCGATCACGAAGTTGGCCCCGGCCGGCGGCAGGAAGCGGTTCTCCTCCAGGGCGGTGTAGCGGTAGCGGGCGCCGGACGCCCCGGCGAGCTCGATCTGGCGGGTCAAGACACTCTCCAACTCTGACGAAAACCCGTCGGGCCGGTCTGAGTCCCCGCCCTCGCCGATGCATCCCGCGCGACTTGGTCTGAAAATAGGCGCAGCTTGACCGTAGGGTTGCGACCGGCCGTCGCGGCCAAGCTGTCGGAACAACCTTTGCCGTATGGGCGTTCGCGTCTGAACCCAAGCTGCTAAATTGTTGATCTGACGAGACGGGACGGCGAGATACCCAACAGGATGGAGACCCCCGCCGATTTCCGCTTCGACGCCGACGCGGCCCCGCCGTGCGCGGTGCTGACGGGCGATTGGACCGCCGCCCAGATCGGTGAGGCCGGCCTGGCGCTGGCCGACGCCCTGCAAGGACATCCCGTTTTGCACTTCGACCTGACCGGCGTACGCCGCATGGACAGCGCAGGTGCGTACGCCATCGTCCGCGCGTCCGGCGACCGGCTCAAGGACGACACCATCGACGGGCGGCCGGACCACGTCCGGCTGCTCGACGTCGTCGAAGCGGCCATCCACGTGAAGCCCGTGATCCGCAAGGAGCCCACCGGGATCCAAGACGTGTTGGTCCGCATCGGCCGGGCCGTCGTCGAGTTCGGCGGCGACTTCATGGACACCATGGGGTTTCTCGGTCGGCTGCAGGTCGTCACTGTCCGCGTGGCGGTCCGCGCGGTAATGAACCCCCGCCGGGTCCGCTGGGCTACGCTGGTGAACCAGATGGAGCGCGCCGGCCTCGACGCGATCCCGATCGTGGCGATCACCACCTTCTTCATCGGCGCGGTCGTGGCCTTCATCGGCGTCGACATGCTGCGGCAGTTCGGAGCGGAAGTGTTCTCGGTCGAGCTGATCGGCGTGGCGGTGCTGCGCGAATTCAACATCGTGATCACCGCCGTGCTGCTCGCGGGCCGCTCCGCCTCGGCCTTCGCCGCCGAGATCGGGGCGATGAAGATGAACCAGGAGATCGACGCCATGCAGGTGATGGGGGTCGACCCCTACGAGGCGCTGGTCTTGCCGCGCTTCCTGGCGTTGGTCCTGACAGTGCCGCTGCTCACCTTCGTGGCGACGCTCGCCGGCCTCTTCGGCGGTCTGATGGTCACCTGGTCGACACTTGGACTGGGTCCCGCCTTCTTCCTGCAGCGGATCGTCGACAACGTGGGCGTGACCCACTTCGGCGTGGCGCTCGTCAAGGCGCCGTTCATGGCGGCCGTGGTCGCCGGCATCGGCTGCCGCCAGGGCCTGGAAGTCGGCGGCGATGTGGAATCTCTCGGCCGACGGGTCACCGCCGCAGTGGTGCACGCGATCTTCTCGATCATCATGCTGGACGCGCTGTTCGCCCTTCTCTTCATGGAGCTGGACATTTGAGCCGGCGGCGCAGACCCAAGGTCTCCGACGAGGAGCTGCTGGACCAGGAAGGCCCGGCGATCGAAGTGCGCGGCCTGCACACGGCCTTCGGCGATCACGTCGTGCACGAGAATCTGGACCTGACCGTCGACCGAGGCGAGGTGATGGCGGTTGTCGGCGGGTCCGGCACCGGCAAGTCCGTGCTGCTGAACACACTGATCGGGCTGCGCGAGCCGGACGCCGGCGACGTCAGGGTGTTCGGCCAGAACCTGCGGCGCGCGTCGCGACGGCGCTGGAGCGCGCTGGAGCGCTCCTGGGGCGTGCTTTTTCAGCAGGGTGCGCTGTTCTCGAACCTCACGGTGCGAGACAACATCGCCGCGCCGATGTTTGAACACACCGACCTGCCGAAGGGCGAAATCTACCAGTTGGCGGAACTGAAGATCGCCATGGTCGGACTGCGCCCCGAAGCGGCGGCGTTGAAACCTTCCGAACTGTCCGGCGGCATGCGCAAGCGGGCCGGCCTGGCGCGCGCCCTGGCGCTCGATCCCGAGCTCCTGTTTCTCGACGAGCCTACCTCGGGCCTCGATCCGATCGGGGCCGCCAATTTCGATGCGCTGATCCGCGACCTCTCCGAAAGCCTCGACCTGACGGTGTTGCTCATCACCCACGATCTCGACACCCTGTATGAGATCACCGACCGCGTGGCGGTGCTGGCGGACAAGAAGGTGGTGGCGGCCGCGCCCGTGGAGGAGCTGGAGACGTCGGACCATCCCTGGATCCGGGAGTACTTCCTCGGACCTCGCGGGCGCACCGCGAAGTCCGCGGCGGCCCGGGCGGAGATCTGATGGAAAAGAACGCCAACTACGCCCTGGTGGGCCTCTCGACCCTGATCCTCACGGTGGCGGTGGTCGTGTTCGCAATCTGGCTGGGCCGGCTCAACTTCGCCCAGAAGAACGACCTCTACGACATCGTCTTCGCGGGGCCCGTCCGCGGCCTGAGCGAAGGCGGCGAAGTCCACTTCAACGGCATCAAGGTGGGCGAGGTCACCACCATCGCGCTGGACAAGACCAACCCGCGCAACGTCATCGCACGGGTCCGGGTGAGCGAGGACGTCCCGATCCGCGTGGACTCGTTCGGCACCCTCGAGCCGCAGGGCATCACAGGCCTGAACTATGTGCAGATTTCTGCGGGCACGCCGTCGAAGCAGCTGCTCAAGGACTACACGGAGGAGCACTGCCAGCGCGGCATCGGCCGTGAGTGCATCCCGGTGATGGGTAGCCAGCGCGGCGCCTTGTCGGACCTGCTGGCCGGCGGCGGCACCGTGCTGACCCGCACCATCGAGGCGCTCGACCGGGTCAACCGCGTGCTCTCCGATCAGAACATCAAGACCTTCTCGGCCAGCCTTTCCGACGTCCAGGCCGTGACCGCCGAGCTGCGCGAGCGCAAGGCGATGATCGCAGACGCCCAGAGCGCCCTGCAGCGCATCGACGAGGCCACCGGCGAACTCACCGGCCTGATCAAGTCCACGCGCGGGATCGTCGACGGCGACGGCAGGCGCGCGATCAAGAACATCGCCGATGCGGCCAGCGAGGCCAGCGCCGCAGCCAAGGACGCCCGGACCATGATCTCGCGTCTGCAGGCCCCGACGACCGACTTCGCGACCAACGGACTGCCGCAGATCACCGCGGCGGTCATCCAGCTGCAGAGCGCTGCCGAGAGCCTGGAGCGTCTCGTGAACGAGGTCCAGGCCAGCCCGACCGGCGCGCTGGGCAAGGCGCGCGGCGAAGACCTGAAGGTGCCCCAATGACACCCAAGACCGCCCTCCTCCGCCTGGCCGCCATCGCGGCCGTTTCGCTGGCGCTGTCGGCCTGCGTCTCGTTGCTGCCGAAGAGCAAGCCGGCCCACCTCTACCGCTTCGGGGCCGCGATGGACGCCGGCGGCGCGGCGATCCCGGCGGCCGGCCCGATAGGCGTCTTCCGGACCTCCGGAGCCTTCCAGCGGGAGGCGGCCGGCGACCAGCTGCTGACCGTGACCGACGGCCGGGTGGCCTACATTGCCGAGACGCGTTGGGTGGCCCCGG
This sequence comes from uncultured Phenylobacterium sp., assembly GCA_964495645.1. Classification (GTDB taxonomy): domain Bacteria; phylum Pseudomonadota; class Alphaproteobacteria; order Caulobacterales; family Caulobacteraceae; genus Phenylobacterium. Next base: position 8,691 of record CAZBXO010000024.1, on the reverse strand, counting down.
CCGCGGTCCTCTGGGATGAGGCGGTGGCCAACGCCTTCGATGCCGACCCGGGTCCGGCGCGGCTGATCTCGCGCGGCGAACCCGCCTCCGCCGAGTTCGTGCTGCGCCTCGACGTGCGCAACTTCGAGGCGCACTACGACGCCGGTCCAAAGGCCGCGCCGACCGTGCTCGTGCGCGTCCGGGCCGCCATGATGCGCGGCTCCGACCGCAACCGCGTGGTCGAGCAGGTGTTCGAAGCGCGCGCAAAGGCCGCCGACAACCGGGTCACCGCCATCGTCCCGGCCTACGACAAGGCCGTCGCCGAGGTGCTCAAGCAGATTGTCGACTGGACCAACGGTCAGGTCGCGTCGCGCAGCCAGATCAGCTGACGCCGGCGATCCGCTTCGCGGCGGTGACTGTATTCTGTAGCAGGACGGCGACGGTCATCGGCCCGACACCCTTGGGGACCGGTGTGATCGCACCGGCGACCTGCAGGGCCTCCTTGAAGTTCACGTCGCCGACGATCTTGGTCTTGCCCTCGGCCGCCTTCACCGGGTCGTCGAAGGGGACGCGGTTGATGCCCACGTCGATGACCGTCGCGCCGGGCTTGATCCAGTCGCCGCGGATCATGCGCTGACGGCCGACGGCCGCGACCAGGATGTCCGCCTCGCGACAGACCGCGGGCAGATCGACGGTCTTCGAGTGCGCGATGGTCACGGTGCAGTCCGCCGCCAGCAGCAGCTGGGCGATCGGCTTGCCGACCAGCAGCGAACGGCCGACCACGACCGCGCGCTTTCCGGTCAGGTCGCCGACGGTGTCGCGGATCAGCATCATGCACCCGAGGGGCGTGCAGGCCACCAGCGCCGGCAAGCCCGCTGCGAGGCGCCCAGCGTTGAGCACGTTCAGGCCGTCCACGTCCTTGTTCGGGTCGATCGCCTCGGCGACGGCCTTCTCGTCCAGCCCCTTCGGCAGCGGCAGCTGCACGAGGATGCCGTGAATGGCGGGGTCGGCGTTGAGCTCAGCCACCAGCGCCATCAGCTCGGCCTGCGGCGTCGACGCCGGCAGCCGGTGGGTGACTGAGTGCATGCCGGCGGCCAGCGCCTGCTCGCCCTTTGACTTCACGTAGACCTGGCTGGCCGGGTCGTCCCCGACCAGCACCACGGCCAGGCCGGGCTTCAGGCCATAGGCGCTGGTCAGTCGGGCGACCTCCTCGCCCACCTGCGCGCGAATCCGCTCGGCGACGGGGGCGCCTTCGATGAGTCTGGCCTCGGGCATGCGCCCGGTTAGCCGCTCACCGGCGATTGTGCAAATTGCGCAGGAGCTCGTTGATCGCCCAGGCGTGGGCCGAGTGGCGCAGCTCCGCCTGCGCGGCTTCCGGCGGCATCCACACGAGGCTGTGGTCGTCGTCCGACTTCAGCGACCCGTCCTCGCCCTTCAGCCGCAGGGCGAAGAAGGTGCAGTGGTTGTTCAACGCCTCGCCGTCGGAGTTGACGAAGTACTGGTTGGCCTCGGCGAAGGCCTCGCGCGTCTCGACGACGAGTCCCGTCTCCTCGCCGAACTCGCGGACGACGGCCTGCTGCGCGGTTTCGCCGGCCTCGATGGCGCCGCCGGGCAGGTCGTACCAGGTCTGGCCGTCCTTCTGGACACGCACGAGCGCGATCCGCCCGTCCCGGTCCACCACACCAAAGGCCGCCGGCCGGTCGCGGTAGTCGCGGCCCTCCTCCTTCCGTCCGAACTGCCTGGTCGTCATCAGTCGATCCCGTAGAGCGCCGGATAAGGATCGACCTTACCAGCAAGCACGTCCTGCACTGCTACCGGTTTCCACCCGATACTGCGAGTTGCGCTCATCTTCCACGCGTCTGCGATCAGGTCACGCAGTTCCGAGGCTCCGACCGCAAGCTGCTGGGTCGCCAGGGCCACGCCGCGGGGGTCTCCAGGCGCGAGACCGCCGGCCTTCTCCATCTCGTAGAACGGGATGACGAGGCGTCCGGTGGCGGTGAGGTAGGCCACCACGTGCGGCTCGATCGGTCCGCCGACGGCCTTCAACGGCGCCATCTTCGCGCCCACGGCCACCTTGTCGACGTAAGCCTGCACGAGGTCGCTCTCGAAAGGCCCGTGCAGCTTGGCGTTCGAGAAGCCCTGAGGGTTGGAGTATTCCCCCCAGCCGTTGAAATGGGTCGTCACGTGGAGCGGCTGGCTGCCGTCGGCGACGAAGTGGGAAAGCTCGCCAATGGTGCGCAGGATCAGTCCCTCGCGGCGGATGCGGTCGGCGATGAACCAGGCGCGGTGGGCCTTCCACTTCGGGTTCCTCTCGGCGGCGGAAAGCACGCGCCAGTAGGCGAAGTCGGTGGTCAGTTGCTGCCAGCGGTCGACGATGGAGTACGGCAGGTAGCCGGCCTTCCAGGCGTCGGTCTTGGCGGCCCGAAGCGCCGTCTCGTAGTCCGCGCGGGTCGGCGGCAGGGCGCTGAGCAGAGGTCCGCCCAGCACCCTTCCGTCGTCGTCCAGGTCGAGGAAATGGCCGGGGTCGCGATCCTGGTCGTGGATTCGGCCCGAGCCCTTGGAGCGGTCCGGCTCGCGGCTGAACTCACCGACGTCGCGGGCGGCGGCAGCGGTGCGCAGGAAGGCCGGCAGCTCGGCCGGGAGCGCCCGCATGGCCAACTCGCCCACCATCCGGTGACCGGTGTTGCCCCAGGCGAGGAGGGTGTTCGGAACCGCCGTGGCGGCGAGGACCGCGACTGCGGCCAGCGCAAGACGTCTCATGGCTCCGGTTTGAGGGGGCCGGCGGCCAAACGCAAGCGGCTCAGGCTATGCCGATTGCCTGCTCGACGCGTCCGATCCAGGCCTCGACGCGCGGATAGTTGGTCCTCGCGAAACCGCCCTCATGGGAGAGGCGCGTGTAGGCGACCAGCGCCACATCGGCCAGTGTCACAGCCTCGCCCACCAGGAATGCGCGGCCGTCCGCAAGGCCGTCCTCCAGCCGCTGCAGGGCCGCCCAGGTCTTCTCCTTGAGCTTGGGGTCCAGGCCCTCGTGCGTCTCGCCGAGATAGGCGACGCGGAAGCGCGCCACGGCCACCGCCGGCTCATGGCTGTACTGCTCCCAGAACATCCATTCGAGCATCTTCGCGCGGTCGTAGGGGTCCTGCGGGATCAGCGTCGAGCCCTCCGCCAGGTGCAGGATGATCGCATTGGACTGGGCGAGCGGGCGGCCGTCGTCCAGGATCACGGTCGGCACCTGGCCCGCCGGATTCATCGCCAGGAACTGCGGCGTCCGCGACTCACCGGCCATGATGTCGGTCTCGATCCACTCGGAGGGAAGACCCAGGAAATCGGCCGTCCACTTCACCTTGAGGCAGTTTCCACTCCTGGAATCCCCGTAGATCTTCATGTCGCCACCCTCGCCGCGAAAGCGGGGCTGTGGCCGGATTTGCGAGGCGAATCAAACGACGGTCGCTAACCAAGTCGTTTAGGAAAACTTACGGCCTGCGGCGAATAGGCCTTTCGGGGTTGCCCCGAAGGCCTGCGATGGGTACCTAGGGCCACCCAGTCAAACGACGAAGGAGGACGCCGTCATGCGACGCCGCCTCGCCGCCCTGGCAGCACTTCCGTTCTTCGCTATCGCGTGCAACGCGCAAGCCGCGGAGAACGATCCATTGGGCGACCTCCTCGGGTCGCTTATTTCCGGCGCCCTGCCCGGCGCCCCGGTCATCAATCTGAAGGCCACGCTCTACCACGCCGGCGCAAAGGGCGTCGGCGCTCTGGACTCGCTGGGCTGCAAGGTCGTGCCGATGCGCACCATCGCGGTCGATCCGAAGGTGATCCCGCGGCGCACGGTGATCTTCATCAAGGAAACCGCCGGTCTGAAGATGCCAAACGGCGCCACCCATGACGGCTACTGGTACGCCTCCGATGTCGGCGGCGCGATCAAGGGCCAGCGCATCGACCTCTACACTGGCCGCGGCGCCGGCTCGATGCAGCCGATGAAGCCGCTGAACCTCTCCAAGCTGACCGCCGTCAAGGTCGGCCAGTTCAAGGGCTGCCCGCCCGCCTAGGGGCGATCCGATCGAGAAGCCGAACTTCCACCTGCTGACCGGCGGCCCCGGCGTCGGCAAGACCACGCTCCTGCGCGCGCTGGAGCGTGCGGGCGAACACGTGGTCGAGGAAACTCACCGCGCGGTCATCCGCGAACAGGTTGCGGCGGGCGGGAAAGCCGTCCCGTGGTCGGACTACGCCGCCTACGCCGAGCTCTGCGCCAAGCGAGACGTGGCGATCTACGACGGCCTGGCGGGCGAGACCGGGCGCGTGTTCTTCGACCGGGGAATCGTCGACAGCTATGGGGCTCCGGGCGTCGCGCCCTCCCCGTTCATCGCCGCGGCCGTGCGCTCGAGGCGCTACAACAGGCGGGTTTTCGTCTTCCCGCCCTGGCGCGAGATCTATGCCACGGACGGTGAGCGCAAGCAGGGCTGGGAGGAGGCGGAGGCCACTTTCGAAGTCATCCGCAAGGTGCTGATATCCCTTGACTACGAGCCAACGGTCGTCCCGATCGGGACCGTCGAGGAGCGGCTCGCCTTCGTACTGGCGAACGTCGCTTAGGTCTCGACGAACGCCTTTTCGAGCACGAAGTCGCCAGGCGCAGCGATGGAGCCTTCGACGTAGCCGCGGTCGAGGAGCTGTTGTTTCAGGTCGACCAGCACCGAAGGGCCGCCACAGAGCATGACGCGGTCTTCGGCCACGTTGAACGGCGGCAGGCCAAGGTCGCGGAAGAGCTGGCCGCTCTCGATCAGGTCGGTGATCCGGCCCTGGGTCCGGAACGGCTCGCGGGTGACCGTCGGGTAGTACTTCAGCTTCGGTCCGACGATCTCACCCAGGATCTCATCCTGCGCCAGCTCGTGGCCCAGCAGGTCGGCGTAGTTGAGATCGGCCACTTCGCGGACCGTGTGGGTGACGACGACGTCCTCGTAGCGTTCGTAGACCTCGGGGTCGCGCACAAGGCTGAGCCAGGGCGCGAGGCCCGTGCCGGTGCCCAGCATGTAGAGCCGCTTGCCGGGCTTCAGGCCGTCCAGCACCAGCGTGCCGGTCGGCTTGCGCCCGATCAGCACCTGATCGCCCACCTTGATGTTCTGCAGGCGCGAGGTGAGCGGACCGTCCGGCACCTTGATCGAATAGAACTCGAGCTCCTCGTGCCAGGACGGCGAGGCGATCGAATAGGCGCGCACCAGCGGCTTGCCGTCGACCATCAGCCCGACCATCACGAACTGGCCGCTCGCGAAACGAAGCGCCGGATCGCGGGTCGTGCGGAACGAGAACAGGGTGTCGGTCCAGTGATGGACCCAGGTCACCGTCTCGACGAAGAAGGCGCCGGACGCCTTCAGCGCCGGCTGCGGCGCAACGCTCACGTCATTCATGTCCCGACCAGCCTAGATGTCGCCGCCGACGTTGTTCGGCGTCCCCGGCGCACGCGCCAGATGGATGCCGCACTCGCTCTTGTCCAGTCCCCGCCAGCGGCCGGCGCGGACGTCCTCGCCCTCCTCCGCCGGCTGGGTGCAGGGCCAGCAGCCGATGGACGGGAAGCCCTGCGCCACCAGCGGGTGGGGCGGCAGGTCGTGCTCGGCCGCGTAAGCGTCGAGGTCAGCCTTGCCCCAGTTGGCGAGCGGATTGAACTTCACCTTGCCGTCCGCGTGCTCGACCACCGGCAGGTTCAGCCGGTCGCCGCCGTGGAAGCGCTTGCGTCCGGTGATCCAGGCGTCGAATTCGCCGATCGCACGGTCCAGCGGCAGCACCTTTCGGACATGGCAGCAGGCGTCGGTGTCGGTCTGCCACAGCTTGGCGTTGGGATCGGCCGTGGCCAGGTCGTGGTAGAGCGGGCGCAGGTCGCGCACGCCCGTCAGGCCCAGGCGCTCGGCCAGTTGCCTGCGGTAATCCAGCGTCTGGCCGAACAGCATGCCGGTGTCGAGGAAGAGCACGGGGATGTCCGGCTTCACTTTGGCTGCGATATCGAGCAGCACGGCGCTCTCGGCGCCGAACGACGAAACCAGGGCGATCTTGTCGCCGAAGGCCTCGACGGCGCTCTCCAGAATGGT
>CAZBXO010000024.1:0-2535 GCA_964495645.1 uncultured Phenylobacterium sp. | reverse complement strand
ACGTCGCCCACGGCGCGGACCTCGCCCTTGAAGCCGTAGCGCTCGCGCAGGATGCGGGCGCTGGAGTAGGGCCGCCCGTCGCGGAACTTCGGGAACTCGACCGCCACGACCGCCAGCCGCGGCAGATCATAGGCCAGCGCCTCGACCTCTTCGTCGCTCTTCAGCCGCACGCCGACCGCCCGACCCTCGGAGAGCAGCCGGTCGCCCTCGGCCTGGAAGCGGGTCAGCGACAGGATCACGTCGCCTTGCGGCAGGGGCACGTCGTCCTCGACGGTCGTGAACGGGTCGTCGGCGGGCGCCATGTGGCCGTCGGAGACCTTAATGCGCGTCGGCATAGACGGCCTCCTTGAACGGGGCGACGCCGGTGCGCCGGAAGGTGTCGAGGAAGCGCTCGCCCTCCTCTCGTTCGCGCAGGTACACCTCGACCATCTGTTCGACGGCCTCGGTGACCTTGTCGGCTGGCAGCGCCGGGCCGAGCATCGTGCCCAGGCTGGCGTCCTCCTCGCCGGAGCCGCCGAGCGTGAGCTGGTAGAACTCCTCGCCCTTCTTATCGACGCCCAGGATGCCGATGTGGCCGACGTGGTGGTGGCCGCAGGCGTTGATGCAGCCGGAGATGTTGAGGTCCAGCTCGCCGATGTCGTGCAGGTAGTCGAGGTCGTCGAAGCGCTCCTGGATCGCCGCGGCGACGGGAATCGACTTCGCGTTCGCCAGGGCGCAGTAGTCGCCGCCCGGGCAGGAGATGACGTTGGTGAGCAGGCCGACGTTCGGCGTGGCGAGTCCGAGCGCCTTCAGCTCCTGCCACAGGCCGTGCAGCTCGGCCTGCTTCACGTCGGCGAAGACGAGGTTCTGCTCGTGCGTCACCCGCAGCTCGCCGAACGAGTAGTGCTCGGCAAGCGCCGCGATCCGCTCCATCTGCTCTGACGTCACGTCTCCGGGCGGGACGCCGGTCTTCTTCAGCGATACGGTCACCGCCGCGTAGCCGGGCTGCTTGTGCGGGTGCACGTTCCGCCTCAGCCATGCGCCGAACGGCGTCTTCACCTGCGGGTAGGCGATGTCCTGCAACCGCTCGTACGCCGGCCGCGTGAAGCGCGACTCGATGCGCCGGATCTCCGCCTCGGTGACCGTCGCCGGACCGTCCTTGAGCTGTGACCACTCCGCTTCTACTTCCTCGCGGAATGCCTCGACGCCGCGGTCCCTCACCAGGACCTTGATGCGCGCCTTGTGGATGTTGTCGCGCCGGCCGTGGCGGTTGTAGATGCGCAGGATGGCGTGCAGGTACGTGAGCAGGTGGCGCCAGGGCAGGAACTCGCGTATCACGTGGCCGATCGCCGGGGCGCGGCCCAGGCCCCCGCCGACAATTACTTTGAAGCCAACTTCATTCTGGGAATTCCTGATTGCGTGAAGCCCGATATCGTGAACATAGGTCGCCGCGCGGTCGGCAGCGGCGCCGTTGACCGCGATCTTGAACTTGCGCGGCAGGTAGGTGAACTCGGGGTGGAAGGTCGACCACTGCCGGATCAGCTCGCACCAGACGAAGGAATCGACGATCTCGTCCCGCGCCACGCCCGCGAAATGGTCCGTGGTGATGTTGCGCACGCAGCTGCCCGAGGTCTGGATGGCGTGCATCTGCACGGTCGCGAGCTCGGCGAGGATCTCGGGCACCTCCTGCAGCTTCGGCCAGTTGAGCTGCAGGTTCTGGCGCGTCGAGAAATGGCCGTAGCCGCGGTCGTACCTGCGCGCGATGTCAGCCAGTTTTCTCAATTGTCTTGAGCTCAAAAGACCATAAGGGATAGCGATGCGCAGCATGGGCGCATAGCGCTGGATGTACAGGCCGTTGCGCAGCCGCAGCTGCCGGAAATCGTCCTCGGAAAGCTTGCCTTCGAGGAAACGGCGCGTCTGGTCGCGGAATTGCGCCACGCGCTCGTCCACCATCCGCTGATCGATCTGGTCGTAGAGGTACATCGGAGGGGCGAGCCTACGCGTGCCATCATATTTCCCAAAGGACTATTATGTTACTATGATATAAGTAAAAGAAATAATGTAAGTATATGAAAATACAGCAATTACGCTATGCTTGCGAGGTCGCCCGGCGCGGTCTGAGCGTCTCAGCGGCGGCCGAGGTCCTGCATACTTCCCAGCCCGGGATCTCGAAGCAGATCAAGAGCCTCGAAGATGAGCTGGGAATCGAGATCTTCGTGCGGCACGGCAAGCGCATGGCCGCGGTCACCGAGCCGGGCAAGGCGGTGCTGGCGATCGCCGAGCGCATCCTCGCCGAGGCCGCCAACCTGAAGCGCGCGGGCGAGGAGTTCGCCAACGAGAAGCTGGGCACGCTCACGATCGCCACCACCCATACGCAGGCGCGCTACGCGCTGCCGAAGGCGGTGGCCGCGTTCAAGAAGCGGTACCCGAAGGTCCGGCTCGTCCTGCACCAGGGCAATCCGACGCAGATCTGCGAGATGGTGCGGGCCGGCGAGGCCGATCTCGCCATCGCCACCGAGGCGATCGCCGAGTACCCGGAGCTGGTTTCGCTGCCCT
>CAZBXO010000023.1:22610-33124 GCA_964495645.1 uncultured Phenylobacterium sp. | reverse complement strand
TCCCGCTCGACCTGCGGCATTCCCCCACTCCCCAACGGCCGGCGTCCCCACGCCGGTTCTCCCAGGGCCAAGCTTCAACCCGAAAACGCGGTTCTGGCAACCCGGCCCTTTGGTCAGCCGGTACGGGCGGCGATCCAGTCCCCGGCAACCGTGATCGCCCGGCGCGCCGCCGCCAGCTGTCCCGAGAAGGCGTGCCAGACGTGGATCATCTCTGGCCAGATCTCGAGCCGGACGTCGACGCGGGCGTGGGCCAGGACGTCGGCCATCTTCAGGCTGTCGCCCAACAGGGCCTCCTCCGAGCCCACGTGGATCAGCACAGGCGGGCCGTCAGTGAAGTCGCCGTAGACCGGGCTTGCCAGCGGATCGTGCGCGTCCAGCCCGCCCATGTAGGCCTCCGCCATCATGTCGAGGCCGGCCTTGGTGATCATCGGGTCGTGTTCGGCCTTGGTGCGATAGGTGTCGTGGCTCTGGGTCAGGTCCGCCCAGGGGCTGATCACGAACAGCCCCGCCGGCTGAGCAATCCCCTTCTCCTTCAGCGCCAGCGAGAGCGCCAGCGTCAGCCCGCCGCCCGCCGAGTCCCCCGCCACGACCAGGGCGTCCGGCTCGACCCCGTTGCGCAGCAGGTAGCGATAGACCTCCACCGCATCGTCCACCGCCGAGGGGAACCGGTGTTCCGGTCCCAGCCGGTAGTCCGGAACCACCGCCGTCGCCCCCGCCGCCTCCGCCAGCCGCGCCGCCAGTGGCCGGTGGCTGCGCGGACTGCCGATCGTGTAGCCGCCGCCGTGCAGGTAGAGGATCGTGCGCCCGGCCACCGCCCCCTGCGGCGCGATCCGCTCGCAGCGCACCTGGCCGGCGAACATCGGCTCGTGCAGGCATCCCGAGGGCAGCGAGCCCAGGTCGCCGAAGGAGTCCATCGCTGCCCGGCGCTCGGCGAAGGTCGGCGGCGGCGCGCCCGGCTCCGGCGCCCTGGCGGCCAGCAGCGCCCGCACGCCCGCGATCTCCGGATCCCGCCAGGCCGTCATTGCCTTGCCTCCCCCTTCGCCCCATACGTCCGCGGCGTCCTGGATTCATACCGGGCGCCCGCAGAATCGCACCACCTTTCCCGCGTATGAAGCCCTCCGCAGTGCCCAAGCCCGACCTCTTCGACGACGCGCTCAACCCGGCGCCGGCCGCACCCCTGGCGGAGGTCCACGAACCGGTCGCCGGCAAGCCCGGCGGCTACTCCGCAAAGGACATCGAGGTGCTCGAGGGCCTGGAGCCGGTCCGCAAGCGCCCGGGGATGTACATCGGCGGCACCGACGAGCGGGCGCTGCACCACCTGTTCGCCGAGGTGCTGGACAACGCCATGGACGAGGCCGTCGCCGGCTTCGCCAAGGTCATCGAGGTCAGCCTCGACGCGGACGGCATGCTGACCGTCACCGACGACGGCCGCGGGATCCCAGTCGACCCCCACCCGAAGCATCCGGGCAAGTCGGCGCTGGAAGTGATCATGACCGTCCTGCACTCGGGCGGGAAGTTCTCCGGCAAGGCCTACGAGACCTCCGGCGGCCTGCACGGCGTCGGCGTCTCCGTGGTCAACGCCCTCTCCGAGCGCGTCGAGGTCACCGTCTGGAAGGACGGCCACGAGTGGCGCCAGGCCTTCACCCGCGGCAAGCCGGTCGGACCGATCCAGCAGATGGGCGCGAGCCGCAAGAAGGGCACCCGGATCGCCTTCACCCCGGACCCGGTGATCTTCGGCGACGCCGCCCACTTCCGGCCCGCGCGCCTCTACCGGATGGCCCGGTCCAAGGCCTACCTGTTCGGCGGCGTCGAGATCCGCTGGCGCTGCGACCCGTCGCGTATCCACGACCAGACCCCGCCGGAGGCCACCTTCCGCTTCCCCAACGGCCTCGCCGACTTCCTCGGCGAACGGATGAAGGGGCTGGAAGCCGTCACGCCCGAGCCCTTCGCCGGCCGCTGGGAGCGCCCCGGCGAGACCGGCAAGGTCGAGTGGGCCGTGGCCTGGACCCCCGCCGGATTCGGCGAGGCCGACGGCTTCATGCAGTCCTACTGCAACACCGTCCCCACGCCGGAGGGCGGCACGCACGAAAGCGGCCTGCGCGCCGTCCTCACCCGCGGCCTCAAGCAGTACGCCGACATGGTGGGCGAGAAGCGCGGCGGCCTGATCACGGCCGACGACGTGGTGGCCCAGGCCGGCGCTCTCGTCAGCGTCTTCATCCGCGACCCGGAGTTCCAGGGCCAGACCAAGGAGCGTCTCTCCTCCACCGACGCCCAGCGTCTCGTGGAAAAGGCCTTGGCCGACCCCTTCGACCACTGGCTGACCGCCCAGCCCAAGGCCGCCTCCGCGCTCCTCGCCTTCGTGGTCGAGCGCGCCGAGGAGCGCCTGAAGCGTCGTCGCGAGAAGGAGGTCGCCCGCGCCTCGGCCACCCGCAAGCTGCGCCTGCCCGGCAAGCTCGCCGACTGCGCCGGCAACGCAACCGAGGGCACGGAGATCTTCCTGGTCGAGGGCGACAGCGCCGGCGGCTCGGCCAAGCAGGCGCGCGATCGCAGGACTCAGGCGATCCTCCCCTTGCGCGGCAAGATCCTGAACGTCGCCTCCGCGTCGGTCGACAAGTTCGGCGGCAACAAGGAGCTCTCCGACCTCCTGCTGGCGCTCGGCGTCCAGACCGGCTCGAAATTCAAGGACGAGGACCTGCGCTACGACCGCGTGATCATCATGACCGACGCCGATGTCGACGGCGCCCACATCGCCAGCCTCTTGATCACCTTCTTCTACCGGACGATGCCGGAGCTGATCCGCTCGGGCCGCCTCTACCTCGCCCTGCCGCCGCTCTATCGGCTCAGCCATGGCGGCAAGGCCGTCTACGCCCGTGACGACGCCCATCGTGACGAGCTGCTGGCCACCGAGTTCAAGGGCAAGAAGCCCGAGACCAGCCGCTTCAAGGGCCTTGGCGAGATGATGCCGGCCCAGCTCAAGGAAACCACCATGGACCCGAAGACGCGGACGCTCGCCCGCGTCACTCTGCCCCGCGCCGAGGAGTCCGTTGAAAGCCTCGTCGAGGGGCTCATGGGCCGCAAGCCCGAGTACCGCTTCCAGTTCATCCAGGAAAACGCCGAGTTCGCCGCCGCCGACCTGGACGTCTAGGGCGGCCATTCGGCCAGACGGCGCCGCGGATCGGTGAACCGTGCGGCGCTTCGGCGAACGGCGTCGTACACTCGGCGGGATGTGGCGCCTCCTGCCCCTGCTCGCGTTCCTCGCCCTTGCCGGCCCCGCTGCGGCCAAGGGGCCGCTTGTCGGCGCCTGGGAGACGTGCCGCGGCGCGCTCGCCGCCGCCGGCGCGCCGCAGCTCTCCGACTGCCGACCGGTCGTGGGCCGGATCGACCCCCAAGGCCGTGAGCTCTGGCTCCGCGCGCCGGTCCGACCCAAGACCACCCGCGAGCACCCCCCATCCGCCGTCTACATCTTCGGCGCCGCCTCCTCTGAGGTCTGGTTCAACGGCGTGCGCCTGGGCGCCAACGGCGTCCCCGGCGCCACGGCCGGCGCCGAGCGGCCCGGCCGCTACATGGCCGAGTTCCAGATTCCCGAGACGCTCTGGCGTCCGGACGCCCAGACCCTGGTGGTCCACATGTCCGCCTTCCACGTGGGCATGCGCTTCGACAGCCCCATCGGCTTCATGGGCATCGGCCGGTATCCGCAGCCGCCGCTGACCGCGCAGCTGGCGGTGACCTTCGCCGCGGCCGGCGCCCTGCTGGCCGCTTTTTTCGGCTTCGGCGCCGTCTTCCTCATGCGCCGCACCGGTTCCAGCCTGACGCTCGCGGCCATGGCTGGCGTCGCGGCCGTACAGGCCTTCGTGGAGAACTACCGCACCCTCGTGAACTATCCCTACCCGCTGCACATGTGGCGGGTGAACGCGATCTGGGCGCTGTCCGCCGCCTTCGCCCTGCTGCTCGCCGCCTTCGCCGCGTCACGCTTCTTGCCCGGCCGCCGCCGCGTGTTCGTGGCCGCCGCCGCCGCAGCGGTCGGCGCCACCTACCTGCTGCGCGGCTTCGACGTGAAGAGTTCCATCGCGCTCTTGGTGGGGGTTGGCTTCGCCGGCGCCGCCACGGCCATCGGCGTCGCGCAGCGGCGTACGGGCGCGCGGCCGATCCTGGGCTACCTCGTGGTCTTCACGGCGGTGTCACTCGGCTCGCCCTTTCTGCTGCTCGACATCTCCTTCTTCGTACTGGCCGCCACCTTCACCCTGCCGCTCCTGGTGATCGAGGTGGTGCGCCTGGGCCGTGAGGACCGCGACCGCGAGGCCGCCCTGACCCGCGCCGCCAGCCGCCCCGACCGCCTGACCGTCGCCACCGCCCGCGGCGTGCAGCTGGTCCCCCTCGCCGACATCGTCGCCATCGTCGGCGCCGACGACTACGCGGAACTGCGCCTCACCGAGGGCCGCAGCCTGTTGCACTCCGCCCGCCTGGAGCGCCTCGAGGCCCAGCTGCCCGGCTCGTTCCTACGCGTCCACCGCTCGGCGCTCGCCAACCTGGCCCACGTGCAGGGCCTGGAACGCGACGGCCCGCGCGCCCGCCTCACCATGTCCGAAGGCCCCGCCCTGCCCGTCAGCCGCGCCCGCCTGGCCGCCGTCCGCGAGGCGCTCGCCCCGCCGCCAGAGCCCCTGCGCGCGACAGGCTAGACTTAGCCGCCCGCCCCTTCGCCCCGCCTGCGCAACGAAAAAGCGCCGGCCGCTGTCAGCAGCCGGCGCCCCGGATACGGTGAAGCGCGCCGTTCGGAGGCGCTCAGTCTTCCTTGGGCGTAAGGACCTGGCGGCCCTTGTACATGCCGGTCTTCAGATCGACGTGGTGCGGCCGCTTCAGCTCGCCCGTCTCCTTGTCCTCGTGGAAGGCGTTGGGGCCCAGCGCGTGATGGGAGCGGCGCATGTTGCGGCGGGAGGGCGAGGTTTTTCGCTTGGGAACGGCCATCGGAATCTCGAAACGGTTTGCGAGGCGCAGCAGGGCCGCCCTCGGGAGCGCGGGCTTATGCATGAAACCCTGTGCGCGATCAAGTGAGCCGGGTTAGCATACGCTGTAAGCCACATCCATGGAGGGGCGTGTGATGGGACAGGAAGCGATCTTCGGGCCCATGGGGGCCATGGCCCTGCTGACGTTCGTCGTCCTGGGCTTCATCCCGGCGCGCCGGTTCCGCGCCGTCTTTGCCGGCCAGGTGACCGCGGCGGACTTCTCCTTCGGCGAATCGCCGAAGGTGCCCGGCCAAGTCTCGATTCCCAACCGCAACTACATGAACCTGCTCGAGCTGCCGGTGCTCTTCTACGTCGCCGGCCTCATGTACTACGTCTCGGGCAAAGTCGACGGAACCGTGCTCGCCGTCGCCTGGGCCTACGTCGCGCTCCGCGCGGTCCATTCGGCGATCCACATCACCTACAACAACGTCATCCACCGCCTGACGGCCTTCGCCCTCTCCAACTTCGTCCTGATGGCCTTCTGGGCCCTGTTCTTCCTGCGCTGAGCGCTAGAACGGATTCGCCGCCACGAGCTTCTTCGGCGCGACCGTCGCCCAGGCCATCCGCATCAGTCCCGGCAGCCGCCCGGGCTCCAGGCGCTCGTAGTAGACGTAGGTCCAGCCCAGCGCGCCCGACTTGCCCTCGACCCCGACCACCGCCTCCCCGTCGGCCAGGTTGTGCAGGTCCTCCGGGTCCAGCTTCAGCACGATCCGCGGCGCCTTCGTGTGGATCGTGCAGAAGATCTTCCCCTTCCCCACCCGGAACGAGATGATGTCGAAATGCGGCGCCTCGTAGGCCTCCGGCAGCGCCAGCGCGCAGGCGCGGATTTCGTCCACGGTCAGCATCGCCGCGCACGATAGCCAAGCTTGCCCGGCGGCGCGATAACGACGGCCATGGAAACCGCCGAAGCCGAGAGCCAGCGCCGGCTCGATCAGTTCGTGGACGCCGCCTTCGCCTTCGCCGTGACCCTCCTGGTCATCGCCGGCGCCCAGCCGCCTGAAACCCTCGACGACCTGAGAGCGGCGCTCCTCAACCTGCCAGCCTCGGCAGGCGCGTTTGCGCTGATCGTCCTCTTCTGGACGTCGCACCGGCGCTACGGCCGCCTGACCGAAAGGCCCGACACGATCAGCGTCATCCTGAGCCTGGCCATCGTCTTCACGGTCCTGGCCTACGTCTATCCGCTGAGGCTCCTGACCCGTTCGGCCTTCTACTTCTTCTCCGGCGGCCGCCTGCCCGGCGAGGGCCTGATAGACAGCTACGACGACCTCTTCACCCTCTTCCAGGTCTACGGCCTCGGCTTCGCGTTGCTGTCCGGCCTCTTCGCCCTGCTCTTCGCGCGCGCAATCCGAACCGCCGCTTCCCCCGCGGCGCGCGAGGACATCATCAGCTGGCGCGACCCGTGGCTCGTCTGCATGAGCAGCGGCCTGCTCTCCGCCGGCCTCGCGAGCGCGCCGTTCATCCGTGCTGTCCCGTGGCTGCCGCCCTTCACCTACTGGCTGATCCCGGTGGCCATCTGGATCATCGGCTGGCGCAAGCGCCGGACGGCGGCCAAGGCCTCTATCCCAGCCTGATCCGGTGACGAAGGAGCCCGCGCATCGGCGAGGATGCTGTTGTCACTCGCCGCGAAACCCGCAAGCTGATTCGTGACCTCAGCCGCGCGCCGCCTTGCCTTGCCCCGCTGGCTCGTCACGGCCGCCGCGGTCCTGCTGACCCTCGCGGGCGGCGCCACCAGCTACCTCTACAGCCGGGCCCTCTGGTACCTGGATCCGGACGCGACGGTGCCCGCCGCGCTGTGGCGGGGCATCCAGGCCCACGGCCCGGCGTTCGCCGCCACCTGGCGCGGGACGCCGGACAACTGGCTCTTCAACCTGCTGCCCCTCGACGCGGCGCTGATCAGCCTGGCGCCCGGTTGGCCGGAGGTCATCGTACTGTCCGGCTGGCTGATTTTCGCCGCTTCGGCGGTCCTGGCCGGGATGCTCGCCGCGCACGCCGCGAACCGGCAGGCCGGCTTCGTCACCACCGCGGTGTTGAGCCTCGCGGGGCCCTTCTCGCTTGGCGCGCCGGGCGCCCTCTCCTATCCGGTCACCCACAACGTCACGATGCTCTTCGGGCTTGTGGCCCTCGCCCTCGCCGCGCCCTGGCTTCGACGCGGTGGGATCTGGCGCGTGGCTGCCGCGGGTCTCGTACTGACCCTGAACGCGCTCTCCGATCCCTGGGCCGTCGCCGCGATCCTGCTGCCCGTCGCCATCGCCGCGGCGGGACTCGGCGCGCTCGGCTGGCGGACGGCGCAGGGCCGCCGCGCCCTCGTCCTCGCGGCCATCGCCGGCCTCGCCCTGATCGTCGTGCGCACCGAGGCGTTCGGGCTGCTCGCGTTCGTGCCGGACGGCGGCTTCGCGCCGACGGATCGGGCCGGGCTCTCGCGCAATGCCCAGTGGCTCTTCCGCTCCCTGGCCGCTCAGTACAACGTCGTCCCCACCGCGAGCCCCGAGACCGGGCCCGCCCTCCTCGTCAGCGGCGCCGTGGCCTTCCTGGCGCTTGCCGCCCTGGGGGCCGGCGGGCTGCTTCGCCTGCGCGATGACGACGTGTCCCGCCGCTTTCTCATCGCGACCGCCCTCCTCTCCATCGGCGCGGTCCTCGCGGCGTGCCTGCTCGGCAGCTGGCCGCCCGGCTTCTCCATCGGGCGCTTCCTGCCGAACCTCTACTTCCTGGGCGCCGTGGCCGCCGCCGGCGCGCTCGTCCATTGCCGGACGGTGGCTGTGCGGATCGCCGCCGCGACGTGGATCGGCCTTGTGGTGATCGCCGGCCTCTCGGACCGCAGCGAAGTCTGGCGAACCGCCCGGCCGCCCGCCCGCGACGCCCGGGTCGACGTCCTGATCGAGGCGCTCCGGCGCGAGGGGCTCACCTACGGCTACGGCGGCTACTGGGACGCCCACGCCTTGCCGATCACCTGGATCACCGATGGCGCGATCGTGATCCGCCCCGTGGTCTTCCACGACGGTCGCGTCGCCCCCCGCCCCGTCGAGAGCTCCCCCTTCTGGTACCGCCAGGCCGACGAGCCGCCCGGCCTCGTCGAACGCTTCGTCGCCATTCCCAACGGCGTCATCGATTGCCCCGACCCCGCCGCCTGCGAGGCCGCCACGATCCGCCACCTCGGTCCGCCGGATCGCACCGCGACCTACCCCGAAGGCCGCATCCTCATCTGGCGCCGGAGCCTGGCAAGTGCGATCGGCGCGCCCTAGACCAGCCGGCTACGATCCCGCGCCGCGCCGATGAAGCTGGCGAACAGGGGGTGGGGGTCGAAGGGGCGGCTCTTCAGCTCCGGATGGAATTGGACGCCCACGAACCACGGGTGGTCCGAGCGCTCGCACAGCTCCGGGAGCACGCCGTCCGGCGACAGGCCCGAGAACTTCAGGCCCGCGCCCTCGATCGCATCGCGATAGTCGATGTTGACCTCGTAGCGGTGGCGGTGGCGCTCGGAGATCGCGGTCGTCCCGTAGATCTCCGCCACCCGGCTCCCGGGCGTCAGCACCGCGTCGTACGCCCCGCAGCGCATGGTGCCGCCCATTTCGCCGCCCTCGGCGCGCAGTTCCTTCTCATTGCCCTTTGTCCACTCCGTCATCAGCCCGACGATCGGCTCCGACGTCGGACCGAACTCGGTCGAGGACGCCTGCTTGATGCCGGCCAGATTCCGCGCCGCCTCGATCATCGCCATCTGCATGCCGAAGCAGACGCCGAAGTACGGGATCTCGTGCTCGCGGGCGAACTGCACCGCCCGGATCATCCCCTCCGAGCCGCGCTCCCCGAACGCGCCCGGCACCAGCACCCCGTGTACGTCGGTCAGGCGCTCGCCGATCAGCTGCTCCTCCCGCTCGAAGGCCTCGCCCTCGATCCAGTCGAAGCGCACGCGCACGTTGTTGGCGACGCCTCCATGAATCAGCGCCTCCACCAGCGACTTGTAGGCGTCGGTGAGGCCCGTGTACTTCCCGACGATGGCGATGGTCACCTCGCCGTCGGGATGGCTCAGCCGGTGGCTGATCTCCTCCCACCGGCCGAGGTCCGGGGCCGGCGCGTCGCGCAGGCCGAAGACGTCCAGCACCTCGGCGTCCAGCCCCTGGCGGTGGTAGTCCAGCGGCACCGCGTAGATGTTCGCCGAGTCCATCGCCTGGATGACCGCGCTCGGCCGCACGTTGCAGAACTGCGCGATCTTGCGCCGCTCGCCCTCCGGTATCTCCTGCTCGCACCGGCAGAGCAGGATGTCCGGCTGGATGCCGATCGAGCGCAGTTCCTTGACCGAGTGCTGCGTGGGCTTGGTCTTCATCTCGCCGGCGGTCTTGATGAACGGCAGCAGCGTCAGGTGGATGTAGCAGGCGTCGCCCCGCGGCAGCTCCTGGCCCAGTTGGCGGATCGCCTCGAAGAATGGCAGGCCCTCGATGTCGCCGACCGTGCCGCCGATCTCCACCAGCACGAAGTCGACGCCCTCGCCCGGGTCCGACAGCACGAACTGTTTGATCTCGTCGGTGACGTGCGGAATCACCTGCACGGTGGCGCCCAGGTAGTCGCCCCGCCGCTCCTTCTCGAGGATCTTCTTGTAGATTTGGCCGGTGGTGATGTTGTCGCCCTTGGTGGCGTTGACCCCGGTGAACCGCTCGTAGTGGCCGAGGTCCAGGTCGGTCTCCGCCCCGTCGTCGGTTACGAACACCTCGCCGTGCTGGTAGGGGCTCATCGTCCCCGGATCGACGTTCAGATATGGATCGAGTTTGCGCAGGCGAACGCCGTAGCCACGCGCTTGCAACAGCGCGCCGAGCGCGGCGGACGCGAGACCTTTTCCCAAAGAGGAGACCACGCCGCCGGTGATGAAGATGTACCGGGCCATGGGAGTCCAACGTAGCGCAGATTCGGCTCGCCGCGCACGCGCCTGATTCGCGAATCGTGGGGCTATTTCGACGCGGCTTCGCGCACCCGGACCGTGACGCTCTCGACCGCGATGCCCAGCAGCCGCGGATCGGCCGAAGTCCGCGCGTCGGGCAGATCGAAGTCCACCGTCATCGGCGTCCGCAGCGTTGTGAGCCCGTCCGGCAGCGCCACGTGATAGGTGGCGAACACGCCGGGCGCCACCGACCAACGTCCGACCGGCCGGCCGTTCACCGCCACGCCCACGCGCTGGGGCCGCAGCGGCATGTCGGAGAAGCCGATCGCCCGGACCTCCAGTACGGTGCGCAGGCCCCTCACCGCAGCTGGCGGGACCCCCAGCCGTAGCCGTGCGGTGTGCGCCACCGACCATACCGCTACGCCGCCGGTCTCGTGCGGCCACCAGCCCTCGGCGAATGCCGGGTCGGGCCTGAGCCGCGCGCCGTTTACGCTCAGCACCACCCTGCCCGTCCTGTCCGCCAGCGAGCCTGCCGCAATCGGCGCCAACCCGGGAACCCCCGCGAGCCCTCGCCCACAGACGATCGCCCGCGGCGTCCGGTAGCAGTCGCCGCGCTCGGCGATCCGCATCTCCAGCGGCCCGGGCCT
>CAZBXO010000023.1:0-22510 GCA_964495645.1 uncultured Phenylobacterium sp. | reverse complement strand
GCGTCCGGTAGCAGTCGCCGCGCTCGGCGATCCGCATCTCCAGCGGCCCGGGCCTTGCTTCGTCGGCCAGCACGACGGTGACCGTCGGATCGCCCGGCCCGGCCTCCACGCCCAGCCGCGCGTCGAGCACATCGCAGGCCGGGTCGTTGTTGCGCGCCGTGCCGAAGGTGCTGGTTCGCCCGCCGGTGCGCAAAACCGCCAGGTTGAGCTCCCCGACGAACTCATGCTCGACCGCCGAACGGCTGCACCAGTAGACCGGCGCGATCCGCAGCGGACGTCCGCGCAATTCCGGCGCGTCGGCCAGTCCCACGGGCAGGAGCGACGGGTTCGGCCGGTGGACCGCCCGCACGCCCTCGAACAGCGGCCCCACGTCGATGGCCTGCAGCACCAGCGCCGCTCCGAGCAGCCCCGCCGCCGTGACCGCCCGGCGTCGCCCCGCCCACGTGATGGCCAATGCGAGCAGCAGATAGCCCACTGCCCAAAAGAAACGCCCGTGGCAGCGAAAGATCGCCAGCCAGCCGGCCAACGGCTCCGGCGGCTTCGGAACTTCGAGCACCAGCCGCGTGCCCAGCCAGACGTTCCAGCCGATCGCCCACAGCGTCAGAACGGCCATCGCCGCCGCCAACGGGCCCCACCGCCGCCACGCCTGCCCGTCCCCGAGGGCGCGCCGGTCGGTCCACGCCCAGGCGGCGCCGGCCGCGACAATCAGACCGAGAGCGCCTGCGCCCAGGTACTGGAATCCCTCGAACGTCTGGTAGCCGGTCGGGTCCAGTACGGGCTCGAACCAGCCGCCCGTCCAGCGCTGCCCGGCCAGCCGCGAGCCGGTCGGCCAGAGCGGCCCCAGCACGTTCATTGCGTAAAGGCCGAGGTCCCCGGCCCTCCCCGGCTGGCCCACGCCATAGCCGTATCCCAGGACCCAGGCCGACAGCCCGACGGCGCCGGCCACTGCGCCGGCCGCCACGACGCACCGCACGACCCGCCCGCCCTGCAACATCTCGCTCAGCAGCGCCGCACCGAAACAGGCCGCCACCGGGACCAGGTGGTAGGCGTGGGTCCCGGTCGTGAGCGCCGCCAACCCCGCGAACGCCGCGATCCGGCCCCGGCGCAATCCGCTCCGGGCGCTCGACACCGCCAGCGCCAGCGCCGCGAGCAGGATCCAGTGCCCGGACAGCGCCGTGTGCCCCATCTGCCGGGCGAGCCATGGCGGGAAAAGAAGCGCCAGCGCCGCGCCCGCGATGAGCACTGCTGTGCTCTGCACGCTCAACGCCCGCAGCAGCCACACCATCCCCAGCGCCTGCATCACGTAAGAGACCGCCAGCCACAGCCCGAACGGGTTCAGCCAGGCGCTCAGACCTGTCGCCTTCAGGAAAAGCGACAGCCACGGCAGGCTGTCTGCGTAGACGATCGACAGCGGCTTGTCGGATAGGCTGTCGACGACGGTGGGCGGGAAGCCCCACGGCGCATGAAGCAGCGCCTCGTAGCCGCCCATATAGGTCGCCATGTCCCCCGGCGGACTGCGCCAGAACGCGGCCTCAGGCGAGACGAGTACGAACCCGATCAGCCCCTGGAACAGGCCTAGCGCGAGGAGGATGGCGAGCGCGGCCGCCCCGAAGGCGGGCGTCCGCACGGCGTCCTACTTCGCGGGCGGGGCCGTCGGCGCGGGCGCGCCCGCCGGCGGCGGGGCGGTGAACGGCGTGCCCAGCTGCGGCGCAGGAGCCTGCAGCGGGGCCGGGCCCGGCGCCTGCTGCTGTTGCTGCTTCTGCTGTTCCTGCAGCTGCTGCTGGCGCATCGCGTTCGGGTCGATGTTCTGGATATTCAGGCGGTCGGCCACCGAGGCCGCGCCCTTCTCCCGCCCGGCCACGATCGTCAGGAGCAGACCCAGGACGAAGAAGATGGTGCCCAGGATCCAGGTCGTCCGGGTGAGCAGGTCGCCCGCACCGCGCACGCTCATCAGCGAGCCGGTGCCGCCGGAGACGAAGCCGCCGCCTTCCGAACGTTGCAGGAGCACCACCACGATCAGGAAGAGCGCGACGAGCACTTCGATCACGAGCAGCAGGGTCAGAAGCATCAGGTCAATCCGGTGCGCGGACCTGGTCGGCCCGCCGAAAACGAGGCGGGCGCTCTACCATTGCGTAACGCCCATGGCCATAGCTAGGGGGTCGCAGCACAGCCGCAACCCATGTCGATCGACCCGGACCACCTGCCGATCTTCGAGACCGAGCGCCTGCGCCTCGAACCGCTGACGCCGGCCGACGCCGACCACCTCTCGCCGATCATGGCCGATCCCGATGTGATGGCCTTCTGGGATGTCGCCGCTTTCGAAGATCCCGACAGCATCGTCGAGGTGGTCCGCAGCCAGGTCGAGGACATGGCCACGGGCCGGGCGGTCCACTGGACGATGCGGACCCTGGAAGCCGGCGAATTCCTCGGCGCCTGCGACCTCTCCGAGATCGATCGCCGCCATCGCCGCGCCGAGGTCGGCTTCCTCCTCGGCCGCGACGCCTGGGGCCGTGGCTACGCCCTCGAGGCCATGCGCACCGTCATCGCCTTCGCGGCCTCGCAGGGGCTTCGCAAGCTCGCCGCCCGCACTCACCTCGGGAACCGCCGGTCCGACGCCCTCCTGATGCGCCTCGGCTTCCAGGAAGAAGGTCTCCTGCGCGGCCACATCGAAAAGGACGGCGAACGAAGAGACTGCCGCCTCTTCGGCCTGCTGCTCTGAGGGAACCACGAAATACACGAAATACACGAAAACATCGCTCCGTGGTTCTCGTATTGTTCCCCTCGGCACGCGTGCTACGAATGCTGCATGGTTTTAGACACAACCGACCACTTGCTCTTCGCCCGCGAGGTGTACCTCATCCAGGGTGCAGTGTTTGAAGTCTACCGCGCCAAGGGCGCGGGGTTTCTGGAAGCGGTGTACCAGGAGTGCCTGGAGATTGAGTTTGAGGAGCGCGGCATTCCCTTTGTTGCCGTTCCACCACTCCGGCTCGAGTACCGCGGCCGTCAGCTGAAGACACGCTACGCGCCTGACTTCATCTGCTTCGGGGCAATCGTCGTTGAGCTGAAGGCCGTCCGCGAAATCGCGCCCGAGCATCGGGCGCAACTCATCAACTACCTGCGGGCCACCGAATTGAGGCTCGGACTGCTCGTCAACTTCGCGACGCCACACAAGGCGCAGATCGTCAGGATCGCGCTCTAAGTCTTTCGTGTATTTCGTGTATTTCGTGGTTGCCCCTAGCGGCGCTCACACCGCCCGGATGATCGCCAGGAAGTCGTCGGCCTTCAGGGAGGCGCCACCGACCAGCGCCCCGCCCACCTCGTCGGCATGCAGGATCTCCGCGGCGTTCGAGGGCTTCACCGAGCCCCCGTAGAGAATCGGCACGGCCCCCGCCGCCTCGCCGAACATTTCCACGAGCGTCGCGCGGATCGCCCGGTGCATTTCCTCTATCTCGGGCGTGGTTGGCGTCAGGCCCGTGCCGATCGCCCAGACCGGCTCGTAGGCCACTGCGAACCGCGTCCCCGCCAGCATCGGCGGCAGCGAGCCCCGCACCTGCCCCGTCACCACCTGCAAGGCCCGTTCGGCGCGGCGTTCGTCCAGCGTCTCGCCGACGCATACGATCGGCTCCAGGCCGGCCCGGACCGCGGCCGCAGCCTTCCGGGCGACGATCTCGTCATCCTCGCGCCAGCCCGCGCGGCGCTCGGAATGCCCCAGGATCACCAGGTCCGCGCCCGCGTCCGCCAGCATCGCGGCCGACACGTCGCCGGTGAATGCGCCGGCGTCTTCCCAGTGATGATCCTGTCCGCCCACCAGCACCGGCGTGTCGGCCAGCGCCTCGGCCATCCGGTGGACCAGCAGGCTGGGCGGGCAGATGGCGACCCGCGCGCGGGTGTCCCCCAGCTCCATCGCCACCCGTTCGGCCTCGCTGAGCGACGCGGCTAGACCGTTCATCTTCCAGTTGCCGGCGATCAGGGGCTGTGGCGGCGACATGAACCTCTCCGTGACGATGCGGCGCGGTTAAGCCAAGCCGGCGACCCTGTCACGCGCTTGCGGGACGGAAGCCGCCTCAACTATACGGGCGGACCACTCCGCGCCCGTTCGCGCGCTTCCAGGGACAGTCGATGCTCACCGCCCTCCGCACCTTCGCGAAATCCTGGGTCGCCGCAGTGATGATGGGCCTCCTCATCGTCAGCTTCGTCGGCTGGGGCGCCAGCAAGTACGGATTCGAGGCGGTGCGCGGCGACGAGGTGATCAAGGCCGGCAGCCGCACGGTGAGTTCGCTGGAATTCCGCCGCCGCTACGACGACTTCAAGAAGCAGATCGAGCAGCAATACGGCCAGCAGGTCACCCCCGAGTTCGCCGAGCAGAACAAGCTCGACAAGGTGCTGATCAGCCAGCTGTCGGGCCGCGAAGCCTTCAACGAGATGCTCCGCCGCGCCGGCATCGTGCCATCCGACAAGCTCATCGCCGACGAGATTCGCAAGATCCCGGCCTTCTTCGACCAGGTCACCGGCGCGTTCGACAAGAAGACCTACGCCCAGCGGCTGCAGGAGAACAACCTCAACCCGACCGCCTTCGAGAAGGACCTGGCCGACCAGATGGCCACCCAGCACTTCCTGGTCGGCGTCGGCAACGGCCTGCAGGCGCCGCGCGCCTATGGCGCCTTCCTCGCGATCATGGGCCTGGAGACCCGCGACATCGCCTACTTCCAGGTCACCGCAGCCAGCGTTCCGAAGCCGTCCGCGCCGACGGACGCCCAACTCACGGCCTTCATGAACGAGTTCAAGGACCGGCTGACCCGGCCCGAAACGCGTGTCATCACCGTGGTTCGCTTCACCCCGCAGATCGACCAGACCGCCGCCGTCGACCCGGCCGAGCTGAAGAAGCGCTATGACTTCCGCAAGGACACCTTCTCGCGGCCCGAGACCCGCACCATCGTGCAGGTGCCGGCTAAGTCCCAAGCCGCCGCCCAGGCCATCGTCCAGCGCTTGAAGGCCAACGAGTCCCCCGCCGCCGTCGCCAAGAGCCAGGGCGTCGAGGCGATCACCTATGACGACAAGCCCCAGACGGCGATCCCCGACCGCAAGCTCGCCGCCGCCGCCTTCGCCATGCAGGCCGGCCAGATCGGCCCTGTGCAGGGTGACCTCGGCCTCGCCGTCGTGAAGGTCGTCTCGGTCTCGCCTGGCCGCACCGTCTCGATCGAGGAGGCCCGGCCGATGCTCGAGGCCGAGGTGCGCAAGGACATGGCGACCGAGAAGGCCTACACCCAGAGCCAGGCCTATGACGACGCCAAGCAGGGCGGCGCGGATATGGCCGCCGCCGCCGCCAAGGCCGGCGCTCCCACGACGACGCTAGGCCCGGTGACCGCCCAGGGCGCGATGCTCAACGGCCAGCCGGTCGCCGGCGTCACCCCGCGCATGCTGGAGCAAGCCTTCCAGCTGCCTTCCGGCGGCGAGAGCGAGCTGATCGAGGGGGACAACGGCGAATATTTCGCGGTCCGCGTCGAGCGGATCACGCCGGCGTCCTTGCCGCCCCTTGAGGAAATCCGCCCGCAACTGACCCAGGGCTGGATCAACCAGCAGACCGCCAAGGCCATGGAGGCCAAGGGCAAGGAGCTGCTGGCCCGCATCCAGCGTGGCGAGGCCTTCGACGCCGTGGCGGCTTCAGGCGGCTACGCGGTCACCCGCGCACAGGGCCTCTCGCGCCAGACCGCCCAGATGGATCAGACCACGCCGCGCGAAGTGCTCGGCCGCGCCTTCGCCGCCCGCTCCGGCGAAGCGTTCATGGGCCCGACCCAGGCCTCCACCTACGCCATCGGAAAGGTCGAGAAGATCAGCATGGATGCAGGACCTCAGGTCGGGATGATCGCCGAGGCTCAGCGCGCAGCGCTGACCCAGCCCCTGGTCGGCGAGATCATGGCCCAGGCTCAGGCCTACAGCCGCGACAAGCTGAAGATCCGCGTCGATCCGGCCCGCGCCCGCGCGGCCATCGGCATGGAGCCCGAAGAGCCCGCCCCGAAGGGCGGCGCGGCCAAGAAATGACCCCGGAGCCGTCGTACGAGGCGTTCGCGAGGGCCTACGACGGCGGCGCGGCCCAGGTCGTCTGGACACGTCTGGTCGACGACCTGGAAACGCCGGTCTCGGCCTTCCTGAAGATCGGCCACGGAAGACCTTACGCCTTCCTGTTCGAGAGCGTGGAGGGCGGCGCCTTCCGCGCCCGATATTCGATCATCACCTTGAACCCTGACCTCGTCTGGCGCTGCAATGGCGACCGGGCCGAGATCGCCGAGGGGGCCGACATCGCCGCCGGCCGCTTCACCGCCCAGGCCGGCCCCGCCCTGGACAGCCTGCGCGACCTGCTCGCCGCCTCCCGCATCGAGCTCCCGGCCGGCCTGCCGCCGATGGCCGCCGGCGTCTTCGGCGCCATCGGCTACGACATGATCCGTCTCGTCGAGCGGCTCCCCAACATCAACCCGGACCCGCTGAACCTGCCGGACGGTATCCTGGCGCGCCCCTCCATCGTGGCCATCTTCGACGCCATCGCCCAGGAGATCCTGCTGGTCACCCCGGTGAGGCCCAACGGCGTCACCTCCCGCGAGGCCTTCGACGCGGCCTGCCGCCGCCTCTCTGCAGTCGAGGCGCAACTGGCCGAGCCGACACCCTCCGTCACGCTCGGCAACGCCGGCCCCGAGCCCGACCGCTTCCAGCCGGGCCGCACGCGCGAGGCGTACCGGGAGATCGTCCGGCGGGCGAAGGACTACATCGCCGCCGGCGACATCTTCCAGGTCGTGCCGAGCCACCGCTTCTCCGCGCCATTCCCGCACGACCCCCTGGCGCTCTACCGCTCGCTGCGGCGGATCAACCCAAGCCCCTTCCTGTTTTTCCTGGATTTCGGAGAGTTCCATCTCGCGGGCTCCAGCATGGAGATCCTCGTCCGCCTGCGCGACGGCAAGGTCACCATCCGCCCGATTGCGGGCACCCGGCCCCGCGGCGCCACGCCCGAGGAGGACCGCGCCCTCGAAGCCGACCTCATCTCCGACCCCAAAGAGCGCGCCGAGCACCTGATGCTGCTAGACTTGGGCCGCAACGACGTCGGCCGCGTGGCCATGCTCAAGGAGCCGGGCGCCAACGAGCCGCCGCGTCAGCAGGGCCGCCAGTCGCCGCGGGTCCGCGTCACGGCCAGCTTCTTCGTCGAGCGCTACAGCCACGTCATGCACATGGTCTCCAACGTCGAGGGCGACGCCCCCGAAGGCCTGGATCCCGTCGACGTGGTGATGGCCGCCCTCCCCGCCGGCACCCTCTCCGGCGCGCCAAAGGTGCGGGCCATGGAGATCATCGACGAACTGGAGGACGTGAAGCGCGGCGTCGGCTACGCCGGTGCGGTCGGCTACTTCGGCAGCGACGGGTCGGTCGACACCTGCATCGTCCTGCGCACCGCCCTCATCAAGGACGGCGTCTGCTACGTCCAGGCTGGCGGCGGCGTGGTCGCCGACTCAGACCCCGACGCCGAGTACGACGAGACCCTGCACAAGGCCCGCGCCATCCGCAGGGCCGCCGAGGAAGCCTGGCGCTTCGTCTGACACCTTAGCGGCGGTAGCGCGACAGGAACGCCCACATCGCCTCGTTGTCGGCGAGCCAGACGTGGCCGCCGCCGACCGTGATCACGCCGACCACCTCCGCGCCACCGCGGCAGCGGCTCCAGCGGTCCTCATAGATGTCCGCCTTCAACTGCCGGCGCACCGGACCCGCACGGCAGCCATTGAGTTCGGCCCAGCGTTCCTCCGCCGCCCGCATCGGATACTGCCAGTAGGGCGTGCCCCCGCCCTCGATCGGGTTCACGGTGTCCTTGTCGCCGGCGAAGGCGATGATCGGCACCGGGCGAGACGGGCGGCAGCTCTGCGGGTCCGGCCGCTTCGGATCGCTCGCCAGCGGCGTCCCTGACCGCAGGCCCACGACCGGCGCGATCGCGGCGAACCGCTCGGGCGTCGCACAGGCCAGCCACGAACTCATCCGCCCGCCGCCGGAGATTCCGGTCGAATAGACCCGCGCCCTGTCCACGCAGCCCTGCCCCACCAGCCAGTCGATGGTCTTGCCGATGAAGGCCGTGTCGTCTGCGTCCGCCGCCGTCGGCATGCGTCCGCCCACCGCGGGCACGCCCGGGATGTTCCACACGAACCCGCCGGCCGCCGCGATCCCGCCGTCAGGCGCGGCGACGATGAAGCCGTGCTTGTCCGCCGTCGCCGTCAATCCCGACTGACCCAGCACGGCTCGGCCGGTTCCGCCGCTGCCATGCAGCAGGAACATCAGCGGCACCTTGCGACCGGAGCTGGTCACGGGCCGGTAGATGTTCAACGACCGACCCGTTCCGGGAACTTCGACCCGCTCCGTTCGGCCGGCGGCGCCGACGTTGCAGTCCGCCTGCGCGGTCGACGCCGACAGGGCCAGCGCGAAAAACGCCAGCAGACGGACGACGAGCATTGGACAAGCTCCCGTTCAAGTCGGCCCAGTCTATACGGCCCTACTCCGGCGTCTCCTGCCGCGGCCGGTACCACGCCAGCTGTTCGCTGGTCGCCAGCAGTTTGCCGTCGCGCCGCCAGTAGCTGGAGCGCTCGTCGGACGCCCCGTGGCCACCGACCCGACCCTCGCACTCCACGAGGATGTAGTCCTCGCCCACCGCCGCGACCTCCTCGGCGGTCGCGTGCAGGTAGACCGTCAGCGACAAGGTCGTGCTCATCACCGTCGGTCCCAGCGCGTAGAACACCCGCGGCGCAGAGTTGTCGGTGATCATCCCGAGGATCGCCTTGTCCAGCGGCCCCCGCTTCGACCGCACCCAGGCCAGCGAACGGGAGTCCCCGCCCGGCTTTGGCGGAAAGCCCTCCAGCGTCCGCCGCTCCAGCGCCTGCGCCCCGAAATGCATCCCCGTGCCGACCGGCATCACCGGGGCCGGCATTGTCTCCGGCTCCGCCACGGACGGCATGGTCGCGAAGGCGAAGTCCGGGGTCCGCGGGCGGCGCGCCATGGTCACCATCGCGTGGACGCCCACCTCCTGCGAGCCGGGCGAGAGCAGTTCCACCTCCCAGACGCCGATCGAGCCGCCTTGGCGGATGCGCCGCGTGCGCACCTCGAGCCTCCCGGCCGGCAGCGCCGCAGCATAGGTCAGCGTCAGCGACAGCGCCTCGCCCATCGCGGTCGGCTCCGCCTCCAGCACCCGAATCGCGAGGCCGATGGCGTAGCCGCCCCAGAGGCCGCCGCCAGGATTGCGCCACTCCTCGCCGGCCTCGGTGGTCCAGCGGTGCGCACCCACGGGCGTCAGCGGCATGAGGTCGGCGGCGGTCGTCATACCGTGGCTTCTAGCCGCCGGCCGCCAGGGCATGGAAGAGGCTAGGCCGTCGCCTCGTCCGGCCAGCAGACGTTGAGGCGGCCGATCAGCGCGGCCCTCCGCGCCAGCGCCGTGCTGCGATAGCTGAGATCGTGGGTGACCTCCTCCCCCACCCAATCCGGCAATGCGATCGCCTGGTCTGGCGCCTCGAGCTCCACCTCGGCCAGCGTCAACCCCGCGTGGACGCCTTCATAGACGTCGACTTCCCAGACGAGGCCGCCGTGTGTCACGTCGTGGCGCACCTTCTCCAGAGGCGTCTCGAGGCAGAGCGTGCCCAGCATGGCCTCGGCGTCCTCGAGGGGGATCTCGTACTCGAACTCCGGCCGCGCGATCCCGTCGCGCACGCCCTTCACGGTCAGGAACCCCCGCGCGCCGACGCATCGCACCCGCACCGTCACGCCTCCGGCTCGTGAGACATAGCCCTGACGCACGCGCCGGCCCGCTCCAGCCGTTCGCCGCCAGCCATCGCCGACAACCAGGAACTTGCGCTCGATCTCGATGTCCATGAAGCGCCCGTCGGACGGTCCCGACCGGCCGTCCACGAATCAGCTTGCCCACAGTTTCGTGACGCCTGCGTGACAGGCCTCAGCTGAGCATCGGCGCCATGCCCGGCTCCGCCTTGGCCATGGCCGTCTGGTAGGCCGGGCGCGCCCCGATCCGGCCCAGGTAGGCCTTCAGGTTCGGATATCCCTCCAGCTGGGTCCCGCGGAACGCCCGGCTCGTGGTGACGGTGTAGACCATCATGATGTCGGCGGTCGTCAGGTCACGCCCGCCGAAGAACGGCGCCTGCCCCAACCGTTGCTCGATCATCGCCCAGCCGCGCCGGCTGCGATCGCCCACGAACACTGAGGCCGGGTTGGCGTCCCCGCCGGCGCCCGCGAGCACCAGCTGCATCATCAGCGTGGTCATGAAGGTGCCGTTCGACCAGTGGAACCAGAACAGGTGGTCGGCGAAGTCCGGATCGTCCGGACCCGGCTGCAGCTTTCCGCCGCCATACTTGCCGCAGATGTAGTCGCAGATGGCGCCGCTTTCGCCGAGCACCAGGTCCCCGTCGGTGATCACCGGTGCGATGCCCATCGGGTGTAGGGCCTTGTACTCGTCCGGCGCCAGGCGGTTGTCGGCGCGCCGGTCGTAGCGCTTCAGCACGTAGTCGATCCCCAGTTCCTCGCAGAGCCAGACGATCCGCTCCGATTGCGAGATCCCCAGGTGGTGAACCGTCAGCATGGTCGTCTCCTCAGTGCGGCAGCTTGGCGATGTGCCTGGCGATGGCGTCGATCTCGGCCGCGGTCAGCGTCGCGCCCATCGCCGGCATGGCGCCCTGTCCGTTGCGGATCACCCCGGTGATGACGTCGGCGTCCGTTCGGGCCGCGATCGCAGGGCCGATGCCGCCCGCGCCCGCCACCCCATGGCAGCGCGCGCACGTCCGCCCGAACGCCGCCGCGCCCAGGTCGTCACCGGCCGTAGCGGTCGCCACCTGGGCCGGGGCCGGCGGGGGCGCCGGCTGCCGCGGTGGCGGCGGCGCGGGCGCCGGCACGATCCGCAGGATCTCGTTCTGCGCCGGCGGCATCTGGTCGGTCAGGACGTAGATGAAGCCGTCCGGCCCCTGGCCCAGCCACTTGATGCGCTGGCAGCGGTCCATAAGGAGCTTCTCCTCGGCCACCACCTTCTCGCCCTTCATCACCAGGCGGCTGACCTGCATGCCCGACATGCCGCCGACGAACAGGTTGTCCTTCCAACCCGGGAACTTCGATCCGGTGTAGAACATCATCCCGGCGGGCGCGATCGAGGGGTTCCAGTAGTAGAGCGGCTGCTCCATCCCGGGCTCGGCGGTCTTGCCGCCGTTGATCCAGGCGCCGTTGTTCTGCCGGCCGTAGCTGATCTGGGCGAAGCCGTAGTTCCTGCCCTTGCGCATCACGTCGATCTCATCGCCGCCGCGCGGCACGTTCTCCGCCGCCCACAGCTCTCCGGTCTTCGGGTGGATGGTCGCCGAGTGGATGTCGCGGAAGCCGTACGACCAGATCGCCGGGTTGGCGTCGGGCTTGCCGACGAACGGGTTGTCCTTCGGGATCGAGCCGTCGGGGTTGATCCGCAGCACCTTGCCGAACTGGCTCTTCAGGCTCTGGGCGTCCGGCGAGGCGTCGGCCAGGCTGGCCGACAGGATGAAGAGCTTGCCGTCCTTCGCCTGCACCAGCGCGCGCGGCTGGATGTCGGCGCCCTCGCGCAGGACCTTCAGGTCGGTCAGGGTCGTCTCGTCTGCCGACAGCTTGGCGCTCGCGATCCGCCCCATCGCCGTCGCATCGCCGGGCTGGCGGGTGTGGTAGGCCATGTAGACCGTGCGGGTCTTGGCGAAGTTGCGGTCCAGGATCGCCGCGTACATGCCCGACCCCAGCCGCGCGCCCACGATCTGCGGCGCGCCCGCCAGCGGCTCGGAAACCACGCCGGCCTTGTCGACCGTGCGCAGGCCCCCGTTGCGGAAGCTGACCAGCAGCTTGCCGCTCGGCAGGAAGTCCATCGACCAGGGCCGCTCGATCTTGGCCACGGACTCCACGGCGTAACCCTGCGTACCCGTGACGATCGGCGCCTTGGTCTGCCCCGCGAATGCCGGGGCCGGCGAATAGCCGTCCTGCGCGTTGCGGTTCGGCCCGCACAGCGCTCCGATCCGCAGCCGTTCGGCGTTGCTCCCCGCGACGCCGGCGAAGTCCGCCGGGGCCGGGAACTGCGGGATCGCGGCGGGCTGCGCCCAGGCCAGAGTGGTGCTGAGCACGAGGGCGCTCGCGAGCGTCCCCCGCCCCAGCCGTGCGACGGCGCCTTGCGAGACCATGCTGATCGTCCTCCCCGACGTTGAACCGGCTACGTCCGAGCGGCCGCAATCGGATCACGCGCCGCGCACAAATTCCGGATCGGCTACGGCCGCCCGGTCTTGGCGGCCCCGGCCGCTTCCGCCTCCGCCGCCCGCGCGCCGCGCAGGATGCCCGGCAAGGCGTAGTTGCCCTCGTGGCAAGCGTACTCGTAGACCCGCCCCTTGGCCGGCGTGAACTCGTACTCGCCTCCCCATGGGGCGGTCCAGACGCTGGGGTCCACAACCTTGAATTCGTAGCGAAGGCGCTTCGGCCCCACCCGGGTGAACCGCTCGGTCACCACCATGTCCGGCGAGCCGCCGAACATCTGCTGGGCCGGGTGGTAGTTGGTGGTTTCGACGACCAGGGTGTCGCCCTCCCAGTGGCCGATCGAGTCGCCGTACCAGACCTTGGTCGTCCCGTGCCTGCCGTTCAGCCGGATGACGCGGGCGTCGTGGATCATCTCCACCAGGATGACCACGGCGTCGGTGCCCTGCACGATCTGATAGTTGGAATTGTAGAAGCTCGGGAGCATCACCGGCCCTGCGTGGTTGCCGAACGAGGTGATGCAGCGCTCGCCCAGCGTCTGGTTCTCCGGATTCTCCCCCGCCACGCCATAGACCCCACGCACCGGCGCCGGCGTTCCCGGCTTTCGGGGCAGGCGCGCCGGCATCCGCCCGTTGGCTGGCGAGGTGATCAGCGAGGTCCGCGGCTCGCCGTTGACCCGCATCACCGCATCGCCGTGGTCGGTCCAGAAGGCCTGGTAGCCGCAGTCCGAGGTCGCGCCCCCGGCGCTGATGTTGGCGGCGTAGCAGGGCTCCTTGTCGAGATCGATGCCCTGCGGCGTCGGCGCGCTGGCCTTGGCGATCACCTCGGCGCGGCGGCCTTCGATGGTCTTCACCTCGGCCTCGGTCATGACCTTGCGCTCGCCCAGCGCGGCCGGCCGCTCCAGCGGCGTCAGGCTGGCGTTGGTCCACATGCCCTCTAGGCTGGGCTGGTTCCCCACCGCCCGCGGCGCACGGTAGGCGGCCTGCGCAGCGGCCATGGCCGGCAGCACCATGGCCGCGACGGTGATGAGCGCGAACGTTCTGAACGCCATGACGCCGTTCCTTGGAAAGCAGCCCCGCATCGGCTTAAGCTCGATGTGACGCTCGCAACGGCGGCAAGTCCAGCCTGCCGCAGCGTCGGGGAGACGGCGATGGCGACGGTCCTCAAGCTCGTGGCGATGACGCTGATGGGCGCCGTCGCGGCCGCGTTCTGCGCCGCCGGATGCGCCGCGGCCGCCCCGCAGCACGTCGACGACTTCCAACTCGCCGACCAGGACTACATCGGCCGCCACCTCTACAAGATGGAGGACGCCAGGGCCGTCGTTCTCGTCAGCTACGCCGCCGGCGACCGCCAGTTCCGCGCCGACGCGCCCGCCCTGGCCGCGCTGAAGGCCGCCTACGCCGACCGGCGCGTCGAGTTCCTTGTCATCGCCCCGCGCAGCGGCGACACCCGGAAGAAGCTCGCCGCCGATCCCGCCGCCGCAGGCCTCGGCATTCCGGTCCTCTTCGACTACGAGCAACTGGTCGGCGAAGGCCTCGGCCTCTCCCGGGCCGCCGAGCTCCTGGTGGTGAACCCGAAGGGTTGGACCGTCGCCTTCCGCGGTCCGATCGCCTCGCCCTCCGTCCGCAAGGCGCTTAACGGCGTCCTCGCCGGCCAGCCCACCGCGCTCCCGTCCGAGCCGGTCCGCGGCGGCGCGATCGCTTACGCGCACAGCCCGGCGCAAGCCGCCGCCATCTCCTACGCCAGGGACATCGCCCCTATCGTCCAGGAGAAGTGCGTCGTCTGCCATCAGCCGGGCGGCCTGGGTCCGATGCAGTTCACCCGCTACGAGCAGATCAAGGGCTTCGCGCCGATGATCCGCGAGGTGCTGCGCACGCATCGCATGCCGCCCTTCCAGCCGGACGTGACCGTCGGCCACTGGGCGCCGAACGAGGGGCTTTCCTCCGCCCAACTGAAGACCATGGTCCATTGGGTCGAGGCGGGCGCGCCCCGCGGCGACGGCGAGGATCCCCTGGCCAAGACGGTGTTCAAGGCCCCAGCCTGGAAGCTGGGCGAGCCTGACGTGGTCCTGGCGATCCCACCGGTCGACGTGCCGGCCACCGGGGTGCTGCCCTACCAGAACCCCGTCGTCGCCACGAACATGACCGAGGGCCGCTGGATGCGCGCCAGTGAGTTCCGCGTCACCGACAAGCGCGTCCTGCACCATGTCACCACGACCCTTCTCGCGCCTGGCGACACCGGCAATCTGACCCGCCAGGAACGCTCGGCCGGCGCCGTGGGCGGCCAAGGCCCGGGCCGTGAGATCAACCTGGTGCCGGAAGACATGGGAGTCTGGGTGCCGGCGAACTCCAAGATCGCCATGCAGACCCACTACACGCCCTACGGAAAGCCCACGACCGAGGCCACCAAGGTCGGGCTCTACTTCTATCCCAAGGGTCAGGAGCCGAAGTACGCCCTGCGCACCCATTCGGTCTACGGCTTCGGGATCACCATCCCCGCCGGCGAGGAGTACCACCGCGAGCTCGCCTACGCGGATATCCCCAAGGACATGATCGTCTACGGCCTTACCGCCCATGCCCATGTGCGCGGCGGTTCAACCCAGGTCTGGGTCCGCTATCCGGACGGCCGCGAGGAGATCGTGCTGGCGGTGCCACGCTACGACTTCAACTGGCAGTGCGAATTCTATCTTGAGAAACCGCTCCTCCTGCCCGCCGGCTCGCGGGTCATCAACAAATGGACCTACGACAATTCCACCCGCAACCGCGGCAACCCGGATCCGAAGAAGGACATCGCCTTCGGCGAGCAGACCACTGAGGAGATGCTCGCCTTCTTCCTGCATTACCGCTGGGTCGGCGAGACCGTGGCCGAGCCGCGCGACGACTACGACCGCCTGCTGAACCAGGCCCAGATGATGGGCAACCTCGACGTCAGCATGGACGGCAAGCTGCAGGCCGCCGAGATGCGCGGCGACTTCGGCCAGCGCCTCAAGGCCAACCTGAGCGACTTGGACAAAGACCACGACGGCGCGCTGGACCGCGCCGAGCTCGCCGCCTTCGCCGGCCGCATGTTCGGCGGCGGCGACCGCCAGCGGTCGCAGGCCCCGGCGCAACCCGCGGCGTCGAACTAGCCGCCGACCTCCTCGCGGGTCGGCGCGGAGGCCTGGGCGCCCCGGCGGGTGACGGAGATCGCGGCCGCCCGGACGGCGAACTCGGCCGCCGGGATCAGGGCGGTCCCCTCGGACAGGGCGACGGCGAGCGCCCCATTGAACACGTCGCCGGCGGCCGTGGTGTCGACGGCGTCCACCCGCGGGGCCGGGACCAGGGTGGTCTCATCCGTCGCGATCAGGCAGCCGCGCGCGCCGAGTTTCAGAATGACCGCGCGGGGACCCAGCCGCTGCAGCGCCCTCGCCGCCTCCGCGGTCGGCCGGGCGTGTCCGCTCAGCTGCGCACCCTCCATCTCGTTGGGCGTGAGGATGTCGACGCACCCGAGGAGCTCGGCCGGCAGACTCGCGATGGCCGGCGCCGGGTCCAGGATCACGACTGCGCCCGCAGCTTTGGCCGCCCGGGCCGCAGCGAGGACGGCGTCGATCGGGCTCTCCAGCTGCAGCAGGACGTGGCTTGCGCCGTCGAGCGCCGCGGCCTGCACGTCCTCCGCCGTCAGCGCGCCGTTCGCTCCAGGCGCCACCATGATCGCGTTCTCGCCCGTCGCTGAAACGAAGATGAGCGCGACGCCGGTCGGACCGGCCACCGTCCGCACGCCGGTGACGTCGCAACCCGCGTTCGCCAGGCTCTCCCGCAGTCGCCAGCCGTGCGGGTCGTCGCCGACGCAGCCGATCATCGCGACCTCACCACCCAGGCGCGCCGCCGCATGCGCCTGGTTTGCGCCCTTGCCGCCGGGACTCTCGAGATAGCTTCCGCCCAGCACGGTCTCGCCCGGCCCCGGCAACCGGGCCGACGTCGCCGCCAGATCCATGTTGAGCGAACCGACCACCACGATCCGAGCCACGCCGCGTCCTCCATCAAGGTCGGGAGTTTGGCCCATGGCCTCGGAAAACCGGAACAGGCTTGGCAGCGCGCACGTTCCGCGAGCGACCCCCAAGGAGCCCGCCATGGCCAAGAAGAAGAAATCCCGCCTCCCGAAGAAGATTGCAGGCGTGAGAGTGCCGAAGGCCGTGCGCAAGGGCCGGTTCGGCGAACTGCTCGCCTCCCAGACCGGCCAGAAGCTGATCGCCGAAGCCCTGTTGGGAGGCGCTGCGATCCTCGCCGGGAAGAAGGCCGCCGAAAGCCCGAGGCTCCGGGAGGCGACGTCCAAGGCCAAGGCCAAGGTGGCTGACACCGTCGAGGCCGCAACCCCGTCCGTGACTGACGGAGCCCTCGCTGCAGCAATCGCCGCGGCCGCCCGCAGCTTCGCCGACGCCCTGCAGAACGGCGCCGCGGCCGAACCCCGCTCCTTCGAGCGCAGCTGGAACCCGCTGGACGGCGCCGAGGACGCCGGCAGCAGCAATGAGCCCGAAACCCCCGCCCACCTCTCGACGCCCCCCTGAACGCGGCGATCCGTCTCAAACGGCCGTTCGTTGACTTGAAAGGCCTTGGCCCTATGTTCCGCCCGCGCGGCGACCGGCCGCTGACCGGCGGTGCGCCGCCCCTTATCCGTTACGAATGACCGAATTCTCCGACCTCGGCCTGTCGAGCGCGACCCTGCAAGCGGTCGCCGACACCGGCTACACCACCGCCACCCCCATCCAGGCCGCCGCCATTCCGGAGGCGCTGCAGGGCAAGGACGTGCTGGGCATCGCCCAGACCGGCACCGGCAAGACGGCCGCCTTCACCCTGCCGATGATCGACAAGTTGGCCGCCGGCCGCGCCAAGGCGCGCATGCCGCGCGCCCTCGTCGTCGCCCCGACCCGCGAGCTCGCCGACCAGGTCGCCGCCAGCTTCGAGAAGTACGCCAAGGGCCAGAAGCTCTCCTGGGCGCTGCTGATCGGCGGCGTCTCCTTCTCGGATCAGGAGCAGAAGCTTGACCGCGGCGTGGACGTGTTGATCGCCACGCCCGGCCGTCTGCTGGACCACTTCGAGCGCGGCAAGCTGCTCATGACCGGCGTCCAGATCATGGTCGTCGACGAGGCCGACCGCATGCTCGACATGGGCTTCATCCCGGATCTCGAGCGCATCTTCAAGCTGACGCCGCCGGCCAAGCAGACCCTGTTCTTCTCGGCCACCATGCCGCCGGAGATCACACGGCTCACCAAGCAGTTCCTGCGCGACCCGGTCCGCATCGAGGCCTCGCGCCCGGCGACGACCGCCGAGACCATATCCCAGCACATCGCCCGCATCCCCACGTCCGACCCGAAGGCCAAGCGGACGGCGCTGCGCATGCTGATCAGCCGCGACGACGTGAAGAACGGGATCGTCTTCTGCAACCGCAAGTCCGAGGTCGACGTCGTCGCCAAGTCGCTGAAGACCCACGGCTTGGACGCGGCGCCCATCCACGGTGACCTGGACCAGGCGACGCGCATGCGCACCCTGGACGCCTTCCGCAAGGGCGAGCTGCGGCTGCTGGTGGCCTCCGACGTCGCCGCGCGCGGCCTGGACATCCCCGACGTCAGCCATGTGTTCAACTACGACGTCCCGCACCACGCCGACGACTACGTCCACCGCATCGGCCGCACCGGCCGCGCGGGGCGGACCGGCCAGACCTTCATGATCGTCACGCCGGCCGACTCGCGGAACCTGGACAAGGTCCTGAAGCTCATCGGCAAGACTCCGGACGAGGTGAAGCTCGACGCCGACTGGGGCTCGATCAAGGACGAGCCGCGCGAGCGCCGCGGCGGCCGCGAACGGAGCGGCGGCCGGGAGCGCAGCGGACGCGACCGTGGCCCGCGGCCGGTCAAGCCGCACGGCCAGGAAGCCTCTCGCGAACCGATCGCCCAGCCGGATACGCCGTCCGAGGCCCGAGCCGAACGCCCGCCCCGCGAGGATCGTCCGAGGCGAGAGGAGCGGCCGCGGCGGGAACCCCGCGCGCCCCGGGAGGACCGCGCCGCGCGCGATGAGCGCCCGCGCGACGAGGAGCGCCCGCAGCGGGCCGAACGTCCGCCGCGCCGTGACCGCCCGGACCGCGGTGCGGCCCGCGATGACCGGGATCGTGACGGCGACGGCGTCGTGGGCTTCGGCTCGGACGTGCCGGCCTTCCTCGCGCGCCCCCCCGGGCCTCGTCGACAGGATTAGTTAAGGCGTCCGTTTAACGCCTCGTTTGCGGTCCGCGCGTAGGCTTCGAATCATGGCTTCGGAGCTTGAGACCCTCCTGCGCGGCCCCAAGGGCTACGCGCTCGCGCGCAAGGCGATCGACGCGATGGAAGCCAATCGCGTCTGGCCGACGGCGCTGAACTTCGAGCTGTGGATCAACTTCGTCACCGCGGCCGACACGCCGTTGGCCAAGGAGATCGAGAACGCCATCGCTTCCGGCGATCCTTTCACCGACGAGGTGGGCGAACAGATCGCCGCGCACCACCTTCCGAGCGTCAAGCTCACCGGCGAGATCCTGGAGGCCGGCCAGAACCTCTCCAAGGAACTGGACTCGGTCACCCGCGCCATCGAGGCGGCGCGCGAGACCAGCGAAGCGTACGGTCAGCAACTGGCCAGCGCGTCGGAGACGCTCGGCGGCGAGGAGGACACTGCGGCCGTGAAGGCCATGGTCGACACCCTGACCGTCGCCACCCACAAGGTGCGTGAGGAGAACCACGCGCTGGAGTGCCAGCTGGCCGACACCAACGAGGAGCTGGGCCGCCTGCGCGAGCACCTGGAGCAGGTACGCCGCGAAGCGCAGACGGACGGCCTCACGGGCCTGGCCAACCGCAAGGCTTTCGACGAGGCCCTCGAGGACGCCTGCCGTCAGGCGGACCGCGACGGGACCGTGCTGACGCTGGCCTTCCTCGACATCGACCACTTCAAGTCGTTCAACGACACCTGGGGCCACCAGACGGGCGACCAGGTGCTGCGCTACGTCGCCGCCGTCATCCAGAAGGCCGCGCCGGCCCCCCGCCTGGCCGCCCGCTTCGGCGGCGAGGAATTCGCGGTGATCCTGCCCGGCGAGGCGTCGGCGGCCGCGGTGGCGGTTCTGGACGGTATCCGCGAGGAGGTCTCCTCCCGCATCCTGAAGCGCCGTTCGACCAACGAGGACCTGGGCGCGGTGACGCTTTCGGCCGGGTTCGCCGAGCGCCAGCGCCATGAGGCCCCGTCCAATCTGATCGAGCGCGCCGACGGCGCCCTCTACGCCTCGAAGCGCGCGGGCCGCAACCGCACCTCCGGCGCGGCCGGCAACGCGGCGGCGCCACGGGCGGCCTAAGCCCCTTTACTTCCCCGAGGGTAGCGCGCTTGGAATCCTCTGAAGCTTACGGAGGATGCGATGGACGGCGCCCAGGCCCCAGGCAAGGTCAACACCCACGTCGAGGACGGCGTCGGCGTCATCACGCTGAACGATCCCGGCACGCTGAACGCCGCCGGCCTGGAGGTGATGGAAGGGCTCACCAGCGCTTTCGGACGCTTCCTTGGCGACGAGGCGGTGCGCGCCATCGTCATCACCGGCGAAGGCCGCGGGTTCTGCTCCGGCGCCAATCTTTCCGGCGGGGGATCGGGCGGTGGACCGGCGCGCGACACCTCCGGGCCGAACCAGGGCCTCCTGCGCACCTACAACCCCTTCGTCAGCATGATGCGCCGCTCGCCCAAACCCACGGTGGCAGCCGTGAACGGCGTGGCAGCGGGCGTGGGCGTTTCGCTGGCGCTCGCCTGCGACCTCTGCGTGGCGGCCGAGAGCGCCTACTTCCTGCTGGCCTTCCGCCGCATCGGTCTGGTGCCGGACGGCGGCGCCACCTGGATGTTGCCCAAGCTGGTCGGCAAGGCCCGGGCGATGGAGCTGATGCTGCTGGGCGAGAAGCTGCCGGCGGCCACCGCGCTGGATTGGGGCCTGATCAACCGCTGCGTTCCCGACGCCGAGGTGCTCCCGAAGGCGATGGAGCTGGCGAAGGCGCTCGCCACCGGCCCCCGCTCGCTGGGCATGACCCGCAACCTCGTGTGGGATTCGCTTGACGCGCCGTTCCACCTGCAGCTGGAGGCGGAAGCCTACGCGCAAGGCGACGCCGGCCGCACGGAAGACGCCCGCGAAGGCATCATGGCCTTCGTCCAGAAGCGCCCGGCTCAGTTCAAGGGGAAGTAGTCGGGGTCAGTGACCGCGGCGGAGCTTCTCGAGCTCCGCCTCGATCATCCGATCGCGGACGCCCTCGCCGTCGAAGTAGACCGCCGCGGCGTGAGCCGCCAGCCCGATGCCCCAGCCCAGCATCGGCCAGTAGAACCACCACTCACCCGGCGAGGTCAGCAGGTTGATGGCCAGAAGGCCGCCGTTGACGATCGCATAGGCGATCGCGTGGCTGCGGAACGCCAGCTTCATGTCCGCGCGGCGGATGGCCAGGCGGCGGAGTTCGTCTTCGTCGTCGGTCATCGCCACATCACCTCTGATGGCAGCATAGCGCCGGTTCGATCCCATTTGCCAACAACCTACCCGGCGGCGGCCTGGGTTCCCAGTGAGGATCGTGTAATGCGCGCCCCACTATGGGGCGGCGTCAGTCCAGCTGCGCTGGCTGGATGGTGACGCTCTCGCCGCAGCCGCAGGCGTCGGTCTCGTTGGGGTTCCTGAACACGAACTTGGCCGACAGCTTGGTGACCTCGTAGTCGATCTCGGCGCCGATCAGGAACAGAACGGCCTTGGGTTCGACCAGGATCGTCACGCCCTTGTCCTCGATCACCTCGTCCAGCGGCTGAGCCGTTTCGGCGTACTCGAGAACGTACTCCTGGCCCGCGCAGCCCCCGTTCTTCACGCCGACACGAAGACCCGCATAGGGCTTCTCGGCCTTGGCCATGATCTCGCGCACGCGCTCGGCCGCGCGGTCGGTCAGGGTGACGACCTTCGGGCGGGGGCGCCTCGGGCGCGGGGTGATTGCGACGTCGTTCATCAGAACATGTTCAGCTGCAGCTTGGCCTCGTCGCTCATCCGCGACGGATCCCACGGCGGATCGAAGACCAGATCGACCTTGGCCGACTTGATCCCCGGGATCGACAGCACTGCATCCTCGACCCAGCCCGGCATCTCGCCGGCCACCGGGCAACCCGGCGCGGTCAGCGTCATGTCGATGGCTACGTCCTTCTCGTCAGAGACGTCGACCTTGTAGATCAAGCCCAGCTCGTAGATGTCGACCGGGATCTCCGGGTCATAGACCGTCTTCAGCTTCTCGATGAGCTGATCGGTGATCGCGTCCAGCTCCGCCTGGCTGAGCGGGGTCGTCGGTCCGTCGATGGCGGTCGCGTCGTCCATGGTCCTGCTTAAGCGAAGAAAGCCTGAGTCTTGGTCAATGCGTCGACGAAGGCGTCGGCCTCCGCCTCGCTGTTATATAGGGCGAACGAGGCTCGGGCGCTCGATGTGACGCCAAAGCGCCGCATCAGGGGCTCGGCGCAATGGGTCCCGGCCCGCACCGCCACCCCGTAGCGGTCGAGGATCTGGGCCACGTCGTGGGCGTGCGCGCCCTCTACGATGAACGACAGGATCGCACCCTTTCCAGGCGCATCGCCGATCACCCGCAGCCAGTTCTGTCCCTTCAGGCCCTCACGGACCCGCGCGTAGAGCCGGTGCTCGTGCGCCGCCACGGCGGCCCGGTCGATCCCGCCGAGCCACTTCAGCGCCGCGCCCAGGCCGATCGCCTCCAGGATCGGCGGCGTGCCGGCCTCGAAGCGGTGCGGCGGGTCGGCGTAGGTGATCTCGTCCTGGCTGACCATGCCGATCATCTCGCCGCCGCCCTGGTAGGGCGGCAGCTCAGCCAGCCGCTCGGCCTTGCCGTAGAGGATGCCGATGCCGGTCGGCCCGTAGAGCTTGTGGCCGGAGAAGACGTAGAAGTCGGCGTCGATGTCCTTCACGTCGACCGGCCTGTGGACGATGGCCTGGCAGCCGTCGAACAGCACGACCGCTCCCGCCTCGTGCGCCATCCGCGCCAGGTCCTTGGCCGGGTTGATCGTGCCCAGCACGTTGGACATGTGGCTGAGCGCCACGACCCGCGTCTTAGGGCCCAGCAGGCTCTGGAAGTGTTCCAGGTCCAGCGACCCGTCGTCGGTGACCCGCGTCCATTTCAGCACGATCCCCTGCCGCTCGCGCAGGAAGTGCCAGGGCACGATGTTGGCGTGGTGCTCCATCTCGGAGAGCACGATCTCGT
>CAZBXO010000022.1:22361-33140 GCA_964495645.1 uncultured Phenylobacterium sp. | reverse complement strand
GATAAAGATACGGCCCGCTGCGGGGGATAATCGCAGCGGGCCGACTTGAGCAGTCGCTCTGATTGAGCGGGCGTTTCCTCCCCGAAACGCCGGAGACCTCCGGACTGGCGCCGTCATGTCTCTCGCGCACATGACAGAACGGCAATTTTGTGCCCCTGTCAACGGCGTGACAGGCCTCCGCGAGTACAGTGCGGTCAGAAATACGTGCTCTCGCGCAATTTTACGCCGTTATCTGACGCCGGCGTCAATTTAGATTCGCCTTTAGCGTGTCTAGTGCGGCGCAATTCACGTCAAACACGAAGTCTGGTCTTAGCGAGGTCACGGGACCCAGGCCCGCGGCGGTGAGGGCCAGGGCCGATTCGGGCGCCCGGGCGGCGTCGACCAGCAAGCCGTTGGGGCGCTCCGTGGCGCCGGCCGCCACGAGGCTGGCGACGACCGCGGCCTCGGCGGCGTCGCCGCGCGGGGGCCAGGTGAGCGTCGCGCTGCACAAGGCCGCGGCGCGGGCCTCGACGATGCGCAACAGACGCTCGGCGGCGGCCACGGCGGCGGGCGTCCAATCGGCGCGGAGCGAGGCGGCGAGTTGGGCCTGGCTCTTCAGGATGACGCCATCGGAGAGCACCTTCAGACCGTTGGCCACGAGCGTTGCGCCGGTGGTGGTGATGTCGACGATCAGCTCGGCGGCGCCGGCGGCCGGCGCGCCCTCCGTCGCGCCGCCGGACTCGACGATGCGGTAGTCGACGACGCCATGGCGGGCGAAGAAGGCGCGGGTCTGGGCCAGATACTTGGTGGCCACGCGCATGCGCCGGCCGGTGCGGGCGAGGTGCTCGTGGGCCACCTCTTCCAGGTCGTCCATGGTGGCCACGTCGAGCCAGGACTTGGGCGCGGCCACGACCAGGTCGGCGCGGCCGAAGCCGAGCGGACGCAGCATCAGGACGCGGGCGTCGAGGCCCTCGCCGCGCTCGCGCAGCAGATCCTCGCCGGTGATCCCCAAGTGGACGTCGCCGGCGTCGACGGCCTCGGCGATGTCGGCGGCGGAGAGCAGGCGTACCTGCGCGCCGTCGACGCCCTTCAGTGTGGCGGAATAGCCGCGCGCGCCGCCGGACGCGGCGAGCTCGAGGCCGGCGTCGGCCAGCCAGGCCTCCACCTGTTCCTTGAGGCGTCCCTTGGACGGGATCGCGAGGATGAGCTCCTGGGTCAGTGTTCGCCCTCCAACCAGGCGCGCCAGGGGCGGACCATGCAGCCGACGGCGCGGGCTCCGCCTGTCCCGCCGAGGCGGGCGAGGAGGCTGTCGTAGCGCCCGCCGACGGCGACGGGGCGCTCGCGGCCGAGCGCGGCGGAGCGGACCTCGAAGGTCAGGCCATCGTAGTAGTCGAAGGCGTGGCCGAGGTCGGCGGCGAAGCGCAGGCGGTCGGGCGGGACGGCCTCGGCGAGCTGCGCCAGGCGCGTGGTCCAGCCGTCGAGCGCGGCGGTGAGGGCGGCGGCCGCGCAGCCGGCCAGCGCGCGGACCTCCGCGAAGGCGGCGGCGGGCTCGCCCGCGATGGCCATGTAGCCGCGGATGGCGTCGGCCTGGCCCTCGGTGAGCGCCGGCGCGTCGGCGGCCTCGGCCTTGCGGGTGAGGCGTGCGGCGATCTCGGCCGGGCCGCGGCCGCCCACCGGCTCGATGCCGGCGAGGGTCCAGACTTCCTGCAGCAGGGCGGCGGCCTGGGCCTCTGAGAGGCTCGAGAGGACGCCGGCGAGCGCGCCTGTCCCCTCCCCGCCCGGCTGGCCCGCCCGCTCGAGCTCGGCGCGCAGCAGGCGCGGACGCCCGGCGACGCGCTTGACCCGCGCGGCCAGCGCGTCCGGCAGGGCGAGGGAATCGATGAAGGCTGAGAGCAGGGCGACGTCCCCGAGCCACATCGTCAGGTCGGGGCGGCCGCCGGCCGCGGCGGCGCGCCAGGCGAGGGCGGCGATCTCGGCGTCGGAGGTCTCGACGGGCCCGTTGGGCGAGAACATCTCCACGCCGAGCTGCACGAACTCCTCGGGGCGGTCGGAGCCGGCGGCGGCGCGGAACGCCTTGCCCTCGTAGAGGTAGCGGCCGTCGCTGCGGCCGGAGTCCAGGTGCTGGCGGGCGATGGCCACGGTGAAGTCGGGGCGCAGGCAGGACTCCGCGCCCCCCTCGGCCTGGACCACGAACAGGCGCGCGCGCATGGCCTCGCCGGCCAGGTCGAGGAGGAGGTTGAGCGGCTGGAGCAGGGGCGCGTCGGCGCGCTCGGCATTGGCGGCTTCCAGCGGCGCGCGGATGGCGGCGAGGGTGGCCGCGGGGACGGCGGGCTCGACGCGCATCAGCCGGCGTCCAGGATGCGGCGCAGGGCGGGAATGAGGTCGGCGCGCGGGATCGTCTGCTGGCCGGGGCGCTCGGCGCGCCACTCGGCGTTGTCGGTGACCTTCGCGGAGAGCTCGCGGCCGAGATCGAGGTCCTTGATGGTGACGGTCCCGGCGGCGATCTCGTCGCCGCCCAGCATGATGGCGGCTGGCGACAGGCGCCGGTCGGCGTATTTCATCTGCGCCTTCATGCCCGAGGCGCCCAGGTAGACCTCGGCCGGGATGCCGGCGGCGCGGATCTCGGCGGCGACGGCGAAGTAGGCGGCCATGTCGTCGGGGCTGAAGGCGATGACCACGACGGGCCCGCGGGCGGCGACGGCGGCGTCGCGGCCGGCGGCGCGCAGGGCCGCGGCGAGGCGCGAGACGCCGAAGGAGAAGCCGGTGGCGGGCGTGCGCTCGCCGGTGAAGCGGGCGACCAGGTCGTCGTAGCGGCCGCCGCCGCCGATCGAACCAAAGCGCTCGCCGCCGG
Source organism: uncultured Phenylobacterium sp. (assembly GCA_964495645.1). Taxonomy (GTDB): domain Bacteria; phylum Pseudomonadota; class Alphaproteobacteria; order Caulobacterales; family Caulobacteraceae; genus Phenylobacterium. The sequence continues at coordinate 30,310 of CAZBXO010000022.1, read as the reverse complement.
TGGAGAGGGTGAGCTCGGCCTCGAAGACGGCGCCGGTGTAGTACTCGAGCCCGCGGACCACCGAGGGCTCGACGATGGCGCGGTCGGGGCCGACGCCGAGGGCGGTCAGGGCGGTGGAGATGGCGGCGAGTTCGCTGAGGCCCTCGTCGCCTTCGGTCGAGCCGCCGACGACATTGGCGAGCTTGGCGAGGGTCTCGTCGCGGCCGCCGACGCCGGCGGCGGTGAAGGCGAGCACGCGCTCGGCGGCGGCGGCGGTGAGGCCTGCGCCCTTGGTGAAGGCCCCGCTCTCGTCGAGACGGCCTTCGCCCAGCAGCAGGCGCACGCCGTCGGGGCCCAGGCGGTCCAGCTTGTCGACGGCGCGCAGCACCGCGAGCTTCTGGCCCTCGGAGTCGACGCCGGCGGCGGCCATCAGGCCGTTGAGCAGCTTGCGCGAGTTGATCTTGATGACCGCCGAGCCGGCGGGCAGGCCCGCGGCGGTCAGGCCCTCGGCGACCATGGCGATGATCTCGGCGTCGGCCTCCGGACGGGCGGAGCCGACAGTGTCGGCGTCGCACTGCACGAACTCGCGGAAGCGCCCCGGCCCGGGCTTCTCGTTGCGCCAGACCGGCCCGAAGGCGTAGCGGCGGTAGGGCTTGGGCAGGGTCTCCCAGGACTGGGCGGCGAAGCGGGCGAGCGGGGCGGTGAGGTCATAGCGTAGCGCCATCCACTGCTCGTCGTCGTCCTGCAGCGCGAACACGCCCTCGTTCGGACGGTCGGCGTCGGGCAGGAACTTGCCCAGCGCATCGGCGTACTCGAACGCCCCGGTCTCCAGGGCCTCGAAGCCCCAGCGCTCGTAGACCTCGGCGACGGCGGCCACGATGCGGCGCTCGGCGGCCACGTCGCGACCGCGGCGGTCGACGAAGCCGCGCGGGGTGCGGGCTTCCGGGCGGGCGGGGTCTTTGGCCATGGGGGCGCGCTTAGCGGCTGCGCGGTCCGGGCTCAAGGCGGGAAGGTCGGTCATCGGTCGTCTCTGCTCGAGGGAGGCGACGGACGAGGCTGGCGTGCAAGGCCCCGTCCGCTTGGGCGGCGGGGCTTCGGGAGGGTTCGCGTCTAGGCCGCGCGCACCCGCTCCGAACCCGCCGGGGTCGGATGGTGGTGATGGCCGTGATGATGCGCGAACGCCGTCATGGGGCGGGGCTAATAGCCGAGCTTCGTTACCGAGTCACGACCTGAGCTTCGCGATCAGCGCCGCCGTCGAGGGATCGTGCTCGCCGGGCGGGCCGCCTTCAAGCTCTCCGAGGATGCGGGTGGCGAGGACCTTGCCGAGTTCGACGCCCCACTGGTCGAAGCTGTTGACGCCCCACAGGACGCCTTCGACGAACACCTTGTGCTCGTAGAGGGCGATGAGGGCGCCGAGGGTATCGGGGGTCAGGCGATCGAGGAGAAGGAAGGTCGAGGGGCGGTCGCCGGGGAAGGCGCGCTGGGCGTCCGGGGTTTCCGCCGGCGGACGGCCGACGAGGAGAGCCTCGGCCTGGGCGACGGCGTTGGCCAGGAGCTTGGTCTGGGCGGCCGGGTCGCCTTCCGAGCCGTGGCGGACGGCCAGGATGTCGACGGGGATGATGTCGGTCCCCTGGTGCAGCAGCTGGAAGAAGGCGTGCTGGCCGTTGGTGCCGGCGTCGCCGAAGACGGCCGCGGCGGTGGGACGGGGGGCCGGGGCGCCGTCAGCGGTGACGCGCTTGCCGTTCGATTCCATCTCCAGTTGCTGCAGGAAGGCCGGGAAGAGGCGCAGGCGCTGGGCGTAGGGGACGACGGCGCGGATCGGACGATCGAGGCCGTTGCGGTTGAAGACGTGGGCCAGCGCCAGGAGGACCGGGGCGTTGCGGTCGAGCGGGGCGGTGCGGAAGTGGCTGTCGAGGGCGTGGGCGCCGGCGTGGAGGCCCGCGAAGGCGTCCCAGCCGAGCGCGATGGCGCAGGAGAGGCCCACCGCCGACCAGATGGAGTAGCGCCCGCCGACCCAGTCCCAGAAGCCGAACACCTGGTCGGCGGGAACGCCGAAGGCCTGGGCGTTGTCGGGGGCGGCGGAGACGGCGACGAGGTGGGCGTCGGAGGCGGGGCCGAGGGCGGCGCGCAGCCAGGCTCGCGCGGTCTCGGCGTTGGTCAGGGTCTCCTGGGTGGTGAAGGTCTTGGAGACGGTGACCACGAGGGTCGTGGCCGGCTCGAGGCCGGTCAGCGCCTGGGCCAGCTCATTGGGATCGACGTTGGCGGCGAAGCGGAGGTCGATGTCGGGAGCGAGGGGCCTCAGCGCCTCCCAGATCAGGCGCGGGCCGAGGTCGGAGCCGCCGATGCCGATGTGGACGATGGCGCGGAAGGGCTGGCCGGTGGCGCCGCGCTTGTCGCCCGAGCGGACGGCCTCGACGAAGGCGCGCTGGGCCGCGCGGGCGGCGTCGACGTCGGCGGAGACCGCGAAGCCGCCGGGGGCGCGGAGCGCCATGTGCAGCGCGGGGCGGCCTTCGGTGCGGTTGACGATCTCGCCGGCGAAGAGGGCGTCGCGGGCGGCTTCGATGTTGGCGGCTCGGGCGAGGTCGAGGCAGGCGTCGAGGTCGGCGAGCGACCAGGGCTGCTTGGAGAGGTCGAGGCTGAGGCCCGCGGCGTCGAGGGTGAGGCGGGAGAGGCGGTCGGGCTCCTGCGCGAACAGGTCGACGATGCGGCGGTCGCGGGCTGCGTCGGCAGCGCGATCGAAGGCGGCCCAGGCGGCGTCTAGGGTCATGGCCCGTGGCTAGCCCGGCGTCTGCGTGGCGAGAAGCCTAAAATCCTCCGTCATCCCGGCCGAAGCGTAGCGGAGAGCCGGGACCCAGCAGCTCGGAGCGTGGACCTGCTGGGTCCCGGATAGCCGCTTGCGCGGCTTCCGGGATGACGGGCTTGGGGGGTGCTCAGTCCGCGCTGCCGTATTTGACCGAGCAGCCGTACGGCCGGGTGACGGCGGTGGCGACGGGGCGGCCGGCTTTGACGTCGGCGAGGGCGGCCACGACGTAGTTGGTGGCGGTCTTGAGCGTCGCCGGGTCGGGAGACGGCTTGTCATCGATGCCGCCCATGTAGACGAGCTTGCCGGCGCCATCGATGACGTACATGTGCGGGGTCACGCGCGCGCCGTAGGCCTTGCCGACCTTGCCGTCGGGGTCGAGCAGGACATCGGCGGAGGCGGCGCCGGCCTTGGCCTTCCAGGCCCGGGCCTGCGGGCCGGTCAGGTGGCCTTGCGTGCCCGGGGAGGATGAGATGACCGTCAGCCAGACGACGCCGTCCCTGGCGGCCTGTTTCTGCAGGCCCTGCATGTGGCCCGAATTGTAGTGCTTCTGGACGTAGGGACAGCCGTTGTTGGTCCACTCGAGGACGACGGTTTTGCCCTTGAATTCGGCGAGGCTGCGGGCCTTGCCGTTCATGTCGGCGGCCTGGAAGGCCGGGGCCGGTTGGCCGACGGTCGGCGCCGCGAACGCGGGCGTGGCCACGGCGAGCGCGGCGGCGGCGAGAAGGATGCGGCGGGTGGTCATCGGGGCTCCTAACTGGCGGCGTCGGCGAGGGCCTTCTTGACCAGGCCCTCGGTCAGGATGGCGGGCAGGATAGCCGGGTCGCCCCCCTTGGCGCCATACACGAGGTAGAGAGGCACCCCGGCGCGGCCGAAGCGGGCGAGGTCGGCGGCGATGGCCGGGTCGCGCTTGGTCCAGTCGGCCTTGAGGTAGGCGACGTTGTGGTCCTCGAAGGCGCGGGCGGCGGGGGCGATGGCGACGCGGTCGTTGACCTGGCAGCTGACGCACCAGGCGGCGGTGTAGTTGACGAACACCGGGCGCCCTTCGGCCTGCAGAGCGGCGAGGCGCGTGGCGGAGTAGGGCTCGGACGGCAGCTCGGCCTTGCCCTGCGGCCAGACGGCGGCGGCGACGGCGACGGCGGCGAGCGCCCCGGCCAGGACGGCGGTGGCGGTATGGCGGCCGCCCTCGGCGTGGCGGCGCTGGGCGATGCCGCCGATCCAGGCGGCGGCGGCGATCAGCACGGCGCCTGCCAGCACGCGGGCCAGGACGCCGGCGTCAACCTGCTGGGCCAGCACCCAGAGCAGCCAGGCGGCCGCGCCGTACATCGGGAAGGCGAGGGTCTTCTTGAAGACGTCCATCCACGGCCCGGGCTTGGGCAGGCGCGCGAGCAGGCCCGGGGCGTAGGCGACCAGCACGAACGGCAGGGCGAAGCCGAGGCCCAGGGCCGCGAAGACGGTGAGCGCGCCGGCCGCGCTCTGGGTCAGCGCCCAGCCGATCGCGGGGCCCATAAAGGGCGCGGTGCAAGGGGCGGCGACCACCACGGCCAGCGCGCCGGTGAAGAACGCGCCGGAGAGGCCGCTACGGCCGGCAAGACCGCTGCCCACGCCCTGCAGCGAGGTCCCGACTTCGAACAGGCCGGAGAGGTTCAGGCCCACCAGCAGCATCAGCAGCGCAAGGCCGGCGACGACCGGCGGCGACTGCAGCTGGAAGCCCCAGCCGACGGCGGAGCCCGCGGCCTTCAGCGCGATCAGCACGCCGGCCAGCGCCAGGAAGGTGGCGACCGCCCCGACCCCAAAGGCCAGGCCCTGGCGGCGCGCAGCTGCGGTCTCGTGAGCATGGTGGGCGAGGCTGGTGGCCTTCATCGCCAGGATCGGGAAGACGCAGGGCATTAGGTTGAGGATCAGGCCGCCCAGGAAGGCGTAGAAGGCTGCCAGCGGCAGCTGGAAGCCCGAGCCGGAACCCCCTGGCCCGCCGGCGACGGCGGGCGGGCCGAGACCGGCGGCCGTCGCCGGCAGCGGGGCCTCGGCGGCGGTCACCTCGATGGCCTTGCCGGCGAAGGTGATCAGGCCGGCGATCTCCTTGGGGGGCGAGCCCTGGAAGGCGTAGCCGGGCGTCAGGGTGAGCGTCAGCCCCTCGGGGCCGCGCTCGACGGCCTGCGGCCTGGCGTGATCGATCACCGTGCCGGAGTAGGGATAGAAGTAGGCGTCGGCGAGATCCGCGCCGGTCACGGCGGCGCCGGTGATGGCGAGCTTCAGCTGCTGGCCCTGCTTCTGGAAGGCGGCGGCAAGGCCGGCGGGCCTCGGCGCGGCGGCCAGCACCCGGGCGATCGGCGCGCCCCACTGCGGACTGGGCCCCGCGGGGCCGGCGACCACCGGCAGACTCAGAGTCAGGTCGGCGCTCTCCGGCACGCAGATCTCGGCGCAGACCAGGAAGTCGGCGTGGGCCTTCACGGTGACGGTGTCGCCGACCTGTGCGGTCGCCGGCGCCGTCACCGGGACCGGCAGCAGGACCTCGTTCTCGAAGCCGTAGTTCATCAGCGGCCCGACCGGCAGGCGATGGGGGGCGGGCCAGACGATGTCGCCGGCCGTCCAGCCGGCGGGAAGCGTCCATTTGATGATGGTGGCTTCGCCACTGTCGCCGGCGTTGCGCCAGTAGGTGTGCCAGCCCTTCTCGATCTTCTGGTCGAGGGCGATGTAGGTCGTCTGGCCGGGCGCGATCCCCTGCGTCTGCGCGCCCAGGTCGACGGTCAAGTGGCCGGTCTTCACCGGCGCGGCCGCCGCGGCGCTCGCAAAGAGAAGGGCCAGGAAGAGGCCCAGCAGGAATCGCATCGTCACCTCAGCGGGTCGATTACCGCGGCTATATGGCGTGGCGATGGCGCGACCGCAAAGTGGCGGTCATGATCGGGGGGAATCAGCAAGGAGAGACTCCGAGTGCCCGCCAGCTTCGACGACATCGAGATCGGCCAGGTGGTGTCGCTGGGCCAGGCGGGCGTGGACGAGGGCGCGCTGGCGGCTTTCGTGAAGGCGTTCACGCCCGGCTGGACGGTCGACCGCGGGGCGCCCGACGCCATGGTCTATGCGATCTGGGCGAAGCTGGACGCCGTGGCGGCCACCGACTGGCCGCAGACGAAGCGCCTGGGGGTGGACGCCCTGCGCTGGATGCGCAACCCGCCGGCCGGCGAGCTCCTGCGCGGACGGATGACGGTGATGGCGAAGGATCCGGTGGGGGAGCAGAAGGGCATCATCATCGCCCAGCACGACCTGCTGGATGAAGCCGGGCGGCTGGTGTTCTCCTGCCTGACGCGGAGCGTGTTCTCGCGGTAGCAACGCCTCCGTCATCCCGGCGCAGGCGCGAAGCGCCGGAGAGCCGGGACCCAGCCGCTCAGACCTCAGGTCTGCTGGGTCGCGGATCGGCCTGCGGCCGTCCGGGATGACGAGCTAGGCGTTCGCGGCCTGGGGCGTTTCGACGGCCCGGGCCATGGCGATGGCGATGAGGCGGTCCCAGCCGACGAGCGACAGAAGGTGGGCGTAGATCTGGCCCAGCGCCCCGTTGTCGCGCAGCTCGATGGTCTTCTCGGCCGGGAGTTTGTTCAGCTTCTCTTCGGAGACGCCGAAGTACTCGGCGATCTTCTGGGGCTGGCCGGCCGTGCCGTCAGGGTTCTGCGGGGTGAAGTTGGCGACCTTGGGCTCGAACAGATCCAGGTCCTTCAGGATCTGCACGAAGCTCATCGTGCGCTGCCGCTCGACCTCGAAGTTGTTGCAGAAGTCGATGCAGTTCTTGGTGTACTCGCTGGGCTCGCCAGAGGCGTCGAAGAAGGGCATGTCGCCGCCCTTCACCACGAACTCGGCGTCGCGGTCGATGCAGAGCACCATCTGGTTGTTGCCGGCGTCGTTGGCGAACACGAACGGGTAGCGGCGGATGTAGGCCGGGACGTAGACGCCGGCCTCGAAGGTGCCGTCCGAACGGACGAACATGTTCTCGCCCGCGTTCAGGCCCATGACGGCGATCGGCAGCTTCTCGTCGCCGACGAAGATGATCGGGCCGGTGACGGCGGCCAGCGGGAACTCGCCGACCGTGAGCGGCACCGCGTGGCCTTCCTTGGCGAAGGCGAACGGACCGTCCATGCGCTTCACGCCCAGGCCCGTGTGCAACTCCTTCGCGAGCGGCTCGGGCTTCTTGTAGAACAGCACGTTGCCGGACAGCGTGCCGGGCGGCAGGTCGGTGGTTTCGGACATCCAAGGAACCTTCGAGAAATGGCTTCGTCCGCCGCGGTCGGGGCGGAAGGCCGCCGCTTCTAGCCGATCCCGTCCGGGGCGGCAAATGCACGCCAACCCATCGCTTGCGTGACGACGCCGCAGGGCCTTCTATCGCCGGTTCGGTGTCAGGCGGACGAGGCGAATGGGACGGCGTTTCCTGTTGAGTATCGGGGCCGCGGCCCTCCTGGCGGCCTGCGCGGCCGAGGGCGGCCGGCCGCCGGTCGCCGGCCTCGCGAGCGATCCGTCCATGGGACCGCCGAAGGAGGGCGTCGGCGGATATCTGACCGCCGCCGACGTGGTGGGGGCGCAGGTGCTGGCCCCGCCGCCGGCGCCGAGCTCGCCCCAGGGCCGCGCCGACCGGGCGGCGTTCGACGAGAGCCGCGCGCTGGAAGGATCAGCGCGCTGGAAGACGGCGATCCAGGACAACGACCTGTGGACCGGAGAAGGGGCAGTGTCGCGCTTCGCGTGCGCTCTGGGGAAGACCATCGACGCGCAGGCCACGCCGCGGACGCTCACGCTGCTGCAGCGGCTGGAGGCCGACGTGCGCACGATCGGCTCGCCGGCCAAGGCCCATTTCAACCGCGACCGCCCGCTGATCGGCAACGACAAGCCGATCTGCGTGCCGCGGGAGGACTGGATGCGGACCAACAAGTCCTATCCGTCGGGGCACGCGATGACCGTGTGGGCCTGGGCGCTGACGCTGAGCGAGGCGGCGCCGGCGCGGGGCAACGCGCTGCTCGCGCTCGGCCGCGAGTCCGGCGACAGCCGGGTGGTGTGCGGCGTGCACTTCCCCTCCGACATCGAGGCGGGGCGGACCCTCGCGGCGGCCATGGTCGCCCGGCTGCACGCCGAGCCCGCGTTCGTGGCCGACGTGGCCGCGGCGAAGCGGGAAATCGCGCGGGCGCCGACGAAG
>CAZBXO010000022.1:0-22261 GCA_964495645.1 uncultured Phenylobacterium sp. | reverse complement strand
CGCCCGATCATGGCGTCGGTCTCTTCCGGAGTGCGCACGCCGCCCAGCCAGCGGCCGACCTCCGGATGCGCGTTGACGGCGGCGAAGCCGGCGCGGTCGGCGTCGCGGAACGGCCGCAGGATCAGGCGTTCCGTCTCGATCAAGCCGGGCGGCCCTGGGTGAGGGCGCCGTAGAGGTCCGGCCGGCGGTCGCGGAAGAAGCCCCAGGCGGCGCGGTGGGTGGCCAGGTAGTCGAGGTCGAACTCGGCCTTCAGGATCCCCTCGTCCTCGCGGCCGAGGGCCGCCACGAGGTCGCCGCGGTGGTCGGCGATGAAGCTGGAGCCGTAGAACAGCTGGCCGCCGTTGGGGTAGCCGTCCCAGGGCTCGAAGCCGGTGCGGTTGGCGCCGACCACCGGGATCACGTTGGAGACCGCGTGGCCCTGCATCGCGCGCCGCCAGGGCGCGGCCGTGTCGAGCGTCGGGTCGTGCGGCTCCGAGCCGATGGCGGTGGGGTACAGCAGCACCTCGGCGCCCATCAGCGCCATGGCCCGCGCGCACTCCGGGTACCATTGGTCCCAGCAGATGCCGACGCCGATGCGGCCATGGCGGGTGTCCCAGACGCGGAAGCCCGTGTCGCCGGGGCGGAAGTAGTACTTCTCCATGTAGCCCGGGCCGTCGGGGATGTGGCTCTTGCGGTAGACGCCCAGCAAGGACCCGTCGGCGTCGGCCACCACCAGGCTGTTGAAGTAGTGCGGTCCCTCGCGCTCGAAGATCGAGATCGGGATGACGACGCCGAGCTCCTTCGCGAGCGGCGCGAGCGCGGTGACGCAGGGGTGCTCGCGCCACGGGTGGGCAGTGGCGAACCAGCGCTCCTCCTGGGCGACGCAGAAGTACGGGCCCTGGAACAGCTCCGAGGGCAGGATCACCTGGGCCCCTTCGGCAGCGGCGGCGCGCACGAAACGGGCGGTCTTGTCGATGTTGGCCGCAAGGTCGGTCCCGTAGGACGTCTGGATGGCCGCGACGGTGAGGGTGCGCGCCATCAGGCCGGCTCCTGCTGGGTGATGCAGTGGAACGAGCCGCCGCCGGTGAGGATGGCGCTCGACGGCAGGCCGACGACCTGGCGGTCGGGGAACAGGCCTTTGAGAATCTCCACCGCCAGCTCTCCCGGACGCTCGGCGTAGATGGGCACGATCACGGCGCGGTTGGCGATCAGGAAGTTCATGTGGCTGGCCGGGATGGGCTTGCCGTCGTCGCCCTCGATCCAGCCCGGGGACGGAATGCGGACGACCCGGATGGGGCGGCCGTCGGCGTCGGTCATCGAGGCGAGGCGTTTGGCGGCGTCGTCGAAGGCCGGGGCGTTGGGGTCGCCGCGGCCCCAGGCGACCGGGATGGCCACGGTGGCGGGAGCGATGAAGCGGGCCAGGTTGTCGACATGGCCGTCGGTGTGGTCGTTCACGAGGCCCTCGCCGAGCCAGAGCGTCTTGCGGACGCCGAGGCTGGCGGCCAGCGCAGCCTCCGCCGCGGCCTCAGTCCAGCCGGGGTTGCGGTTGGGGTTGATGAGGCACTGGGTGGTGGTCAGCACCGTGCCAACGCCGTCGTGGTCGAGCGCGCCGCCTTCCAGGATGACGTCGTGGGCGATACGGCGGGCCCCGGCGGCCCCGGCGATCTGTTGAGAGACGGTGTCGTCGTGTTCGAGCTCGTACTTGCCGCCCCAGCCGTTGAAGCGGAAGGCCTGGGCTCGCCCGTCGGCGGTGAAGATCGGGCCGGTGTCGCGCAGCCAGATGTCGCCGAAGCGGCCGGGGACGATCTCGACGCCGGCGACGTCGCCCAGGAGACGACGGGCGGCGGCCTCGCCGTCCGGATGGCCGGTCATCAGGCGCACGCGCTCCGCGCCGGGGCCAGCCAGCGCGCGGGCGAGCGCGGCGACCTCGGCCTGGGCCGCGTGCAGGTCGTCCTCCCACAGGTCCGCATGGCTGGGGAAGCCCAGCCACATGGCCCGATGCGGGGCCCATTCGGCAGGAACGATGCTCAACGCGGCCTCTCCACGAACAGGCGCGCGCAGATGGCCCCCCTGCCCCGCCCCGTCAAGCAGGCGCGACAAAGCGAAGGGGCGGCCGCATCGATGCGGCCGCCCCCCGGTCCGTTCGTCTGAGCGTCGAGTCTAGAACTCGACGTGCAGGGTCAGCTGGTAGGCGCGCGGCGAGGCCGGGGTCAGGAACGGCGAGAGGCCGTTGGAGCCCGGAACCGTGATCGCGTTCGACGTCGAGGAGATCGAGCCGATGTACTTCTCGTTGAACAGGTTGGTGATGTTGGCCTGAACGTAGGCCGCGTCGCCGCCCCAGACCGGAAGCCGGAAGCGGGCGTCGAGGTCGACCTTGGTGTAGGCCTTCACCTGCTGGTCGTTGACGTCGGTCGTGAAGCGCTTGCCGACATACTTGGCCTGGAGGCCGAGCGAGATGGTCTCGGTCGGCTCCCACTGCAGGCGCTGGAACCAGGACCATTCCGGCGTCTCGGAGCGGCGCTTGCCCTTGGTGGCCAGGAAGTTGCCGCCGCTCACCGGCGTGTTCGATTGCACCTCGGAGTCGTTGTACGAGATGTTGCCGGTGTAGGTCAGCACCTCGATCGGATTGGCCACGATCCCGGCGTCGAAGCCCTTGACGTCCACGTCGCCGATGTTGCGGTCGATGAAGATGCCGAGGTCCGGGTCGAAGGACGAGACGATCTGGTTCTTGAACTTGGTGTCGTAGGCCGCCACCTGGACCAGCAGGCTGCCCGAGGAATAGCGGTAGCCGACATCGAAGGTCTTGGTGGTCTCCGGTTCGACCCCCGGCGTCACGATCGCGCCGGTGGCGCTGCGGGTGACGCTGTAGAGGTTGTCGGTCCGTGGCGCGGACAGGCCCTGGGCGAAGCTGCCGTAGACCGAGTGCCCGTCGCCGAACTTGTAGCTGACGCCGACGTTCGGCAGCGCCTTGTCGTACTTCTTGGTCAGGCGGTAAGGCGCGATGTACTGCGTCATGCCCTGGCCGCGGACGAAGACGTTGCCGTTGGTCAGCGTGGTCGTCCCGACGGTCGTGATCGCCTGGGCGGTGGTGCAGAGCGGGGTCGTGGAGAAGGGCGCCACGGCCGAGTAGCAGAACTGGTTCAGCTCGCGCTTGAAGTAGGGCACGCGCAGGCCGGCGCGCAGTTCGACGGCGTCCTCCATGAACCGGCCGACGTACTCGGCGGCGAACATGTTCAGGCGGGCGATCGAGAAGCGGTCGCGGCCGCGCAGGAAGCTGGTGCCGTCGGCGGTCAGGACGCGCGGGCCGTGGCCCTGCTTGCCGCCGAAGACGTTCACCGGATTGCCCTGGGCGTCGGCGAAGGTGAACTCGCCGGTCTGGCGGTGGTGGGCGTCGTCATAGGCGTAGGCCAGACGCAGGCGGTGATCGGGAGCGATTTCCCAGATCAGCGAGGCGTTCACGCCGTAGCGGCGTGTGTTGGTGTTGTTCGGGGTGTAGAGCTGGACGTTGTCGAGGGTGTCGCCGTCGCCGTTCAGGTCCTTGCCCGTGCCGCCGGTGGCGGTGTTCGTCGCGCTGGTGACGACGCCGGCGCCGCGCAGGCGGTTGTCCGTCTCAGACACCACCGTGAACCCGCCGCCGTTGGCCAGCACGTACTGGAAGTTCGGGTCCACCGTCAGGATCAGGTTGTCCATCAGGTGGTACTTGAACTGGCCGCGGATGTTGCCCGTGTTCGACGGGTTGATCCGCGTGTTGAAGTAGTTCGTGCAGCTGCGGCCGGTGATCGTAGTCCCGGTCCAATCGACGATGGTATTGCCCGTCGTCTCGTTCTGAGCCGTTCCGCCCACTGGCGTCTGGCGGATGCACTGCTGGTCGTTCTCGAAGCGAGGGCCGAAGTTCTGGTAATCCGCCAGCGTCATGTTGCGGTAGAAGTTGTTGCGGTTGGCGTTCCAGTGGAAGCCGACGCTGGCGAAGTCGCCGTTGTCCCCGATCGGCTGGTAGATGCGGGCGTTGAACTGCTTCTTCTCGAGGTCGCCGGTGCCGCGCCACTTGTTGTACTTGGTGTAGGACACCGACCCGAACGAGCGCGTGCCCCAGGGGCCGATCTCGCCGGTGTCGAGCAGCAGGAAGCCGCGGCCGTAGCTGTAGCGGCCGACCGAGCCGTCGACGATGCCGCCGAGCTCCCGGCCCGGGAGGCGCGTGCGGTAGTTGATCGAGCCGCCGGTGGCCGAGGCCGAGGGGGCGTCGACGTCGGTCGAGCCCTGAGCCACGTCGGCCGTGAAGATGATCTCCGAGTCGGCGACCTGGTTGGTGAAGATGGCGTAGTTGCCGCTGTCGTTCAGCTGCATGCCGTCCCACTGGAACGAGATGCGGGGACCGTCGAACGAACGCAGACGGATGTTGCCCCCCGAGTTCCCGTAGGGGTCGTTGTTGGTGAAGTTGTAGCCGGGGACCACGTTCAGCGACTCGGTGAAGGCCTGGCCGGCCATCCCCTTGGCGATGAATTCCTGGTCGATGGTCGTGCGGGTCTTCGGCGCCGTCTGCTCCAGGATGCCGTCCATCGAGCGCGGGCCGCTCGCGCCGGTCACCACCAGCTCTTCAACCGTCGACGAACCCGTCGTCGACTGGGCGAACGCGCCCGTCGCCAACAGCACGCCGGTCGCAAGCGCGCTCGTCGCGCAGAGCGCGCGGCTCAGTTTCATCTGCATCTAGTACCCCTCTTCATAGACCGTCCACGGCCCGCACGCCCCTAACGGCGACCGCGTGTCTTGCCTCCCTATAGCGTCAAACATTCCGGTGTTGGTGACGGTTTTGCTACGCTCACGCTGAGAGTCCGCCACTGTTGCGAAAAGTCATCGCCTTGCGCTTCACGACTAGGCAGGCCAGAGGCGGATTGTGCAGACGACAGGCGGCATCTGGGCGGCCGGGCGCCAGGACTGGCGGGCGGCGATCTGGCTGGTCGCGGCCCTGACCGCAGCGCGCCTCGCCGCGCTGTTCGCCTCGCCTCTGGAGCTCTATCCCGACGAGGCGCAGTACTGGCTTTGGTCGCGCACACTCGACTTCGGCTACTTCTCCAAGCCGCCGGTGATCGCCTGGTCGGTGTGGGCGACGACGGCGCTGGGCGGCGACGGCGAGCCGTGGGTGAAACTTTCGGCGGCGCTCTACCAGGCGGGCGCGTCCCTGGCGGTGTTCGCGATCGGGCGGCGGCTCTACGGCGCTTCGGCCGGGTTCCTGGCCTGCGTGCTCTACGCCCTGATGCCGGGGGTGCAGCTCTCGGCGATGGTGGCGGCGACCGATGCGCCGCTGATGTTCTTCCTCAGCCTGGCGGTGCTGGCCTACGCGACCCTGCCGAGCGTGGCGGGCGGACGGAAGCTGGCGGTGGCGGCCGGGCTGGGCGCGGCGCTGGGGCTCGCGTTCCTGTCGAAGTACGCGGCGGCCTACCTGCTGCTGGGGATCGGCCTGCACCTGGCGCTGTCACGGACGGCGCGGGCGGCCTGGACGCTCCCGGCGGCGGTCACGGCGATCCTCGCCGGCGGAGCGACCGTGGCGCCGAACCTGGCCTGGAACGCGGCGCACGGCTTCGCCACGGTGCAGCACACCGCCGCCAACGCCGCCTGGGGCGGACGGGACCTGTTCAACGCCGCCGAGCTCGGCGACTTCCTGCTCAGCCAGTTCGCGGTGTTCGGGATCGTTCCGTTCGGCGCCCTGATCGTCGGAGGCGGTCTGGCGGCGCGGCGGCGGATGCGCTTGCCGCAGGCGGACCTGATGCTGCTCTGCTTCACGGCCCCGCCGCTGTTGATCGTGGCGATCCAGGCCTTCGTCAGCCGGGCCAACGCCAACTGGTCGGCGGCGGGCTACGTCGGCGGCGCGGTGCTGGTGGCGGCCTGGCTGCTGCGCTGGCGGGCGCGCCGGTGGATCTGGGTGGCGCTGGGGACCCAGGCCGCGGCCGCCGCGGTGTTCCTGACTTTCGTCGTCTCGCCGGGCGTCGCCGACCGGGTCGGCATGAGCAATGCGCTCAAGCGCGCCAAGGGCTGGGAACAGACGACCGACGTGATCCTGGAACGGGCGGCGATCGAGCGCGACCTCTCGGCGATCGCGGTGAACAACCGCTTCCTGTTCTACGCCCTCGCCTACTACGGGCGCGGCGAGGACCATGCGCCGGTGGTCTCCTGGCTGCTGGCCGACGAGGCCAAGAACCAGGCCGAGACCACCGCGCCCCTGACGCCGGCCATCGGGCGACGCGTGCTGGCGGTCAGCTATGAGGGGACGTGGCGCGCGGAAATGGCGGCCGACTTCACGAAGATCTCGGGCCTGGAGATCGCCGGCGTCCAACTGGACCGCAAGCGCAAGCGCCGTGTGGAGATGTTCGTCGGCGAGGGCTTCAATCCCCGGCCGCGCGATCCGGTCAGCGGCCGCCCCACACCACCCTGAGCACCCGGTCTCGGCCGCAACCGATGCGGTAGGCCTCGTAGCGCTGCGGGTTCTTCTTGGCGAAGTCCTGATGGTAGCCCTCGGCGTTGTAGAACAGGCCCGAGGGACGCACGACGGTGGCGACGCGGGCGCCGAGCTGCTTCTGCACGCTCGCCTTTGCGGCCTCGGCGGCCTGGCGCTCCGCCTCGTTCGCCGTGAACACGGCCGTCATGTAGGACGGGCCCTTGTCGCAGATCTGGCCGTCCGGGTCGGTCGGGTCGATGTTGTGGAAGAAGTGGTCGACCAGCTGGGCGTAGGTCACCTTCGATGGATCGTAGGTCACCTTCACCGCCTCGAGGTAGCCGGTATGGTTCTCGTACGTGGGATTGGGCCTGCTGCCGCCCGCGTAGCCGGAGACGGCGCTGACCACGCCCGGTTTGGCCTCGAAGAACTTCTCCACCGACCAGAAGCATCCGCCGGCGAACACCGCGGTCTGGAGGCCGCCCGCGGCGGGGGCGGCGGAGCCGGCGAAAAGGGCGGCGGCGGCGATGGCTGCAAAAAGACGCGTCTTCATGGCGCGGATGATTCCCTAGAGACCCCTTGGTCGCAACCTACGTAAGCGCGAGCTGTGGCGGATGCGAGGCGCCATCCTTCCCCGACTTGCGGGGAATGACGGCTCAGTCTCGCACGCACAGCTCCAGGCCGCCCTGGAAGGGCAGGGTCATGCGGCGCATGTGGTTGGCGGGATCGTCCAGCCAGGCGAAGAAGTGGCGGTAGGCGTGGGCGAAGAAGCCGGCGGTGTTGTCCGCCAGGACGACCGCGCCGGGGCGCAGGTGCGGACCGACGAGTTCGATGGCGGGGCGCGCCATCTCCGTCCAGATATCCATGAGGACGAAGTCGACGGGCCCGGTCAGGTCCTTCAGCGTCTCGCGCAGGTCGCCTTCGCGCAACTCGATGAGTTCGCTCAGGCCGGCCTCGGCGAAGTTGACGCGGGCGGCGGCGGCCTTGGCGGGCTCATACTCGGTGGCGATCACCGTCCCGCCGCCGTTCTCCTTGACCGCCTGGGCCAGGTAGAGCGTCGAGACGCCGTGGCTCGTGCCGACCTCGACGACGCGGGTGGCGCCGAGCGCGCGGCACATGAGGTAGGCGTACTCGGCCTTGACCGGCTCCAGGGCGACCAGCCTGTCGGCCATGAAGCGGTTGGCGTCGTCGTCCAGGCGGTCCCAGTTGAGCTCGCCGCGCTTGCCGCGCTCGGAGAAGTAGGTGTGGGTCTCGGCCTCCTGGGCGATCGACCGCGCCTGCAAGCGATCGATCAGGTCCTGAAGGGCCGCGTCCGCGATCACGCTCATCGCTGGACCGCCTCATGGGGCTGCATGAGCGCGCAGACCAGGCCTTCGGTGCTGGCCACGAAGACGTGCAGGCCGACGCCTTCGATGTCGTAGGGATCGCTGAGGACCTCGCCACCTGCGGCGCGGACCGCGGCCGTCGCCGCCGCGACGTCGTCCACATCAAAGGTCACCGAGAGGCCCGGCTCCATGCGGCCGCCGGCCACCGTGTGGCGGCCTTGCAGCAGGCCGCCGATCCCGCCGCCGGTGTCCTGGCAGGTGTAGAAGTCCGGCGGGCCCCACGGCGAGAACCGCCAGCCGAACAGGCCCTCGTAGAAGGCATTGGCGCGCGCCACATCGTCGGCGTTGATCCCGAAGCCGGAGAAGCGGGCGCAGCCGGCGCGCGCCTCCCCGGCCGGCGTCATCCCGGGCTCGTACTGCATGGCGCCGGCGATATTGCCCTCGCTGTCGCGGAAGAAGATCAGGCGGCCGATGCTCTCGATGGTGAAGGGGGCCATGATCACCTCGCCGCCGGCGGCGGTGAGCCGCGCGGAGAAGTCGTCCAGGTCCTCGACGCCGAAGCTGAGCTCGATGTCGGGCATGGCATGGCCGTTGATGGCGCGGCGGCCCTGCAGCGCGCCCATCAGAGAGGGGCCGGCGGTTCGTGTCTGGTAGAAGTCGGGCGGCCCCCAGGGCGTCAGGGTCCAGCCGAACGCCTGTTCATGGAAGCGTTTGGCGCGGGCGACGTCGTCGGCGTTGATCGCGAAGTGGCGCAGCTGCGGCATCGGCGGCTCCTCGACGCGAAGCTAGGCCATTCGCGTCCCGGCGTGCTTGCGCTATCCTGACGAACTATGTCGCTCATGCGCCAGAATGCCCGGGATCCCGACGGCTTCCCGGTGCGCGGGCTCGCCCAGACCTTCCCCGACGGCCATCGGCTGGATCGCCATACCCATCGCTGGGCGCAGCTGGTGTATGCGGCCCGGGGCGTGATGCGCGTGGCGACCCCGGACGCGGCCTGGCTGGTGCCGCCGACGCGGGCGATCTGGGTGCCGGGGGGAACGCCGCACGAGATCGAGATGCGCGGCACGGTGGCCATGCGGACCCTCTACCTGGCGCCGGCCGCCCCCGACGAGCGGCTCGCGGCCTGCCGGGCGATCGAGGTGGCGCCGTTGCTGCGCGAGCTCATCCTGCACATCGTGAGGATCGGGATGCTGGACGCCGACGACTTGAGCCACGCGCGGCTCGAGGGCCTCCTGGTCGACCTGCTGGCGGCCGGCGAGACGGCGCCGCTTGAGCTGCCGCTGCCGCGCGACCCGCGGGCGCGGCGGCTGGCGGACGCGATCCTGGCCGAGCCGGGGGCGGCGGCGGGGTTGGCGGAGCTGGCGGCCGGCGCCGGGGCGAGTCTTCGGACGCTGCAGCGGCTGTTCCAGGCGGAGGTTTCGCTGCCGCTGGAGACATGGCGCCATCGCGCGCGGATGCAGCAGGCAGTGGTGAGTCTGTCCAACGGCGCCTCGGTGACGGCGGCGGCGCTGGACTGCGGCTACCAGAGCCCCAGCGCCTTCATCGCCGCCTTCAAGCGCACCTTCGGGGCGACTCCGGCGCGCTACCGCGCGGCCTGACGCGAGAGGTCGCGGGCTTTCGCCAGGCGCTCGACGCCGGCGTCGAGGGTGGCGTCGGCCTTCGAGAAGCAGAGGCGCAGGATCGAGGTGACCGGGGCTTCTTCGTAGAAGGCGGAGACGGGAATGGCGGCTACGCCGGCCTCCTTCACGGCGCGCAGGGCGAAGCTGCGGTCGTCCTCGGCGATGCCGGAGGCGGTGAGGTCGACGCAGAGGAAGTAGGTGCCCTCGGCGCCCAGCGGGGCGAATCCCTCGCGGCGCAGGCCCTCGGCGAGGCGGTCGCGGGCGGCCTCCAGGCCGCGCGGCATCGCCTTGAACCAGTCGCCGGGGTTCTCCAGGCCCCAGGCGACGGCGGCCTGCAGGTTGGGGGCGGTGGTGAAGGTCAGGAACTGGTGGGCGCGGGCGAGGCTGTGGGTCAGCTCCGGCGCGGCGCAGAGGAAGCCCACCTTCCAGCCGGTGAGGCCGAACATCTTGCCGGCCGAGCCGATCTTCACGGTGCGCCCGCGCATGCCGGGCTGGGCGATCAGCGGGCGATGGCGGGCGGCGCCGAACACCACCTGCTCCCAGACCTCGTCGCAGATCGCGATGGCGTCGTGGCGGACGCAGAACTCGGCGAGGAGCGCCAGGTCCTCGTCGGGAAGCACCGTGCCGGTCGGGTTGATCGGGTTGTTGAGGACGACGAGGCGTGTCTTCGGCCCGAAGGCGGCCTCGAGCATCGGCCGTGTGAAGCGCCAATCGGGCGGCTCCAGGCGCACCAGCTTCGGCACGCCGCCGGCGGCGCGGATCTGCGGGGCGTAGCAGTCGTAGAACGGCTGGAAGACCACCACCTCGTCACCCGGCTCGATGAGGGCGAGGAAGGCGGCGGCCAGGGCCTCCGTGGCGCCGGAGGTGACCGTGATCTCAGAGGCCCAGTCGAGGTCGAGGCCCTGGGTGCGGGCATAGTGGGCGGCGACCGCCGCTCGCAGCTCCGGCAGGCCCGGCATCGGCGGGTACTGGTTGTAGCCGTTGAGGACCAGGTCGGCTGCCCTGGCGCGGATCGGCTCGGGGCCCGGATGGTCGGGAAAGCCCTGGCCGAGGTTGACGGCGTCGTGCGCACGGGCCAGCGCCGACATCTCCTCGAAGATGGTGGTCGGCAGGCTTGAAAAGACAGGGTTCGGCATCGAAGTCTTTGTGGCGCGCCACGCGGGAGGTCGTCCATGGAGATCGTCGAGTTCCGTCCCGAGCACGCTTCCGCCTTCAAGGCTCTGAACGAGGCATGGATCTCCAAGTCCTTCGTCCTCGAGCCCAAGGACCGTGAGGTGCTGGACGACCCGCAAGGCAAGATCCTCGCCAAGGGCGGGCGCATCTTCATGGCCGTGCACGAGAGCGAGGCCGTGGGCTGCGTGGCCCTGCTCAAGATGGCCGACGGCGGCTACGAGGTCGCCAAGATGACCGTCAGCGAGACGCTCCGCGGGACCGGCATGGGCCGCCGCCTGATGGAGCGCTGCATCGAGGCCGGGATCGAGGACGGCGTCCCGCGGCTGTATCTGGAGACCAACTCGGGCCTCGCCCCGGCGCTCGCCCTCTACCGCGCCACGGGCTTCAAGGACCTCGCGCCGGCGCAAACCGAGTACGCCCGGGCGGACGTCTTCATGGAGCGGCTGCTGCCTTAGCTCGCGGCCAGGACCACGCCCAGCAGGACGGCGCACCAGTGGGCGGCGGCCGCGGCGACCACATGGCCGTGCCAGATGGCGCGGGCGAACTTCAGGCGCTTGTTCACGTAGAAGATCACGCCGGTGGAGTAGAGAACGCCGCCGGTGACCAGCAGGGCGAAGGCGTACCACGCCAGGGAGTCGATCATCGGCTTCAGGGCGATCACCACCATCCAGCCCAGCGCCAGATAGAGCGCGACCGACAGCTTGCGCGGCACGTGCGGCAGCATCAGCTTCACCACCACGCCGAGGCTCGCGATGGTCCAGACCGCGGTGGTCATTCCGGGGCCCCAGGCGCCGGGCAGGCCGAGCGTGAAGGGCGTGTAGGAGCCGGCGATCATCACGAAGATGCCGGCGTGGTCGAGGCGGCGCAGCATCGGCCGGTAGGCGTGGCTCGCGAAATTGTACGCGGTGGAGAAGGCCAGCATCGCCAGCACGCCCACGGCGTAGATGGCGCAGCCGACGATCAGGCTCACCTGCCCGGCCGCGGCGGCCATGGTCAGCAGCACCCCGCCGCCGACGAGCGCCAGCGTCAGCCCCACGACATGCACCACGAGGTCGGCGCACTTGGCGGCGGGCGTCGGATAGTGGCGAGGCGGCTTGATGGGAAGCGGCAGGGTCATGGGAGCACTCCTACGCCGCATCGGTGTCATGCGTATGGCGGGAGAGTCCAGTCCGACGCTTCCAACGCACGCCGGCGCTACGACCTCGGCCTGGCCACGAGGAATTCCCTGACCGCCGCGACCAAGCGCCAAAGCGCCAGGACGACCAAGATGCCGATGCCCACGGCGACGATCACGAGGTCGGTCTTCGGCGACAAGGCGGGACTCCGGCACGGACTGCCTTCCAGGTCGCGTGCGCCGGTTACGCCGGAAAGCATAAGATCGTTATAGGCGAGGCCATTCTGGCGGCCGGGCCAAGACCGATGGCCATCGGGCCGTCAAGCGCGATCCTCGTCGCCGACGAGCCGGTATCCCAACCCCGGTTCCGTACGGATGAGCCGCGGGGCCGACGGCTCGGCCTCCAGCTTCTGGCGCAACTGTCCGACGAGAACGCGAACGAATTGTGCATCGACCTGGGCGCCGGCGCCCCAAACCGCCGCGATGAGCTGACGATGGGTGACGACCCGCCCCGCGTGCTGCGCCAGAACGCGAAGCAGATCGTACTCCCGCAGAGTCAGGTGCATCTCCTCGCCCTCAAGCCGGACGCGACGAAGCGCGAAATCGACTTCCAGATCGCCGCACTTGAAGTACGCGCTGGAGCGAAATCGCCGTTCGCGACCGCGAAGAGTCGCGCGGATGCGGGCAAGCAGTTCACCGACGCCGACCGGCTTGTTCACGAAGTCGTCTGCGCCAAGATCCAGAGCCTCGATCTTCTCGCCCTCCAGGTCACGGGCCGAGAGAATGATGATCGGGACATCCGCCCATTCCCGAACGCGCCGGACGACTTCCTTGCCATCCATGTCGGGCAGGCCGAGGTCGAGGATCACGACGTCGGCGGGGGCCGCGGCGAGTTGTTCCAGCGCGGCCTGGCCGCTCTCCGCCACCTCGACCGCATACCCGGCCGCGGCGAGCGCGGGCCGCAGCGCGCGCAGAAGCTGCGGCTCGTCGTCCACCAGCAGAAGCGTGGCGTCCGTCATGTCGCGGCCCGCAGCCTCAAGGTGACGACGAGACCGGCGCCATCCGTGCGATTCGCCGCGGTCGCCTCCCCGCCCATGGCCCGCATCAGCCCGCGTACGATCGACAGCCCCAATCCGGTCCCGGGCGCCTGCCGGGAGGAAGACGTCCGGTAGAACTTCTCGAAGATGCGCTCCTCCTCGCCGGGGCCGACGCCGGGTCCTTCGTCCAGAACCGTGACTTCGAGATCCGATCCGCAGAACCTGCCGGCAACCGAAACGTGGCCCGCTTCGCCGGCGTGCCGAAGCGCATTGTCGATGACGTTCCCGAGCGCCTGTTCGAAGAGCATCGGATCTCCCATCCCCAAGGGCAGGATGCCCGAGCCAAGGGTGATGCGATCGCCGAGATGGTCCCATCGTTCGAGGACCCGGCGCATGGATTCCTGCAATTCGAACGGCGCGCACTCGATCGAGAGCGCGCCGGCTTCCAGCCGCGTCATGCTCAGCAGGTTGGCGACGAAGGCGTCGAGGCGGCGGGCCTCCTCCTCGATGGTGGCGGCGAGGTCGCGTCGGGTCTCGGGGGGGAAGTCCTCGCCGAACTCCCGCAGACTGGTTGCGGACGCCAGGATCGAAGACAAGGGGGTCCGAAGGTCGTGGGAAATCGAGGAGAGCAACGCGTTGCGCAGGTCCTCGGTGCGGGCGCGGCTCTCGGCATCCGCCTTCGCCGTCGCCAGACGGGCCCGCGAAATCGCCGCCGCGCCGGTGTCCACGAGCGCGTCCAGGACCGTCAGGTCGTCCGCCGCGAGCAGGGCGCCGCTGCCTGGGCGCCAGCCCGCGACACCGAGGAACTGCCCCCCTGCATGGAGGCCGCGCACGCGCCAGTCGCCCGCGCGTTGCGTATCGCGGACGCCCCGCAGAGCCGCCTCTTCCGCCGCCTCGAACGTGCGTCTCAAGTCCTCTTCCAGCTCGTATTCGGGCGCGACGAACCACTGCCCGGCGCCCAAGCAGGCCGCCCGTCCCTGCGCGGCCTGGCTCAGGTGGCGCGCAAGACACCGCCGGATGGCGGTCTCATCGGAGTTGGCCGAAAACTCCTCCGTAGCCGCCAGCAACGATACCGCCAGCTGCTGGCGCGACCGTTCGCGTTCCGCTCCGCGACGCAGCCGCCCCGCCAGCGTGCCCGTCAGCACGGAAACGGCGGCGAAGACCATCAGGACGTTGAAGTCGTCCGCGGAACCGAAGGTGAAGCGAAACCGCGGATCCACCTGAAACATGTAAGTCCCGAAGGCCAGGGCTGCGGCGGCGTAGGACGGTCCGGATCCAAGGAGGAAAGCGGAGATGAAGACGCCAGCGAGGAAGATGCTGGAGAGACGGTCGCTTCCCGTCAGCCGATAGAACAGCTCTGCGACGAGCGCCGATATCAGGACGATCGGGATGACGGCGAGATAGCGGGCCACGGGGCGGAGGCGCTGACGCTGTCCCAGCCATTCAAGCGGCTTCGCCACATCTCGGCCCATACGCAGGACGTTCATTAGCCGCCACCCCGGGTCAATTATGGGGTCGTTATGCGGGGCCGTCGCGGACAAGCCTTATAACCTTCTTATGCTGGCGGTGACGATCGCCTCGGCCGATGGCTGAGCGGGGCTCGTCGGCGAGGAACTACCCACCTGGTACCCCAATGCCAGGCGCCGGCGGGCCTTCGCTGATGAGTCCATGAGTTCGAGCATCGAATTATTCCTCGCCACGGTCGGGATCGCAGGGCTGGTCGCCTACGTCTGGCTGCAGCTGGTCCGGCTGGTGTGGGGCCAGACGGCCCCGCCGTTCGACGAACGCGGGCCCGCGGAGCGACGCTGATGGCTCTCATGCCGGGCGCGCCCGCTCCCTGGTTCATTTGCGCCACGCCGACCAATCCCGCATTCGACTTCGGCAGCGTCGCCGGTCGATACGTCGTGCTGGGCTTCCTGCCGGACGCCGCGGACGAGGCGCATGCCGCGCTGCGGGTCACGCCGGAGCAGCGTGCGGTGCTCGACGACGAAATCGCCTGCGCCTTTCTGGTGACGCGGAACGAGGCCGCCATCGCCGCCGCCAGGGATGAGAGGGGTGTCCGCTGGTTCCTCGACCGTGACAGCTCCGTCAGCCGACTCTACCACGCCCTGGAAGAAGGCGGGCGACGGCATCCGCACTGGCTCGTGCTCGATCCGTCGCTGCGCGTGCTCTTCGGGGCGCCGATCGACGCCTTTCCGTCCCTTCTCGACGAGGTGCGGCGACTCCCCCCGCCCGACTCCCACGCCGGCACGCCGATCCACGCACCGGTGCTCATCGTTCCACGCGTCCTCGAGCCCGCCTTCTGCCATCGCCTCATCGAGGTCTACGAGCAGTGCGGAGGCAAGCCTTCGGGCGTGATGCGCGAAGTGAACGGGAGAACCGTGGGGGTTCTCGACACCTTCAAGCGTCGCCGCGACGCGGACATCACCGATCCCGTTCTCCGGGACCTGCTGCGCGCGCGCCTGAGGCATCGCCTGGTCCCGGAGATCGAAAAGGCGTTCGCCTTCGCGGCGACGCGGATCGAACGGGACATCGTCGCCTGCTACGACGCCGCCGAAGGCGGATACTTCCGGCCACATCGAGACAACACGACCGCCGGCACGGCGCATCGGCGGTTTGCGGTGACCATCAACCTGAACACCGAGGACTACGAGGGCGGAGACCTGCGCTTCCCCGAGTTCGGCGGGCGCACCTACCGCGCTCCGACAGGGGGCGCCATCGTCTTCAGCTGCAGCCTCCTGCACGAAGCGCTGCCCGTCACGAAGG
The DNA here is from genome assembly GCA_964495645.1 of uncultured Phenylobacterium sp. Classification (GTDB taxonomy): domain Bacteria; phylum Pseudomonadota; class Alphaproteobacteria; order Caulobacterales; family Caulobacteraceae; genus Phenylobacterium. The sequence continues at coordinate 6,821 of CAZBXO010000022.1, read as the reverse complement.
GGCGGCGGTTCGCGACGCTTCCCTTCCTCTACGACGACGCGGCCGCGGAGCAGCGGCAGCGCAACATGCATCTGCTTGCGTCCGCCCCGGGCTCCGACCTGGCGGCTGCCGCTTCATCCTGAACCAACCTCCACGAGGGACTTTCAATCATGTCGATGTCACGCATTGGCCTCGCGGCGACCATTCTGGCGGGGGCGCTCCTGACCGGGTGCGCCAGCAAGCCGAAACCGACGCCCGTCGGTCCCTCCGCCGCCGCGACCCCGCTTCCGCCGAGCTCGGAGAGCCAGGCCACGCCGCAGCAGCCCGGGGGTTCCGCCGCGATGTCCGTCCAGGAGGCGTTTGCCGCCGCCGCGGGCGACAGGGTCTACTTCGCGCTCGACAGCGAAGCCCTGAGCGAACAGGCCCGCGCCGTGCTGCGCGACCAGGCGACCTGGCTGAAGCGACGGCCGGACGTCCGGGTCCAGATCGCGGGCCATGCGGACGAGCGAGGCACGCGCGAGTACAATCTCGCGCTCGGCGCCCGACGGGCGACCTCCGTGCGGGCTTACCTGATCGGCGAAGGCATATCCGCCGACCGCATCGAGACAATATCGTTCGGGAAGGAGCGGCCTCTCGACCCGGGTTCCGGCGAGGAGGCCTGGGCGCGCAATCGGAACGCCCACACCGTCGTCCTCCTCCTGGGTTCGTCATGACGCCGGATGAATGCCGAAGCCGGCGTGAAGCGCTAGGCGCCACCGCCGCCGATCTGGCGCGGCGTTCAGGGCTGGTGGAGCGGACCGTGGTGAACTTCGAGGCCGGAGTGGTCCGACCGCGGCCTGTGACGCTGGTTGCGCTTCATCGCGGCTTCCGAGCCTTGGAAGTCGGCGCCAATGATGGTCGACACCCAATCGGGCCCGTCGCTCTGCGCGCCGCAACGGTCGCTGTCGAGGCTGCAGAAAGTCCGCCGCGCGACTCTCGGGGGGCCGCGCGGCGGCGATAGCAGCGTGGAGAAGTTCACGCTGTGGGACGCTGCACCATCGCGTCGAAGCTCACAATTATAGGAACCTTATTCGGGGCCGTGTCCCGCGCGCCCTCAGTCCTCCCGGACCCGCTTCTTGCGGAAGCTCGGGTTCAGGACCTTCTTGCGGAGGCGGATGGATTTGGGGGTGACTTCGACCAGTTCGTCTTCCTCGATGTAGGCGATGGCCTGTTCGAGGGTGGGGCGGCGGGGCGGCGTGAGGCGCACGGCCTCGTCCTTGCCGGAGGCGCGGACGTTGGTGAGCTGCTTGGCCTTCATCGGGTTGACGTCGAGGTCGTCGGACCGCGAGTTCTCGCCGATGATCATGCCCTGGTAGGTCTTCTCGCCGGCGCCCACGAACATGAAGCCGCGCTCTTCCAGGTTCCACAGGGCGTAGGCCGCGGTCTCGCCGTCGGAGTTGGAGACCAGCACGCCCTTGCGACCGGCGTCGATGGGACCCTTGTAGGGCTCGTAGTGGCTGAACACGCGGTTCAGGACGCCGGAGCCGCGGGTGTCGGTCAGGAACTCGCCCTGGTAGCCGATCAGGGCGCGCGACGGGCACATCAGCGACAGGCGCGTCTTGCCGGCGCCGGACGCGCCCATGTCCTTCAGCTCCGCCTTCCGGGCCGACAGCTTCTCGATGACGATGCCGGTGAACTCGTCGTCCACGTCGATCATGACGTCCTCGATGGGCTCCAGGCGTTCGCCGGTCTCCGGGTCGGTCTGGTAGACGACGCGCGGGCGGCTGATCGACACCTCGAAGCCCTCGCGGCGCATCGTCTCGATGAGCACGCCCAGCTGCAGCTCGCCGCGGCCGGAGACCTCGAAGGCGTCCTTCTCGGCGGTCTCGGTGACGCGGATGGCGACGTTGGCCTCGGCCTCCTTCATGAGGCGCGCGGCGATGACGCGGGACTGCACCTTGTCGCCCTCGCGCCCGGCCAGCGGGCTGTCGTTGACCGAGACGGTCATGGAGATGGTCGGCGGGTCGATGGGCTGGGCCGGCAGCGCCTCGGTGACCTCCAGCGCGCAGAGGGTGTCGGCGACGGTCGCCTTGGAGAGGCCGGCGATGGCGACGATGTCGCCGGCTTCGGCCTCGTCGATCGGCTGGCGCTTCAGGCCGCGGAAGGCCAGCACCTTGGTGATCCGGCCGCGCTCGATCTCCTTGCCGTCGAGACTGAGGGCATGGATGGCGAGGCCGGGCGTCGCCTTGCCGCTCTCGATGCGGCCGGTCAGCAGGCGGCCCAGGAACGGGTCGTTCTCGATCAGCACGGAGAGCATCTGGAACGGCTCGTCCTTGCGCGCCTCGGCTTTGGGCGGCGGCGTGTGCGCGACGATCAGGTCGAACAGGGGGGCCAGCGTCTCGGACGGCTTGGCCATGTCGAGCGTGGCCCAGCCGTTCTTCCCGGAAGCGTAGATGTGCGGGAAGTCCAGCTGCTCGTCGGTGGCGCCCATGGCCGCGAACAGGTCGAAGGCGTCGTTCAGGACCCGGTCGGGGTCCGCGTGCGGCCGGTCGACCTTGTTCAGGCAGACGATGGGGCGCAGGCCCATCTTCAGCGCCTTGCCGAGCACGAACTTGGTCTGCGGCATGACGCCTTCCTCGGCGTCGACCAGCAGCACGCAGCCGTCGACCATGCCCAGGATTCGTTCAACCTCGCCGCCGAAGTCGGCGTGCCCCGGGGTGTCGATGATGTTGATCCGCGTGTCCCCGGCCGAGCCGTGCCAGAGCACGGAGGTGCACTTGGCCAGGATGGTGATGCCGCGCTCGCGCTCCTGGTCGTTGGAATCCATGGCGCGCTCGACCGTCGCCTCGTTGGCGCGGAAGACGCCCGACTGGGCGAGCAGCTGGTCGACGAGCGTGGTCTTGCCGTGGTCGACGTGGGCGATGATGGCGATGTTTCGGAGGGACATGCGGACGCGAAAGGTGGGGAGACGAGGCGCGCGCTTCTACGCCAAGGGGCGATTTGCCGCCAGCCCATTGTGCGCCGCACAAATGCGTCTTGCAGATTTGTGCGCTGCACCCTAGATTGGGTTTGCCCTTCTTGGGCGTTTCCTCCCTATGAACTGCCGGGCCCTCGGGCCCGGCTTTTTTCTTACGCCGCCTTCAGCGCGCTCCAGTCGGCGGACGCCAGCTTGCGGGTCAGGTCCTCGACGTGGGCCTTCAGCCTGGCGAAGCCCGAGGTGGGGGAGAGCGTCGCCTCGTCGAGATAGAGGGCGCGGTTGATCTCGATCTGCAGAGCGTGGATGCGCCGGTTGGGGCGGCCGTAGTGCTCGGTGGTGTAGCCGCCGGCATAGGGCGTGTTGCGGGCCACTCGGTAGCCGTGGCGCTCAAGCTCGCGCTCGACCCGCATGGGCAGGACGCCGGCGCAGGCGGCGCCGAACCGGTCGCCCAGCACGAAGTCGCAGGACCGCTCGCGTCCGCCCACCCTGGCGGCGGCGGCCGGCATCGAGTGCCAGTCGATCAGGATGGCGAAGCCGTGGGTGGCGAGCGCTTCCTCGACCAGGGCCTCCAGCGCCTCGTGGTAGGGCTGGTGGGCCCCCTCGATGCGCGCCTGCGCCTCGGCGAAGGTGAGCTTGCGGCGGTAGATCTCCTGGCCCTCGGAGACGACGCGGGCGATGGCGCCCAGGCCGGCGGCGACGCGGGCGGTGCGGGCGCGGGCGAACTCCGGCAGCTCGTCGGCGAACATGCCGGGGTCGAGCTCGAACGGCTCGCGGTTCAGGTCGATGTAGGCTCGCGCGAAGCCCGCCGCGATCACCGCCGCGCCGTGCTCGACCGCGCCCTCGATCAGGTCGTCGACGAAGGCGTCCTCGGAGCGGCGGATCGACGTGGCGTCGAGCGCCGCGGCGTCCATCATGTCGTCGGGATAGCAACGACCTGAGTGCGGCGAGGCGAACACCAGCGGCGTGGGCAGGGCACGGCCGGGCGCGACCGGGCGCCGCAGCACGAAGGCCGCCGCAGCCTCCGGCGCCTGCTTGCCGACGGCGGAATCCCACGCATTCATGTCGCCCCATAGAACGCTGACCTTCCCCAAGGGTCAAACCACCTTCATCGCGCCTTTACCTCCGGGGACTTACGTAGTCGTCTCAGACCCGCAACCGCCGCAAAGCCCGCATGTCCCGCATCCTGCTTGCCGAAGACGACGACTCCCTGCGCGGCTTTCTCGCCCGCGCGCTCGAGCGGGCGGGCCATGAGGTGACGGCCTGCGCCGACGGCGACGAGGCGGCGACGCATCTGGACAAGCCCTGGGACCTGTTGCTGACCGACATCGTCATGCCCGGCATGGACGGCATCGAGGTGGCCCGCCAGGCGGCCGCCAGGCACCCTGGCCTGCGGATCATGTTCATCACCGGCTTCGCCGCGGTGGCGCTGGCCGCCGGCGACAAGGCGCCGGCCGGCGCCAAGGTGCTCTCCAAGCCCATCCACCTGCGCGAAATCGTCACCGAGGTGGAGCGGATGATCGCGGCCTGAGGGGCCTTGATCCATCAGAAGAGGGATGGTGGACGCGGCTGGGATCGAACCAGCGACCCCTACGATGTCAACGTAGTGCTCTCCCGCTGAGCTACGCGTCCGCCTCGGGAGGCGCGGGATATACCCACCCACCCCTTCCTTAGCAAGCGCGCCTCATGGCGCCCCTGTTTCCCGTAGCAGCGTGCCCACGCTGACCGCACGCAGGCCTCGGGTCCGGAGGCCCTGCAGGATGGCCGGGAGGGCTTCACGGGCCGTGGCGTTCGCCGGGTACATCGGATGCATGAGGATGATGGAGCCGGGGCGGGCCTTGCTGACGACTTCGGCGGCGTAGGCGGCGGGGTCCTTGGTGTTCGGGTCCTCGACGTCCCACATCGTCATCGTCAGGCCATGGCGGCGAAGGGTCAGCGGCAAGCCCAGCAGCTTCTTGCCGTACGGCGGGCGGAAGAGCCCCGAGCGGCTTCCGGTCCTGGCCAGCAGCGCCTCGGTGTCCGCCACTTCGCGCTCGTAGAAGCCGCCCGAGTGCATGGCCATGCGACGGTGGCTGTAGCTGTGGTTGCCGAGCTCGTGGCCGGCGGCGCGGAGACGGGCGGCGAGGTCCGGGCGTCTGGCCAGCTGCTCGCCGATCAGGAAGAAGGTGGCCTGGGCGTGGTGCTCGGCGAGGATCGGCAGGACGGCGTCGACGCCGAGGTCGGTGGGGCCGTCGTCGAACGTGAGCGCCACCAGCGGCTTGTCGGTATCGACCCGGCAAAGGGCCGGCGCGCCGAGCGCGAAGCAGCGTGCGCGGCTGAGCGTCTGGAGGCCCACCGCGAGGCCTACGGCCAGCGCCACGGCGAAGCCCGCAATGGCGAGGCGGCCCCGCCTACTCGTCATGCCAACGCAGGATCAGGCGCTCGTCCCGGACCTCGAAGGAGTCGAGGCGGCGCAGGAAGCTCATGCCGAGCAGGGAGTGGGTGAGCGGGGCCTGATTGACCGCCATGGGGAAACCGTCGAGACGGATCGGCCCCACCTCCAGGCGGTCGGCGACGAAGAGGGCCGAGCGGCCGACCCCGTTCGCGGTCTCGGCCTCGTACCTGTAGTCGAGGCCGGCCGGGTCGACGCCGAGGCTGCGGGCGTCCGCCGGACTGAGCACCGTGTCGCTGGCCCCGGTGTCGACCAGGAAGCGGATCCGCCGGCCGTTGACGGTGGCGATGACCATGAAGGCGCCGTTGTCGGCCTGGGGGATGACCAGCTCGCGCTCGGCGGTGACGACAGGCTCGTGGCTGCCGAACGCGAGGCTCAGGCGCTTCGGCAGGCCGGTGAGCTCCTCGCGATAGGCGGCCGCGAGGATCGCCACGGCGAAGATGGCCGCCCAGATCGCGGCGTGGCGCAGGTGCTGGCGCACCAGGCCGGCGCGGCCGCCCAGGAAGAGCGAGGCGGCGACGAGCGCCAGGAAGCCCAGGTTGTAGGCGAGGTCGGCGCGGCTCTCGCCCGTGCGCACGGCCCAGGGGAAGGCGCGGGAGAGCGCGAACACCAGGACGGCGAGCGCAGCCATCAGCGCCAGCCACAGCCACAAGCGCCCGCGATCGGGAGGCGGCGGTGGCGGCGGCTCCGGCGGCGGCCGGGGCTCCCAGGGACTTCCGCTCATTCTTTCTCCCCCCGCCGGACGATACCCCCGCCGCGGTCCGCGGGTGAGGCTGCCAGGGTCGCCGCATGATGTGGGCGAGCCTGTGGGGAGTGTGAAGTGAAGATCAGAGTTGCGTGCGCGTTCGTCGCGCTGAGCCTGGCCGCAGCGGCGCCCGCGGCCGCGGCCGTCCCGACCTTCTTCGGGCCGACCCCTTACCTGTCGTTCGCCGACAGTCCGTTCGATCCGGCCGACTATACGGCCTTCTACCTGGAGGACCTGGAGGACGGTCTCTTCAATACGCCCGGGGTCTCGGTGGCCGGGCCGGCGCCCAACGGTGTCTGCATCACCCACGCCACCTGTTCGCTGACCTCGGTGAACGTGGATTCCGTCGGCAACGGCGGCAACGGAGCGGTCGGCCACAGCTTCTTCTCGGCCGGGCGGATGGAGTTCACCTTCGACGCCGCCGTCCTGGGCTCGCTGCCGCGGGTGGCGGGCCTGGTGTGGACCGACGGCAACAACCCGATCCACTTCGAGGCCTATGACGGCGACGGCGCCTTCCTGGGCGGGCTGACCTACAACGGCGCCGACAACGCCATCAACGGGACGCTGGCGGAGGACCGGTTCTTCGGGGTGCGCTACGCCGGGGGGATCGGCCGGCTGGTGATCTTCGACAACCCGGGGCTGGAGGTGGACCACCTGCAGTACGGCCTGGTCCCGGAGCCGGCGGCCTGGGCGGTGATGCTGGCCGGCTTCGG
>CAZBXO010000021.1:26220-33302 GCA_964495645.1 uncultured Phenylobacterium sp. | reverse complement strand
AGGCCTGCCGGGCCCTCGACTTCCCGGTCGTGAGCGGCAACGTCAGCCTCTACAATGAGACCAACGGGGCGGCCATTCCGCCGACGCCGACTGTGGGCGCCGTGGGCCTGATCGCGGACTACGCGCGGCGGGCGGACTTCGCTTCGCTGGAGGCGGGGCAGTCGCTCGTACTGCTCGGCGTGACCACCGGCGAGCTGGGCGCCTCCATGTACCTGCGGGAGGTGCTGGGCCGCGAGGACGGGGCGCCGCCGCCGGTCGACCTGGAGGCCGAGCGGCGGACCGGCAACTTCGTGCGCATGCTGATCCAGGGTGACCACTGCACCGTGGTGCACGACCTCTCCGACGGCGGCCTCGCGGCGGCGGCGGCGGAGATGGCGCTGGCGTCGGGGCTCGGCGTCACGCTGAACGTCGAGCCAGGGCCGCGGGCCCACGTGCTGCTCTTTGCCGAGGACCAGGCTCGCTACCTGATCGCCACCTCCCTGCCGGACACCATCGTGGCCGCCGCCCGCAAGGCCGGCGTGCTGGCCGACGTGGTCGGCGAGGCCGGCGGCGACCGCTTCGCCTGTCCGGGCCTCTTCGACCTGGCGCTGGACGAGCTGCGCGCGGCGCACGAGGGGTGGATGCCCGGGTACATGGGGGACTAGAGCTGGAACCCCCTCACCTCGCCTATGCGCGTTCGCTGATCGGGCAGCCGGGGTCGAGGGCGCTGATTCCGACGCCGGCGGCGGTGCTGGACCTGGACGCGTTCGAGGCCAACGTGGCGCGGATGCAGGCGCGGGCGGACGCCGCGGGGCTGGCGCTCCGGCCGCACGCGAAGTCGCACAAGTGCTCTGAGATCGCGCGGCGGCAGATGGCGGCCGGGGCGGTCGGGATCTGCTGCGCCAAGTTGGCGGAGGCCGAGGCGATGGCGGCGGCAGGGATCGGGTCGATCCTGGTGACGTCGCCGATCGCGGGCGCGCCGAACGCGGCGCGGGCGGCGACGCTGGCGCTCCGCGTCGCGGACTTCCGGATCGTGGTCGACCATCCGGACGGCGCGGCGGAGCTAGGCGCCACCGGCGCGGCGATGCAGGTGCTGATCGACGTCGACGTGGGGCTCGGGCGGACGGGCGTGGCGTCACCCGAGGCCGCGCTGACGGTGGCGGCGGCGATCGCCAAGCATCCGAACCTGCGGCTGATCGGCGTGCAGGGCTACGGCGGCCACTGGCAGCACATGGAGGGCGCGAACGCGCGCGCCTCGGCCGTGGCGGAGGGGATCGCGCGGCTGGCGGCGGTGCGGGACGCGCTGCGGGCGGCCGGACACGGGATCGAGGTGGTGACGGGGGGCGGCACCGGGACCTTCGAAGCCGATGCGGCGCAGGGCGTGCTGAGCGAAGTGCAGCCCGGGTCCTACGCCTTCATGGACCGCGAATATCGCGATGCGCTCAAGGACGACCCGGACGGGGCGTTCGCCCAGAGCCTGACCATTGCGGCGACGGTGATCAGCGCCAACCAGCCGAAGTGGGTGACGCTGGACGCGGGGCTGAAGGCGTTGTCGACCGACGGGCCCCCGCCCCATCCGGCGACGGCGAAGTTCGCCGGCTCGACGTTCCGCTTCTTCGGCGACGAGCACGGGATGCTGACCCGGCCGGATGCGCCGGTCGAACGCGGCGAGCGGGTGGACCTCGTCCCCGGCCACATCGACCCCACACTGGACCGCTACGATTGGCTCCATCTGGTGCGCGGCGACGTGCTGGAGGATATCATCCCGATCGAGGGCCGCGGCCGCTCGCAGTAGCTAGAAAGAGAACTCGGTCCAGCCGCGAACGCTGGGGGGCCCGGGGCTGACCCAGGACTCCACGCCGGAAGACGTGAGGCGCGATATCATCGCCCCGGTGGTGAAGCCGATGGTCAGGCCCTTCTCGTCGCGGACGCGGCAGACCGGATGCTCGGGGTCGTCGCAGGCGGTGAGCGCACCCTGCACCACGTCGAGATCGACGCGGCCCTCGGATAGGCGGCTTTCGAGCGACTTCAGGCGCGCCATGGAGTTGACCCGGTAGGCCGGTGGCTCCGGCTCGGTCGGCGCGGCTTCCAGGGGGTGGTTGGTGTGCAGGACGCGAGTGTGGTCGGGCGGGCGGTATTCGACGACGCCGTCGGCCGAGGCCTCGAAGGAGCGGACTTCGCGCGCCACGGCGATGACGTAGTGCTGGTTGGTGGCGTGGGGAATGGTGCGCACCATCATCGCCGCCTCGGCCATGCTGCGCGACTGCAGGAGACGGCGCAGCACGAAGGCGACGGGTACGCCGGTGGAACGCGACGCGAGCTGGGGCAGCGAGTTGACGCAGACGCCGAGGCCGGCGTCGTTGACCCCCATCAGGCCCACCATGCCCGCGGTGGTGAAGACGAGGGCGCCGGGGTCGTTCTCGTGCGGGGCGATCCGAAGCAGCGTCTGGGCGCCGTCGGTGTAGCCGCCGAGGTCCATGTTCTGGCCGATCCAGGCGAGGTCGGCGGTGGCGATGCCGAAGCTGGAGCACTTGGCCTTGGGCTGGCCGGCGTTGCGGCGGATGCGGTAGGCCCACTCCTCGTCGAGCAACTGCAGGGCGTAGAGGTGGTCCGGCGGCAGGCCGGCGCCCTCTGCAATGCCTTCCACCTCCTCGAGCAGCCCGGGCGCGAAGACGCGGATGGCGGGCTGGAAGTCGGTGTCGCGCAGGAGGTCGGCCACCCAGCCCTGGGGGTCGTCGCCGAGCGACCTGAACCAGGCGTCGCGATGCTCGCGGATGCGTTCGCCGACCGCTTCGCCATGGGCGCGGCCGCGGGCGCGGGGGTCACCTTGGATCGCCGTGGCCTGGAACATCGGGAGAGCTTCCGCTGACCCGCGGCCGCGCGCAACTTGCGTCGGCGCCGCGGAAGGGACCAAGCTCGGCCATGGCCCGCTCGATCCTCGCCCCGCTCCTCGCCGCCGCTGCGCTCAGCGGCCCCGCCGTCGCCCAGACGCCTCCCACCGGCTCCTACCTCAACTGGCCGCAGGCCGAGCGGGAGCGCTGGTTCGCCAAGCTGGAGCAGATCTATCCCACCCATGTGGCGAAGGCGGGCGGGCCGGTGCGGGCGCTGCCGGCGGCGGCGTTCCGGATCGATCCGAAGTGGCGCCAGGGCGGCAAGGACTGGACGGTCGACAGCTGGATGGCCGCCCAGCGGGTCTCCGGCGTCATCGTGCTGAAGGACGGCAAGGTGGTGCTGGAGAAGTACGGCCTGGGTCGCACGCCACAGGACCGCTGGCCGTCGCAGTCGGTGGCCAAGTCGATTACGTCGCTGCTGGCCGGCGCGGCGGTGGCCGACGGCAAGCTGAAGCTGACCGACACGGTGGCGCAGCACGTGCCGGAACTGAAGGGCAGCGCCTACGAGACGGTGACGGTCAAGCAGGTGCTGACCATGAGCTCGGGCGTGAAATGGAACGAAGCCTACCTCGACCCCAACTCGGACCTGCAGCGGATGGGACGGCTGGCGGCGACCGACCCGGATGCGATGATGACGGTGTTGAAGACCCTGCCACGCGCGCAGCCGGCCGGGACGTTTCACTACAACACGCTCGAGACACACCTGGCCGGACTGGTGGTGTCGCGGGCCGTCGGCAAGCCGCTCGCGGACTACCTGTCGGAGAAGATCTGGCGGCCGTTCGGCATGGAGGCCGACGCCCACTGGATGGTCGACCAGAAGGGCCGCGAGCAGGCCGGCTGCTGCATCCAGGCGCGGCTGCGCGACTTCGCCCGCGTGGGGCTGTTCGCCCTGGAGAACGGCTACGCCGGCGGCAGGCGGGTGACGCCGCCGGGCTGGATCGCCGAGTCGACCAAGACCCAGGTGACGCATGATCGCCCGCTGCCGCTGGGCTATGGCTATTTCTGGTGGATCGGCCCGCGGGCCTACGAGGCCTCTGGCATCTACGGCCAGTCGATCCTGGTCTACCCGGAGGAGAAGATCGTGGTGGCGATCAACTCCGCCTACACCTCGCCGGACGCGCCCGAGCTCTGGGCCATGCTGAACGGCTTCAATGGCGCGGTGTTCGATGCGCTGACGAAGGGGAGCTAGGGGGATGCGCCGCGGCGCGCGCAGCGTCAGCGCAGCTCCAATCCTGGCAGATTGCCTTCGGCGCGCCAGGCTTTGAGGACGTCGAAGAACTTCAGGGGGCCGGCGCCGTACATGTCGGAGAAGAAGCCCTTGCGGTTCCCGGCCTGGCCTTCGGAGTTGTAGTAGCCGGGCGTGCACTCCGTGTAGAAGCGCTGGCCGAGGCGGGCCAGGCTGCGGATCTCGTCGACGTAGGCCTGTTCGGCCTCGGGCGTCGGCTCGAGGACTTCGGCGCCGCGCTTCTTCGCCTCGGTGATCATGTGGGTGACGTGCCTGGCCTGCTCGTTGAGCGCCTGGGGCACCGAGACGGTGATCGCGGTCTGGGTGAATCCCAGGAAGAAGCAGTTCGGGAAACCGTGGCTGGTCAGGCCGTGCAGGGTGCGCAGGCCGTCCGCCCAGTGCTCGGAGAGGGTGACGCCGCCCTTGCCCACGATGTCGTAACCGGCGCGGCGCGTATAGCTGGTTCCGACCTCGAAGCCGGTGGCGAAGATCAGGCAGTCGACCGGATACTCGCGGCCGCCGGCCACCACGCCGGTCTCGGTCAGGCGCTCGACGCCCTTCCCCTCGGTGTCGACGAGGTGGACGTTCGGACGGTTGAAGGTATCCAGATACTCGTCGTGGAAGCACGGCCGCTTGCAGAACTGGCGGTACCAGGGCTTCAGCTTGGCCGCGGTCTCGGGGTCCTTGACGATGGCGTCCACGCGGGCGCGGACCTGGTTCATCTTGCGGTAGTCGGCAATCGTCATCAGCTCGGCGCGTTCGGAGCCGGTCAGGCGGCGGCCGAGCTTGGCGGCGGCTTCCTTGGCCGCGGCGCCCGTCAGGTTCCGGAAGATGTCGGTCCAGCCGTCGGAGACCATGTCTTCTTCGGCGTCGCCGCCGGAGACCATCGTGTTGAAGTTGTCCATCCGCTTCTGCTGCCAGCCGGGCTGCAGCGACTTCGCCCACTCGGGGTCGGTCTCGCGGTTGGCGCGCACGTCGACGGACGAGGGCGTGCGCTGGAAGACGTAGAGCTCCTTGGCCCATTCGCCCAGGTGGGGCACGCACTGGATGGCCGTGGCCCCGGTGCCGATGATGCCGACGCGCTTGTCGGACAGGCCCGTGAGGCCGCCTTCCGACGACCCGCCGGTGTAGCGGTAGTCCCAACGGCTGGTGTGGAAAGTGTGGCCCTTGAAGGCGTGGATGCCGGGGATGCCGGGCAGCTTGGGCCGCGAGAGCGGGCCGTTGGCCATGGCGACGTACTGGGCGGTGAAGCGGTCGCCGCGGTCGGTGGTGATGATCCAGCGCCTGTGGCCCTCGTCCCACTCCATGCCCGTGATGCGGGTCTGCATCAGGGCGTCGTCGTAGAGGCGGAAATGGCGGGCGATGTTGCGCGAGTGCTCGAGGATCTCCGGGGCGAACGAGTACTTGTGCCTGGGGATGTAGTTCAGCTCTTCGAGCAGCGGGAGGTAGACGTAGCTCTCCACGTCGCACATCGCGCCGGGGTATCGGTTCCAGTACCAGGTGCCGCCGAAGTCGCCGGCCGCCTCGACGACCCGCAGCTTCGTGAAGCCGGCCTCGCGCAGGCGCGCGCCCATCAGCAGGCCGCCGAAGCCGCCGCCGATGATCGCGAAATCCACGTGGTCGAACACGGGCGGGCGGGTAAAGCCGGGCTCGACGTAGGGGTCGTCGTCGTAGTGGCTGAACTCGGCCTTGACCTCGACGTACTGTTCGATGCCGTCGTCGCGCAGGCGCTTGTCGCGCTCGGCGAGGTACTTGGCGTGCAGGGCGTCGGGATCGAAGTCGATCTCGCCGACGATGGGGGCAAGCTCGGGATTGATGGTCATGGCGGAGCCATTGTGCGCTTCTTGCCCGTAGGGCCGTCAAGAAGGACACGAAGACCACCAAGAGCACGAAGGGCACGAAGGCGCCTTGGTGGTCTTTGTGCTCTTCGTGGTCTTGGTGTCCAATTGCCGCTGCGCGGCGGAGGGACGGATGCCTGAGACCTACCGGTACTGGACGGTGGCCGACCGGCCGATGGGGGCTTGGCCAGACGAAGGAACGTTCGAGCTGCGCGAGGCGGCGATGCCGGTTCCGGCGGAAGGGCAGGCGCTGGTGCGGACGATCTATGTGAGCCTGGATCCGTACCAGTGGGGCTATCGGCGCCGCGGGACCGAGAAGCCGGGCGACGTCTGCCATGCGCGGACCGTGAGCGAGGTGCTGGAAAGCCGGATCGACGGGCTGGAGCCTGGGGACTTCGTGTTCAACACCGGCGGCTGGGCGACGCACGCGCTGATGGGCGAGGGCGTGGCGCGGCCCGCCTACATGGTCCCGCGCAAGCTCGATCCTACGAAGGGCAAGATCAGCCAGGCGGTGGGCGTGCTCGGCATGCTGGGTCTGACCGCCTATGCCGGGATGATCGTGCAGTGCGCGCCGCAGGCCGGCGAGACGGTGGTGGTGTCCGCGGCGTCGGGCGGCGTAGGCCAGATCGCCGGGCAGCTGGCGAAGATCGCCGGGGCCCGCGTGGTGGGCATTGCGGGCCGCGAGGAGAAATGCCGGTTCGTGACGGAGGACCTGGGCTTCGACGCCTGCGTCAGCCATCTGTCGCCGACGTTTGGGGAGGACCTGAAGGCCGCCTGCCCGGCCGGCGTCGACGTCTACTTCGAGAATGTCGGCGGGGCGGTGTTCGAGGCGGTGCTGCCGCTGTTCAACGCCGGCGCGCGGATGACGATCTGCGGGCTGATCGCGCACTACGGCGACGCCGGCGGCGACGCGCGGGCGGCCGAAACCGCGGCGGCCGAGGCGCGCGGCGTCGCGGTTCACGGACTCTTCGTCGGCGACTATGTGGCCAGCCACCACGACGAGATGCTGGCCAGGATGGGACCGTGGGTGGCTGAGGGACGCGTGAAGTACCTCGAGGACATCCGCGAGGGCCTGGACGCGCTGCCGGGCGCCTTCGCCGAGATGCTCAAGGGCGGCAACTTCGGCAAGATGCTGGTGCGGGTGGGCGA
>CAZBXO010000021.1:12345-26120 GCA_964495645.1 uncultured Phenylobacterium sp. | reverse complement strand
CGCCGCAGTCGACCTACCACGCCGACGGCCAGGTGCTGCCGCTGCCGGCGTAGCCTGCGGCAAGCGCCGCTGTTAGCGTCGGCGAATGAGCCTTCGTGCGCTTCCGCTCGCCACTCTCGGCGCCGTGTCCGCCCTGGCGTTCGCCGCCGGCCCGGCGCTGGCCGCGCCGCCGGTCGCGACCGACCTCACCGGCGTGTGGACGCATGCCTGGTACACGCGGCTGCAGCGGCCGACGAAGGCGTTCAAGGGCGTGGTGGCGACGCCCTACGAGGCCGAGGCGTTCGAAGCGCCGCGGCGAGCGTTGAGGGGCGCGCTGGTCGAGAAGGAGGACGTGCTCGGGCAGGCGGAGAGCGAGTTCCCAGACAACGGCCCCGGGCTGGCCCGCATCCGCGGCGAGATCCGCTCGGCCTGGATCGTCGACCCGCCGGACGGGCGGCTGCCCTGGACACCGGAGGGCAAGAAGCGGGTGCAGGACGCCGACAAGGGCTGGCAGGGCGACTTCGACAACGTCGAGGCGCGCGACACCGAGGAGCGCTGCATCACCGGTCCGGGCGGCGGGCCGCCGCTGCTCAACACCCATGACGGCAACCTGCTCAACATCGTCCAGACGAAGGACTGGCTGGCGATCGTCTCGGAAAAGGCCAACATCCTGCGCATCGTCCCGATCGGTCCGGGCAAACCGGCGGCGGCCCCGGGCGACTGGGCCGGAACCGCGGCGGGTCACTGGGAAGGCCGAACGCTGGTGGTCGAGACGACGGGACTGCGCCCCGGCCTCACCAAGATCAGCGACGACCTTTCGCTCACCGAGCACGCGAAGGTGGTGGAGCGGTTCACCCGCACTGGGCCGGCCGAGATCACCTATGTCTTCGAGGTGACCGACCCGACGCTGTTCACACGGCCGTGGAAGGCCGAGATGGTGTTCCGCGCCGGGCGGCGGATCTTCGAGTACGCCTGTCACGAGGGGAACTACTCACTGCCTTCGATCCTGGCCGGCGCGCGGCAGTCGGAGCAGGCGCAGGGAGGCGCGGGCCGATGACATTCGAGGTGCTGGCCGAGGGTCTGTTGTTTCCCGAGGGTCCGATCTGGATGGCGGACGGGTCGGTGATCCTGGTGGAGATCGCGCGGGGCGCCCTGAGCCGGGTCTGGAACGGCAAGGTGGAGGTGATCTGCGACCTGGGCGGCGGGCCGAACGGGGCGGCGATCGGACCGGACGGGGCGGTCTGGGTCACCAACAACGGCGGCGGGGTGATCCAGGGCATGGCGGGCCGGCCGGTCGAGCCGGGCGGCATCGACCGTGTGGACCTGTCGACGGGCAAGGGGGAACGGGTGATCGCCGAGGTGGCCGGCCATGCTCTGTCGGCGCCCAACGACCTGGTGTTCGATCGGACAGGCGGCTTCTGGTTCACCGACTTCGGCAAGCAAAGCCGTCGGACACGGGCGCTGTCAGGCGTCTACTATTCGAGCCCGGGCGGCGAGGTCAGCGAAGTGTCGTTCGGGGGCACCGGCTACAACGGCATCGGGCTGTCGCCGGACGAGACGGTGGTCTACGCCGCGGAGACCTTCACCGGCCGGCTGATCGCCTTCGACCTGACCGGGCCAGGCCAGGTGGTGAAGGGCGGCCGCGGCGGGCGGCTGGTGGGGACGGCGCCTGGCCGGGCGTTCTTCGACTCGCTGGCGGTGCAGGCCAACGGCGACGTCTGCGTGGCCTCGATCGCCGACGGGATCACCACCGTCTCTCCGGATGGTCGTATCCGCCAGACGCCCGTCCCGGACCCGATGGTGACCAACATCTGCTTCGGCGGCGCCGACATGCAGGACGCGTTCATCACCGCCTCACGCGGCGGGCGGCTCCTGAAGACCCGCTGGCCGCAGCCGGGGCTGGCGCTGAACTACGTCGGATAGTCGACAAATTCCCCCGTAAGGGGAGTTGCGTTGACGCTGCTGCGCGCCAGGCGCGTAGTCACGCATGGGCCCAGTTTGGCCACGTGTGCGTAGCGTACGTAGCAACCATTGGGGGCTTCTTCCATGAAGCTTATTGCGGTAGCCGCGGCGGCGGCGGCACTGGCGATCGCGGCTCCGGCCGCGGCGGCCGACTTCTCGTTCACCGGCAACTTCACGCGCGACGACAACGTCCAGACGTTCGGATTCGTGGTCGGGGCGGACTCGAACGTGACGCTGCGGACGTGGTCCTATGCGGGCGGGACGAACGCCGCGGGCGCGACGATCGCGCAGGGTGGGTTCGATCCGATCCTGGCCCTGTTCGACAGCACCGGCGCTCTGCTGATCCAGAACGACGACGGCGGATGCGATTTTGTCGCGGCCGACGCCGAGACCGGCGCCTGCTACGACACCTTCCTCACCCAGATGCTGGTCGCCGGGAGCTACACCGTGGCGGTGATGCAGTACAACAACTTCGCCGTCGGGCCGAACTTCATGGACGGCTTCAGCCGTGACGGGGATGGCAACTTCACCGCGACCTTCGGCTGCTCGGAGGCGCAGGCCTCATTCAATGACGTCACCGGCGGGGCCGGATGCGGCCGCGACGGGCACTGGGCGTTCGACATCGAGAACGTCGAGTCCGCCGTCCAAGGCGGCGTGCCAGAACCCAGCGCCTGGGCGCTGATGATCGGCGGCTTCGGCTTCGCCGGCTATGCGCTGCGTCGGCGGCGGGTCGCCGGGCGCGTCGAGGCCTGACGTAGAACGGCTGCGGCCAGGCCTCGCCTGACCGCACACGGAGATCGGGTCCAGGCCGCAGGGCGGCCTGGACCCGTCGTGTTTCAGCCCGGGTGGTAGACGTAGGACGGGTCGTTGTAGGCGCCGACGATGTCGACCAGGTACGGCCCACCGTCTGAGAGGTCCATGAGGTAGGCGTCGTTGACCTTGGCGTAGACGCCGAGGTCGGCCTTGACCGCTTCCCCCAGCAGCCAGCCGACCATGGCCGCCTTGGTCCCCTGACCGTTCAGCCCGTCCAGGCCATAGGCGGCGAAGTACTGGCCGCGGGTCATGGTCACGCCGCCCAGGTTCACGGTGGTGTCGATCAACTGGTGCAGCTTGGCGTCCGACGGGGTTCCACCGAAGATCTCGATGTAGGCCGCGCGGGTGGCGGCCATCAGGTCCAGGCCCCCATACTCGGCGCTGAAGGCGGCTGCGCCCTCCCCGGCCTTGCCCAGGTTCACCGCGAAGTTGATGAAGCGGTTCTCGATGTTGAAGGACTGGTAGTAGGCCGAATTCAGGTTGTTGGGGTTCGGGCCCTGGGGTGAAACCAGGTAGTCCAGGCCGGCCGACGAGGGCGTGCGCCCGGTAAAGAATTCGTAGGCCAGGGTCGCCACCGAGGTGGTCGCGCGGGCCTCCACCACCAGCTGCGGAATGCCGTCCGCCGGACTCATCTGGCCGGACTGCACCTGCGCGGCGGTGGCCGAGGGCGCACCCGGGCGCAGGATGTTGGCCATCGCGGTCATGAAGGCCTCCATGCCCGTGTCACCGCCCGGAGGCGGCGGCGGGGGAGGAGGGGGCGGCGGAGGAGGAGGCGGGGGCGGCGGCGGCGGATCCCCGCCATTGTCGTCGTTGTCGATGAAGCCGGTGGCGGTGGCCTGGCCCAGGTTGGCGCCGTTCGGGTTCACGAGGGTGACCAGGAACTGCTCGTTGCCCTCGGTGAAGGCGTCGCCGGCCACCGGCACGGTGATCGTCACGGTCCCGATGTTGATGTCGAAGGTGGCCACGCCCGAGGGCAGCACGCCGCCCTGGAAGTCGGCGGCGTTGGCCGGATTGCCGCCCTGCCCGGTGACCTGCCAGCCGACCGTGACCCGTTCGGAGAGGTCGAATGTGCGGGTGAGCGTGAACGTGAAGTTGGTGACGCCGGAATTGCCCTCGGCGTGCTGCACGCCGGCCTGCGGCCCGATGGAGACCAGCGCGTTGATTCCGCGGGGCGGGTTGACCAGGTCGTAGAGCTGCTGGCCGCCGCCGGATTGGGCGATCAGCTGGCCGCCGGCGGTGACGCCGACGAGGTCGCCGGTGAGCTGGCGCTCCGGGCCGTACCACCACTCGCCGTCGTAGGCGAAGGCGTCGTAGCCGCGGCCATGCGTCGTGCCGTCCGGAGCGTCCCAGGAGGCGGCGAAGCCACCGTTGCGGGTGGCGACGATGCGCACGTCTCCGCTCGCCGGCCCGAGTTCATGGCGCGTGAAGGTGTGCCGGACGGTGTCGAACACCATCACCCAGGCATCCGCACCCTGCATGAAGGCCAGCGCCACCTTGCCGTCGGTGAGCCAGGAACCGGTTCCGGTGAAGGTGGAGGAACCCGCCATCAGACCGGTCGCAGTGTCGTAGACGCCACCCTGCGCGACCGCGCCGAACACCGCGCCCGCATCCTCCCAGATGACGAAGGTCTTGTTGGTGGGCGCGGCCGGCCGTGACCCGGAAACCAGGATCGCGGCGGAGGTGACCGGCTGGCCGTTGCTCTCGAACGCGACCGGGGTGTTCACCTGGCCGTTGGTCTGCCCACCCGAGGCGCGGATGGTGGCGGCCGGCGGGTCGGGCGTGCCCGTCTCGATCACCGTGCCGCCCTCGGCGAGCGCATAGGCGCGCACGTAGTCGATCTTCATGTTCGCCGGGAACATCGTCTCGTTGGGCTCGCCGCCCCAGCCACCGACCGCCATGTTGACGATCATGGCCATCGGCTCGGTCCAGCTGGCGGGGGTCGGGGCCTGCAGCACCGCAACGCCGTCGTAGTAGAAGCTGACCGTCGTGGGCGTCCACAGCATGCCGTAGGTGTGGAATCCACCCGGATCGGTCTTGATGCCGTTGTCGTAGAGGTTGTCGGAGTTCCCCCAGGCGCGGCGGTAGTCGACGTAGGGGGTCGCTGCGAGCCCCTCCATGATGTCGGCTTCGGTCTGGGCCCGGTATGGCGTCGGCATCATCCAGAAGGCGGGCCAGGTCCCCACCGCGGTGGGCAGCTCGGCGCGCATCTCGAAGTAGCCGTACTTCTGCTCGAACATGCCCATGGTGTTGAGCATCCCGGACGCATATTCGCGGCCCCAAGCGGCGTCGCGGTCGGACTGGGCCAGCCTCGTGGCGGTGATGGTCAGGACCCCGCCGTTGATCGAGAACGGGTTGATGTCCAGATCGCGCTCGCCCTGGCCGTACCAGCCCGGCTTCACATAGACCTGCCGCTCGCCGTTGGAGGTGATCGTGTAGGCCCACTCGTCCTTCTGGTTGCCCGGGTACTCGGCGCGCCACTGGCCGGTCTGCAGCGACGGATCCCAGATCGACAGGCTGCTGAACTCGTCGGCGAAGGTGACGCCGCCCAGCTTGGAGGTGTCGAGCGGCAGCAGGAACTGACGGTCCTGGAAGGCCGCGGTGGTGGTGTTGCGGAAGGTCAGCGTCTCGCCGGCCGCCAGTTGCAGCACGACGTCGGACCCGGACTGGGTCATGGCGGCGCGGACGTCGGCGGGCGTGCGGAAGGCCTGGCCCCAGAACTGGACCTGGTCGTTGCCGTTCCAGTTGTAGATCACGTCCGAGCCTTCGCCGGCCTTGATCACGAACGTGGTCTTCTCGGTCGTCGCGCCGACCAGGACGTCGTCGCCGCCCGCCCCCCAGATCCAGTGGGTGGCGTTGTCGACGATGATCAGGTTGCCGAGCTCGTTGCCGATGGCGAAGTTGAAGGCCCCGTTGACCTTCAGGTTCTCGACGTTCGGCGCGAGCCGGATGGAGGTGTAGCCGATCTCCGTGTCGATCCCGCCGCCGGCCTGCTCGATCACCACGTCGCGCGGATCGGTGATGAAGTGGCGGTTGTCGCCGGAGGAGCCGACCAGGGTGTCGCCCCCGCCCTCGCCTGAGGTCGACGAGTTGCCGGGCGGCGCCTGGATGGTTTCACCGCCCGCCGGAGTGCCCGCGGCGCGCGCAGGATCGTCGGGGGTCTCAGGCATCGGTTGCCCGAGGCGATTGTAGTAGGTCATGTTCTTGCCAACTCAGCCTGCGATCGGAGTACCGGCCGCAAAACTCGCAAGCTCAGCCTGAGTTCACGTGCAGCGACAGTATTTCACTGTGCGCTGGATCACAGCAACGATGGCGCAGCGGCCAAGCTCTAATTGTGTCGAGAAGGTGGCGTTGCTTTACTACATCTACAGTAGCGCTTTGCGGGTCGGGCTTGCATGAAAAGGCCCGGCTGACAGGCAGCCGGGCCATCCACGCACTGAACTGGAGACTCAGCCCGGGTTGAAGACGAAGTCGGCTTGGCCGTAGGTTCCGACGAGGTCCACGGCGAACGAAGCGGCGCCGTCCTGCAGGTCGAGCAGGAATTGGTCGCTGGACCGGGCATACACGCCGAGGTCCGCCTTCGCCGCTTCGGCCAGCAGCCAGCCCACCATCGCCGCCTTGGCGCCGATGCCGTTCACCCCGTCCTGGCCGTAGTACGCAAAGTACTCGGCTCGCGTCATCGTCTGGCCGCCGAGGTTCAGCGTCGGGTCGAGGAGCGCGTGCAGCTTGGCGTCCGAAGGCGAGCCCCCGAAGATCGTCGTATAGGCGCTGCGAGTGGCCTCGAAGAGGTCCTTGGCGCCGTAGGCCTGCTCGAAGGCCGCGCGGCCCTCGCCCGCCTTGCCGAGGTTCACGGCGAAGTTGATGAACCGGTTCTCGATATTGAAGGACTGGTAGTAGGCCGAGTTCAGGTTGTTGGGGTTCGGGCCGCTGGTGGACACCAGGAAGTCGATGCCGCCCTGGCTGGGAATCTTGCCGGTGAAGAACTGGTAGCTCAGCACGGCGACCGCAGTCGTCGCGTCGGCGGCCTTCACCACCTCCCCGATGGCTTGGTTCATGTTGAGCTGGCCGCCCTGGACCTGGGTGGTCAGCGTCACGCCGAGGCTGGAGCTCGACCCGTTGATGCGCAGGATGTTGGTGATCGCCGCCGCGATGGTGGCGTCTACCGAGCCGCCGCCGGGGCTGCCCCCACCGCTCGGAGCGCGGTCGCCGTCGGCGAAGCGCAGGATCTCGACGTTCCGGATGGTGTCGCGGCCGTCGTGGTTGGCGCGATTGTCCTGCACGGTGAAGCTGCCGTCGGCGTTGGCGGTGATGGTGTAGTTGCTGAAGACGCCCGAGTAGACGGCGATGTCCGTGCCGGCGCCGCCATCGATCAGGTCGGCGCCTTCGCGGCCCTCGAAGACGTCGGCGCCGTCGTAGCCGTAGAGGACGTTGTCGCGGTAGTCGCCGCGCAGGGTGTCGTCGAAGTTCGAGCCGAGCAGGTTCTCGATCGAATCGTAGGTATTGTTGAACGTGCCGGAGTAGAGGTCCGCCGCGATCCCGTACGGCAGGTCGCGGTAGTCGGCGGAGTCGAAGCCGTCGCCGCCGAACAGCAGCTCCTTGGGCTCGTTGGCGCCGGGGCCCGTGCCCGGAGCCAACAGGTCGTTGCCCGCGCCGCCGACCAGGGTGTCCGTTCCGTGACCGCCGACCAGCTGGTCGTCGCCGTCGCCGCCTTCGATGGAGTCGTTGCCCAGGCGGCCCAGGATGAAGTTGTCGAGGGCGTTGCCGATCAGCACGTCGTTGAAGTCGGAGCCCCCGACCTGTTCGATGCTGATCAGGGTGTCCGTTCCGCCGAGGCCGTCGCTGGCCGTGCCGGTCGAGAGGTTGACCGTCACGCCAGAGGTGGAGCTCTCGTAGTCGGCGGTATCCGTGCCCGCCCCACCGTTCAGCGTGTCGTTACCGGCGCCGCCGATGAGCACATCGTTGTCGGATGAGCCGACCAGATTGTCGGCACTGTTCGTGCCCGTAAGCGTGGACATGGGGGAACCTCTCGGAAGCGTAGCAGTCTGACGGGGGCAGAAATTCGCGACGCGAGGGGCGGTTCCAACCGGGAGCCCATGGAAATGGTTCCCGTACAGGATTCATCACTTTGTGCGTGATCCCGCTCACCTTGCCAGCCGGCCGGGCGCGGTCGAAGGTGGTGGGCGATCAGATGGTCGGGGGGCACATGATCCGAATAGCTGCTTTCGTCCTGGCCATGGCGTTTGCGGGCGCGGCGCAGGCGGCCGCCTTGCTCGTCGGCGATGGCGGGACGCCGCTGTTCTACGCCTGGAACGGGCTGGTGGACGGCAAGCCGGGCACGCTGCTGCGGCAGGAGGCGGGGCCGAGCGACCTGGCGAACGCCGGCCGGAGCGTGCGCCTGCTCTACGTTTCCACCGACGGTCTGGGCGGCAAGGACAAGGTTCCGGTTTCCGGCGTCCTCTACCTGCCGAAGGGCGAGCCGCCCGCGGGGGGTTGGCCGCTGCTCGCATGGGCGCACGGAACGGTGGGGGTGGCCGACGTATGCGCGCCATCCTTTGCGGGACGCAGCCAGCGCGACGTGACCTACCTGAACTTCTGGCTGGGCCAGGGCTTTGCGGTGGTCGCCTCCGACTACCAGGGCCTGGGCGTTCAGGGTCCGCATCCATACCTGGCCACGCGACCCGCAGCCTACTCGGTGCTGGACAGCGTGCGCGCCGCGCAGGGCGGCGGGTTCGGCTTGTCGAAGAAGGTGGTGCTGATCGGCCAGAGCCAGGGCGGCGGGGCGGCGTTCGCGACGGCGGCCTATGCGCCGAAGTACGCGCCGGAGCTGGACATCCGCGGGACTGTGGCGACGGGCGCGCCCTATTTCTCGGCGGCGGCGCAGAGCGCGTTGCAGGCGGCGCGGCCGCGCGACGCCGTCGACGCCACCCTGGGCTACAATTTCCTGCTGATGTCGCTCCTGGAGCAGATCGACCCGACGTTCTCGGTGGCCGACTACGTGACCGAGCGGGCCCAGCCGGTCGTGATCGGCACGGCGAACACCTGCTACGGCCAGGTGGCGCGCCAGATCATGGACGCCAAGCTCACCTACAACCTCAGCTACAAGAAGGACCCGGCGCCGCTGACCGCCAAGGCCTACGCGGTGATGGGCTATCCGACCCTGAAGCTGAAGACGCCCGTGTTTCTCGGCACCGGCGGCCAGGACCGGGACGTCCCGCCGCGCATGCAGCTGCAACTCGGCGCCGACGCGTGCGCCAAGGGCTCGCGGATCGAACAGCACCTCTATCCGACGCTGGACCACTCCGGCACGGTCAATGGCTCGACCGGGGAGTCGGCGGTGTTCGTGAAGAAGGCCTTCGCCGGCGAGAAGATCGCCGGCAACTGCGCCGCGCGTCCAACGCTGCCGGATTGAGCGATGCGGCTGGCTCCGATCCTTGCGGCGGCGGTAGGGTCGGCGGGGTTCGCCCCGCCAGCGCCGGCCACCGACGTCGAGGAACTGGTCGTCCAGGGCAAGCCCGAGTGCCTGCCAGCCCGCCGGGACCGGGACGCGCCGGCGCCGCGGATCGTCAGCACCTATCCGGCGAACGGCGCGGAGGTGCGGCCCGGCGTGCTCGTGCTGCGGGTCACGTTCGACCAGCGGATGACCTGCGACGGCCGCTTCGCCGAGGTGTCCGGGCTGCGGCATCCCTGCCCGGGCTCACGCCAGGAGACGGTCCTGAGCTACGACCGCAAGACCATGCGGATGGTCTGCCGGGTGGTTCCGTTCGCCAGCTACGGCGTGCGTATTGGCC
This sequence comes from uncultured Phenylobacterium sp., assembly GCA_964495645.1. Taxonomy (GTDB): domain Bacteria; phylum Pseudomonadota; class Alphaproteobacteria; order Caulobacterales; family Caulobacteraceae; genus Phenylobacterium. The sequence goes on along the minus strand of CAZBXO010000021.1, from coordinate 16,581 downwards.
ACCCGCCTGACCGCCTGTTCCGCAGCCTCGCGGGCCAGCCCGTCACGCCCTACGTGCTGACCTTCCGCGCCATCGCCGCGCCGGCGGTGCAGAACGTTTCGGAGTCGCTCGGCGAGGACGAGGCCGCGACGCGCGCGGCGGCGACCGCAGCCGTCCAACCTTGAGCGCCTTGCGCGCGCTGTTTCGTGGCGGCGGCTTCAGCTCATCGCCGTCTGCAGCGCCCGCAGCGCCGCGGCCGTGAAGGCGCGCATATTGGCCTTTCGGTCGTCGCTGGCGGTTTCGATGGTGGTCGCGAACTCGACCGGACCGGAGACGGCGATGCAGGTGTGGCCGGCGGCGTCGCTATAGCCGTTGCCGGTGGGCCCGGCGGCGCCGGTCTCGCTGACGCCCCAGGTGGCGCCGTGGCGCTCGCGAGCGGTGCGGGCGAGGAGAAGCGCGTAGGGCTCGCTGGCCGAGCGCATGCCGGCCACCGCCTCGCGCGGCAGGTCCATCAGCGCCATGCGCGCCTTGCCGGTGTAGACCACCGCACCGCCCAGATAGTACCTCGACGCGCCGGCCACCGAGAGCAAGGCCGCCGAAATCAGGCCGCCGGACGAACTCTCGGCCACCGCCACCGTCTGGCCCGCCGCCTTCAGCGCCTCGCCCACCTCCGCCGCCAGGGCCTCCAACTCTTCCATTGCCGCTCTCCCGCTTCGGCGCCCAAGATGCCCGGCATAGTCGAAGAACGATACTGCCGGAGGGAATGATGGACGCCCAATCCCAGTGGACGGGCCTGGACGCGGGCCGCCTGGAGCGGATCACCGACTTCCTGGAGCGCAACTACATCGCGCCCGGCAAGATCCCCGGCTGCCAGGTCACCGTCGCCCGCCACGGCCACGTGGCCTACGCGAGGAACTTCGGGCTGATGGACCGCGAGCGGAGCAAACCCACACGGGACGACACCATCTACCGCATCTATTCGATGACCAAGCCGATCGCTTCGGTTGCGCTGATGACCCTCTACGAGCAGGGCTACTTCCAGCTGAACGATGCGGTGCACCGCTATGCGCCAAGCTGGCGGAACCACCGGGTGTGGGTGTCCGGCGAGGGCGACGGGATGGTGACGGAGGCGCTGAACCGGCCGGTCAGCTTCCGCGACGTGCTGAGCCATACCGCCGGCTTCACCTATGGCGGCGGCCTGCCGGGCGTGGGCCTGCAGCACCCGATCGACAAGACCTACCGGGCCCTGAAAATCCGCTCGCTGGGCGGGGCGGACACCATGGAGATCTTCCTGGACAAGATGGGCCAGGTGCCGCTGCGCTATCAGCCGGGTGAGGCCTGGATGTACTCCCTGGCCACCGACGTGGTGGGAGCGCTGGTGGAGGTGATCTCCGGCAAGCCGCTGGCGCAGTACCTCGACGAGGTCATCTTCCAGCCGCTGGGCATGAAGGACACGGCCTTCCAGGTCGCGGCCGGCAAGCAGGACCGGTTCGCGGCCAACTACCAGCGCGAAGCCGACAAGTCGGTGAAACTGATCGACGACCCGGAGACCTCCGACTACCTCAAGGAGCCGGGGTTCAAGTCGGGCGGCGGCGGGCTGACCGGGACCAGCGCCGACTACCTGCGCTTCTGCGAGATGCTGCGCCGCGGCGGCGAGCTGGACGGCCAGCGGATCCTGGGCCCGCGCACCGTCGAGCTGATGCACATGAACCACCTGGCCGGCGGGACCAAGACGCTGACCGACATGGCGATCGGGGCCTTCTCCGAAACCGCCTACGACGGCGTGGGCTTCGGGCTGGGCTTCGCCTCGACCCTGGATGAGGTGGCCTCGGGCGGCTACGGGCGCGGCGACTACTACTGGGGCGGCGCGGCCTCGACGATCTTCTGGGTGGACCCGAAGGAGGACCTCTCGGTGGTCTTCATGACGCAGCTGATGCCCTCGGCCACCTTCAACTTCCGCGGCCAGCTGAAGAACATCATCTACTCGGCGATCATCGACTGAGTGGACCTCGGCGCGGGGGCGGCCTAAACGCAGCCCCCATGCCGATGAGCCAGCCCGACCTGGAAGCCGCCCTGCGTGAGGGATTCCCCGACGCGGAGATCGAGGTCGTGGACCTGGCCGGCGACGGCGACCACTACAAGGCGAGGATTGTGTCGACGGCCTTCGCCGGCCTGAACCGCGTCAAGCAGCACCAGCTGGTCTACGCCTCGCTCAAGGGCAAGATGGGCGGCGAGCTCCACGCGCTCGCCCTGGAAACCAGCGCGCCCTGAGACGCCACGCCAGCGAGCTCCCGGGTCGCACCGGGTTGACCCTGTGGCGCGGCGCCCCCACCTTCCGGGCTGAACCGTTCACGCTGAAAGAGCGACCCAGATGTCCGAGACCGCCGCCTCCCCGATCCACGACTGGATCGGCAAGACCGTCGCCGAGCACCCGGTGGTGCTGTTCATGAAGGGCGTGCCGGAGCAGCCCCAGTGCGGCTTCTCGGCGGTGACCGTGCAGATCCTAGATCACCTTGGCGTCGACTTCGTCGGCGTCAACGTGTTGCAGAACGACGAGCTGCGCGAAGGCATCAAGAGCTTCACCGACTGGCCGACGATCCCGCAGCTCTACGTGAAGGGCGAGTTCGTCGGCGGCTGCGACATCGTGCGCGAGATGTTCCAGTCGGGCGAGCTGAAGAGCCTCATGGCCGACCAGGGCTTGCTCGCCGCGTGACGCGGCTGCTCGAGCCGCCGGAGGGCCGGCAGGTCTTCCGGCGCGCGTTCGAGCCCCTCCCCCACCACATCGACGCCAACGGCCACGTGAACAACGTGGTCTACCTCGACTGGGCGCAACAGCTCGCGATCGCCCATTGGGACTCCCGCGCGCCGGAGGACGAGCGTGCGCGCTGGGCGTGGATCGCCATCCGCCACGAGGTCGACTATCGCCGCCCGCTGGTTCTGGGCGAGACCGCGACGGGGCGCACATGGGTCGCCGAAGCGTCCGAAGGCCCGCGCTTCGACCGCTTCGTGCGCATCGACGGGCCGGACGGACAGATGTGCGCCCAGGTCCGTACGGTCTGGGTGCTGATCGAACAGTCATCCGGACGGCCACGGCGTGTTCCGGACTGGATGGTGAGGACCTTCGCCTGAATTGAACTTGGGGGCCGCTTGCGGGTTAGCGGTCCGGATGCCTGCACCAAATCTCCTGGAAGGCGCCAGCGCGCTTTTCGCCTGGGCGCCCGGCTGGGTGTTCAGCCTCCTGCTGATCGCGTTCGCCCTCGCGCTTGCGCTCTGGGCCTACCATCTGGCGGTCGGGGCCGTCCGCCGCGGACTGCGCAAGAAAGACGCGGTGCTCCGCTCGATCGTTCTGCGCACGCGCGGACCGGCCCGGCTGGCCCTCATCATCGGCGCGATCAGCTGGGCCGTCCAGGCAGCGCCCCTGGCCGCCAGGCCGACCCGGCTGGTCCAGCATGGCCTGCTGGTGGCCTTCATCGTCCTCTGCGGGTGGGCGTTGATGACGATGTCCGACATCATCCTGGCGCTCTACCTTCGCCGCTGGCGGACGGACGCGGCCGACAACCTCGAGGCCCGCAAGCTGCTGACGCAGACGCGCATCCTGCGGCGTAGCGCCAATGGGCTCGTGCTGATCGCCACGATCGCGATGGCCCTGATGACCATTCCCGGCGTCAAGCAGCTGGGCGTCAGCCTGCTCGCCGCCGGCGGGGCGGCCGGCATCATCCTGGGCCTGGCGCTGCAGCCTGTTCTGTCCAACCTCATCGCCGGCGTCCAATTGGCGCTCACCCAGCCCATCCGCATCGACGACGCTGTGTTCGTGGAGAACGAGTTCGGCTGGGTCGAGGAGATCAACGCCACCTATGTGGTGATCCGCATCTGGGACCTGCGGCGCATGGTGGTGCCGCTGAAGTACTTCCTGGACCAGCCGTTCCAGAACTGGACGCGGCAGTCGGCGGACCTTCTGGGCACGACGATGTTCTACCTGGACTACGCGATCTCGATCGACCGCTTCCGCGCCAAGTTCGAGGAGGTGGTAAAAGCCTCTCCGCTCTGGGACGGAAAGGCGTGCGCCGTGCAGGTGACGGACGTGAAGGAGCGCGTGGTGGAAGTGCGCGGCCTGGTCAGCGCCGCCGCAGCGGGAACGCTCTTCGACCTGCGGGTGTACGTGCGCGAGAAGATGATCGCCTGGCTCGCCGCAGAGGCGCCTGAAGGGCTGCCGCGCGACCGGCAGGTCACCTTCCTGGCCGAGGAGGCGCGGGCCTC
>CAZBXO010000021.1:0-12245 GCA_964495645.1 uncultured Phenylobacterium sp. | reverse complement strand
GACTAGGAGCCCGGACCGGTCCAGGCCGTCACAGGGTTGAGCACGAAGGTGGGCTGGGTCTCGGAGAGGCCGAGCTCGGTCCAGCTGAAGACGAGCTCGGTCTTGCCCATCGCGAACGACTTGCACGGGTCCAGGCGCTTGCGGGCGAAGGCGAGGGTGACGCCGGTCGGCTTGCGTTCCACGTAGAAGGCGAAGTCCTCTTTTTTCGTACAGCCGTTGGAGGCGACCTGGATCGTCAGTCCCGCCGGCCGCGCCTGCACAGCGTACAGCGGCTCGAGCTCCGCCAGCGGCCCCGACGGCTGCGGCGGCGCGGTCGCGCAGCCGGCGGCGGCGAAGGCGGACAGGACGAAGACGCGGCGGTTCACGACGGGAGCCTAGCCCCAAACCGCCGCGGGGCAGCAACGTCCATTTGCAACCACGCGAGCCGCCGCTGCGCGACATCTCGGGACAAACGAAAAGGCCCCGGAGTGATCCGGGGCCTTCCGTGTTTCGGCATTCGGCGTCGGGCTAGGACGCGTAGAACTCGATGACGAGGTTGGGCTCCATCTTCACCGGGTAGGGCACCTCGGCGAGTTCGGGGGCGCGCACGAAGGTGGCGGCCATGCCCTTGGTGTCGACGGTGATGTAGTCCGGCGTGTCGCGCTCCTGGCTCTGCAGGGCCTCGAGCACGAGGGCCATGTTGCGCGAGCGCTCGCGCACCGAGACCACGTCGCCCGGCTTCACCCGATAGGAGGCGATGTTCACGCGCTTGCCGTTCACCAGCACGTGGCCGTGGTTGACGAACTGGCGGGCCGCGAACGGTGTGGGCACGAACTTGGCGCGGTAGACCACCGCGTCCAGCCGGCTCTCCAGTAGCGCGATCAGGTTCTCCGACGTGTTGCCCTTGCGCTTGGACGCGTCGTTGTAGATCCGGATAAACTGCTTCTCGGTGATGTTGCCGTAGTAGCCCTTCAGCTTCTGCTTGGCGCGCAGCTGCAGGCCAAAGTCGGAGACCTTGGACTTGCGGCGCTGACCGTGCTGGCCGGGACCGTAGGCGCGGGAGTTGATGGGAGACTTCGGGCGACCCCAGACGTTTTCGCCCATCCGGCGGTCGAGCTTGTACTTGGCGCTATGGCGCTTGGACATCAGACACTCTCTTCGACGCGGGCCGGCGACCTCTCAGGCGGAGATCGCGATCTCAACGGCGGCTTCGCATCAACCCGTCATAGGTCCGGAGCCGCGCAGGCAGGCCCGGCGGTTCGGAAGGCGCGGTGTATGACGGCGCGGGCCTCCGGAGTCAAGGAAGCGGCTCGCCGGGCTCCACTGGCGTGCGGCGACCGTCGCGGTCGCGCGGCAGCGCATGCAGGTCCGGGCCTATGAACTCGGCGCCAGGGGGAGCGGCGGCAGCATCGCCTGCATCGCACAGTGCAGTCCGCCGGCGTCGTAGGTCACGACGGCAGAACCGCGGAGCTCTCCGGCCAGGGCGCGGTGGATGAGCCGGGTGCCGAAACCGGTCCGCTGCGGCGGGACCACCGGCGGGCCCCCGCTTTCGCGCCAGTCCAGGACGAGCCGGCGCTCGGCCTCGTCGAAGGTCCAGGTGAGCTCCACGCGGCCGCCATCGGCGGAGAGGGCGCCGTACTTCACGGCGTTGGTGGCGAGCTCGTGGAAGAGGAGCGCCATGGTCAGTGTGGCGGCCGGCTCCAGCCAGACCGTCGGGCCTTCGAGCAGCACCTTCTCGGGCCGCCGGTCCACGAAGGGCTGCAGCGCGCGCTCGGCCACCTCGGACAGCTGGGCGCCGTGCCACTGGGCGCGGGTGAGCACGTCGTGGACCTCCGCGAGACCCACGAGGCGCGCCTCGAAGGCCTCGTAGCCGCCGCGCGGATCGTCGGCCCGGCGGATGGTCTGGATGGCCATCGACTGGACTGTCGCCAGGGTGTTCTTCACCCGATGGTTCAGCTCGTTGATCAAGAGCCGAAGCTGGTCGCGGTGCTGCGCCTGCTCGGCCTCGTGCCGGCGGCGCGCTTCCACCGCCTCGGTCACCACCTCAGTGTAGAGCACCATGCCGCCGATCTGCCCGTCCTCGGTCCGCCACGGCGCCAGGGACCAGCGGATCAGCTCGGTGGCGCCGTCCTCGCGGACGTAGGGGTCAGCGTCGTCACGCAGCTCCACACCCTCGCGGAGGACCCGAGCGTGGAGGTCGCGCCAGCGTTGCGGGACCTGCGGAAAGACGTCGTAGTGCACCCGGCCGACGAGCGGCGTGTCGCCGGGCAGGCCCTGGTCGGTCAGGAACTGACTGGAGGCCGCCAGATAGCGCATCTCGGTGTCGAAGATGGCGATCCCTAGCGGCGCCTGTCGCAGGGCGGTGAGCACGCTCGTGGGCACGGCGCGTGTGAGGGGATCCGGCGGCTCTCCCATACGGCCGAGGTTATCAGGCCGCCGCGATCGGCGGCAGGCGCCAGCACTCGTCGCGCAGCGCCTTCTTCGGCTGGCGGGCGCGGAAGCTGAGGGGCCGCTCGGCGGCGCCGGCAGCCAGTTGGCCCTGCGGGCCCCGCCGGGGTGGGAGCGGGCAAGGCCCGCCGCCAGAGCGGCGGCGGTCCGAGCCGACATCACCTGTCTGCGGAATATCGTTCCCCCCTCGACAGCACGCCGCGGGCGGCGTCCTGGGCCTCGGCCCACCAGCGCTTGACCATCTCGCCCGCAGGCCCAGGCCGGGCGAGGCCGATGGCCTGACCGGCCCAGAGCGACATCATCTCAGGGTTATCGGCCGCCTCGGCCGCGGCGCGCAGAGGCTGGGTCAGGCGGTTCTGGATCGGATAGGCCGGCACGTCGCGCTCGTGCGGACGCATCCGTCGCATGAAGTCGTTCTCGATGCCGCGGGCGTAGCGGCCGGAGAAGGCGCGGGTCAGCCGCGTGGCGTCGTCGCCGACGTTCGCGATGGCGCGCCGCCAGGGGCCGCTCGTGATCGCCTCGTCGGCCAACAGGAAGGCCGAGCCCATCTGCGCCGCGTCGGCGCCCAGGCTGAGCACCGCGGCGACGCCGCGGCCGTCCATGATGCCGCCCGCCGCGATGACGGGGACGTCGACGGCGGCCCGGACGCCCGCGACCAGGGCCATCGTCCCGACGAGGCTGTCGTCGATGTCGGCGAGGAAGTTGCCCCGATGTCCGCCGGCTTCCATGCCCTGGGCGCAGACGCCATCGGCGCCGGCGTCGGCCCACGCGCGGGCCTCCGCCACGGTGTTGGCGGTCCCGATCACGTAGGCGCCGGCCGCCTGCAAAGCCTCGATGCGGGCCCGGTCCAGGCAGTCGAAGGCGAAGGAGGCGATCGGCGGCGCGGCGCGGACCACTGACGCCAGCTGAGCCTCGAAGTCGTGCCCGAACCGGTTGGGCGGCGCCGGCAGCGGGGCGCGGGCGGTCTCGTAGAGCGGCGCCAGGCGCTCGAGGGCGGCATCGATCTCGCCGGGTTCGGGGCTCGGCGCGGGGTTGATCAAGAGATTCACGTTGAAGGGGCGGCCGCCCAGCTCGTCCTTGAGCCGGCCGGTGAAGGCCTCGATCTCCTCGGGCGCGAACGCGACTCCCGCCAGCGACCCCAGGGCGCCCGCCTGGCTCACGGCGAGGGCGATGTCGAAGCCGGTGGCCCCGCCCATCGGGGCCTGGACGATGGGGATCGGCAGGGCGTCGAGCAGGGCCTTCAGGCTCACGCGCGGTCCTCCTTCTTGGCCAGCTTCTCCAGAACCTTGCCGCGGCCCTTCGACAGCGCGGTGACCACGCCGCGCAGGGTGCGGACCTCCTGGTCGGTGAAGTGGGCGCGGCCGAGCGCCGAACGCAGGTTCTGGATCATGTTCGGCGTCTTCTCCGGCGGGTGGAAGAAGCCGGCCGCCTCCAGCTCGCGCTCCAGGTGCTCGTAGAAGCCCAGCATATCCTCGGCGGCGGCGGGCGGCGCGCCGGGCCGGAACGCCGGCGGCGGGGCGTCGGCCTGCTGCGTGCGCCACTCGTAGCAGAGGATGGCCACGCTCTGGGCCAGGTTGAGCGAGCGGAACCGAGGGTCGATCGGGACCGTCACCACTGCCTGGCAGAGCGCAATGTCGGCGGTTTCCAGCCCGGCCCGCTCGCCGCCGAAGAGGATGCCGGCGCGCTCGCCGCCTGCGATCGCCTGAGCCAGCTCGCCCACCGCGGTGCGGGGCGTGATCACCGGCAGGGTCAGCTCGCGCGGGCGCGCGGTGGTGGCGTAGACGCGGTTCAGGTCCGCGATCGCCGCGGCGGTGCTGTCGAACACGCGCGCGGCGTTCAGCGGCCAGTCGGCCCCGGAGGCCGCGGCCCAGGCGCGCTCTTGCGGCCAGCCGTCGCGAGGCGTCACGAGCCTCAGATCGGAAAGGCCGAAGTTGGCCATGACACGAGCCGCCGCGCCGATATTCTCGGCGAGTTGCGGCGTGTTCAGGATCACGACAGGCGCGTTCATGCTAGCTGCGGCCATGCCGCGTTTAGAGAAGTCCCGCCGCCCGATGGCAACCCTTCGCCGCCGTTCCCTGCTGACGCTCCTGCCCGTGGCCGTGCTCACGGCCTGCGGCGCCGACACCATGCCTACGACGGTCTCGCGAACGCCGAAGCTCGACATCGAAGGGCTGAACAGGGACATGGCGGCGATCGCCGAACGCGCGCATGCCGACGCGCTCGGCGTGGGGCTGATGAATCTGGAGAGCGGCGAGAGCTTCACGTTCAACGGCGACCGGCTCTTCCCCATGCAGAGCGTCTTCAAGCTGCCGCTGGGCGCCTACGCGCTGTCTGAAGTCGAGGCGGGTCGGATCAAGCTGACCGACCCCTATCACCTCACGGAGATGGACCTGTCGCCGCCGTACTCGCCGATCGGCGAGGCGTGGCCCAGGCGCAAGGCGTTCACGATCGGCGAGTTGCTGACCGAGACCGTGGTCAACAGCGACAACACCGCCGCCGACGTGCTGATGAAGCGAGTCGGCGGACCCGGGGCGCTCACCGCCTGGCTGACCGCCAAGCGGGCGCCGGAGATCCGCGTGGACCGCTACGAACGCGAACTGGCCACGGACGTCTACGGCATGCCCAGCTTCCGGCCGGAGTGGCGCACGCCGGCGGCGTTCGGCGCGGCTCGGGACAAGGTGGCTCCGGCGGTGCGGGCGGCCAAGGCGCGGGCCTACCTGCTCGACCCGCGCGACACCGCCTCCGCGCGCGGCATGCTGGAGTTCCTGCACCTCCTGGACGACGGCCGGCTGCTGGGACCGCAGTCCACGCGCCAGCTCCTGCGGATGATGATGGCCACGACCCGCGGCAATGCGCGGATCAAGGCCGGCCTGCCCGCCGGCGCGGTGCTGGCGCACCGGCCGGGCACGTCGGGAATGGACCAGGGCCTGGCGCTCGCCACCAACGACGTCGGCATCTTCACGCTCGCCGACCGGCGCAGCTATGCGCTCGCGGTTTTCCTCGCCGGATCGACCCTGGAGCTTGCCGCCCGCGAGGCGATCATCGCCGATGTTGCGCGCGCCGCCGTGCGCGGGGTTAGATAGCCGCAGCGCCACGAGCTTCGCCTGAAGGCGAAGCTCGCGATCCTTTGGCATTTGTGCGCTTCCCGCTCCGCGTCCGTTTCCAGCTCTGGCGGGAAGCGCACGGGCTTTGCGCGGGGGCGCGCGGCGGCTATAGCCCACGCAACTCACCAGCTACGCCCCGGAGCGCACGCCTTCATGGCCAAGATCAAAGTCGCCAACCCCGTCGTCGACATCGACGGGGACGAGATGACCCGCATCATCTGGCAGTGGATCAAGGACAAGCTGATCCATCCCTTCGTCGACGTGCCGATCGAGTACTACGACCTGGGCGTCGAGAACCGCGACGCCACCGAGGACAAGGTCACCGTCGACGCGGCCAACGCGATCAAGAAGCACGGCGTCGGCATCAAGTGCGCCACCATCACCCCCGACGAGGCGCGGGTGAAGGAATTCAACCTCAAGAAGATGTGGAAGTCGCCGAACGGCACCATCCGCAACATCCTGGGCGGCGTCGTCTTCCGCGAGCCGATCATCTGCCGCAACGTCCCGCGCCTGATCCCCGGCTGGACGCAGCCGATCATCATCGGCCGTCACGCCTTCGGCGACGTCTACCGCGCCACCGACTTCAAGGTGCCGGGGCCCGGCAAACTGACGATCAAGTGGGAAGGCAAGGACGGCCAGGTCATCGAGCACGAGGCCTACGACTTCCCCAGCGCCGGCGTGGCGATGGCGATGTACAACCTCGAGGACTCGATCGCCGACTTTGCGCGGGCCTCGTTCAGCTACGCGCTGAACCGCAAGTACCCGCTGTACCTGTCGACCAAGAACACGATTATCAAGGCCTACGACGGCACCTTCAAGGACATCTTCCAGGCCATCTTCGAGGCCGAATACGCCGACAAGTTCAAGGCCGCTGGCCTGGTCTACGAGCACCGCCTGATCGACGACATGGTGGCTTCGTCACTGAAGTGGCCGGGCGGCTTCATCTGGGCGTGCAAGAACTATGACGGCGACGTGCAGTCCGACCAGGTGGCGCAGGGCTTCGGCTCCCTGGGCCTGATGACCTCGGTGCTGATCACGCCCGACGGCAAGACCATGGAGGCGGAGGCTGCGCACGGCACAGTGACGCGCCACTACCGCCAGCACCAGAAGGGCGAGTCGACCTCGACCAACTCGATCGCCTCGATCTTCGCCTGGACCCAGGGTCTCAAGCACCGCGCCAAGCTGGACAGCAACGCCGAGCTGGAGCGGTTCTGTACGACGCTGGAGAAGGTCTGTGTGCAGACGGTGGAGGCCGGGTCGATGACCAAGGATCTGGCGCTGCTGGTCGGCGACACGCAGGGCTGGCTGACCACCGAGGGTTTCCTCGACAAGGTGGCCGCCAACCTCGAGGCCGCGCTGGCGCACGGCGAGTAGCGACTAGACGATCGCGATTCCGGTAAGCGGGCCCTGCCCTTCGAGCAGGGTGCGCGGGTCTGCGCCATCGAGGCGCACGGACGCCAGCCGACCGTCGAGCGAGGTGTAGAATATGCGCCCGCTCGGCCGGTCCAGGGCGATGCCGATCGCTTCGCCGGCGCCACGGACCAGGACGCGGCGCTCCGGACGCGGCCGATCGATCTGCGCGACCGAGACCGTGTTGTCGCCGCGATCGGTCCAGTAGAGGCGGCGGCCCGCGGGATCGAGCTCGAGGTCGATGGGCTCCGGCTGGCCGGAGAACAGCGTCTCGACGTCGGTCCGGGCGGCCGGGTCCTGGCCCTTCAGGTCGATCGGCGCACGGCGGATGACCCCCTGGCCGGCGTTGTCGCCGCCCTTCTGGGTCCAGTAGAGGCGGCCGCGCCGGACATCGACGGCGACGCCGACGCACCAGCGCGCCTGGTCGCGGCGATCGGCCTCGCCGGCGCCGGTCTGGACCAGGGTCTGGATGTTCGAGCCGTCCAGGTTGGCGCACATCACGCGCATGCCCTCGCGATCCGACCACCAGAGCTTGCCGGCGGCGATCTTCAGCTGCTTGGGAGTGAAGGTCCCGCCCGGCGGGACCACCATGCGGACGTCGGAGCCGTCCGGACGGCAGGACTGGATCCAGCCGTCATCGGCCGACGCGCGGCCCATGTTGGTCCAGTAGATCCGGCCGCCAACGGGATCATGCGCGATCCCGTCGTTGAGACCGCCGGCGCGGCCCGTGGCGAGTGTCGCAGGGTCCGAGCCGTCGAGGCCGCAGGTCATCACCTTTTCGCGGGCCAGAAAGACGAGACGGCGGCCGGGCGCGGCCGCGGCGGTCAAGCCGAGGAGTCCGAGGGCGGCGGCGCGGCGGGTCAGCATCGGCGCACGGTAGCGAGGAACGCCGGCGCGTCAAAGTTCTTGCTTTGTTCGTTGGGAGCGCTAGGTTGGCCGCCCTGGACGGAGACCCCTCATGACCATCGGCTATGTGACCCTCGGGACCCACGACCTGCTCGCGTCCCTGCCCTTCTTCGACGCCGTGCTGGGCGGCCTCGGCTACGCCCGCGGCGAGCCCTCGGGCGGCTGGGCGTTCTACCAGGGCCCGGGTGGCGCGGCGGTGGGCGTCTGCTCGCCGCACGACGGCCAGCCCGCGCGCGCCGGCAACGGCATCATGATCGCCTTCAAGGCCGACGGGCAGGACGCCGTGAAGGCGGCGCACGCCGCAGCGCTGGCCAACGGCGGCAGCGACGAAGGCGGCCCCGGCTTCCGCCCGCCCGAAGGCACGGAGTTCTACGGCGCCTACTTCCGCGACGCCGTCGGCAACAAGTTCTGCGTCTACACCACGCCCTAAGCACACCCCCTTCCGCTCATCCCCGCGAAAGCGGGGACCCAGGCTTTTTTCCGTCATGGCCTTCTACGTCTACATCCTCGCCAGCCAGCGAAATGGCACGCTCTACATCGGGCACACGGACTCGATGACTCGCCGCATCTGGGAACACCGAGAAGACGTGCGCCCTGGCTTCACGGCGAAGTACGGCGTGAAGCGCTTGGTTCACTATGAGGTCTTCGGGAGTCGCGGAGGCGCGTTCCGCCGCGAGCGCGCGATGAAGAAGTGGAACCGCGCCTGGAAGCTTGAGCTGATCGAGCGGTTCAACCCTGGCTGGGAGGACCGCTCGGATGAATTCGGATAGACGAAAAGAGCCTGGGTCCCCGCTTTCGCGGGGATGAGCGGATTTCTTTGGGTTCAATGCCGGTGAAGACAGTCAATATCGGGGAGGCAAAGGCTCAGCTCTCGCGGTTGGTCGAAGCGGCCGCGCGGGGAGAACCCTTTATCATCACCAAGCGCGGTCGGCCGCTTGTCAGGGTCGAACCCTTGCAACGCCTGGGCTTCATGGCTGGCGAAATCATCATGCCCAGGAATATCAAGACGCCCTTCGCCAAGGACATCGACGAGATGTTCTACGGGTCGGAAGACTGAAACTTCAGCCCGCGAGCGCAGCCTTCACCGCCGCCAGTCCGTCCTCGGCCTTCGCGCCGTCGGGGGCGCCGCCCTGGGCGAAGTCCGGACGACCACCCGCGCCCTGCCCGCCCATGGCGGCGACGGCGGCCTTGGCGAGCTCGACGGCGTTGAAGCGGGCCTGGGCCGCGCCGGTCACGGCGACGGTGACCGCGGCCTTGCCCTCCGCGGACCCGACGAGCGCGATGACGCCGTCGGGAAGCTGCTTCTTGAACTCTTCGGCAATGGGTCTGAGGTCCTTGCCGCCGACGCCCTCCATGATCCGGGCCATGACCCGGACGCCGCCGATCTCCTCGGGACCGGCCGCTGCGCCGCCACCACCGCCGCCGCCCATGGCCAGCTGGCGCTTGGCGTCGGCGAGCTCCTTCTCGAGCCGGCGGTTGGCGACCGACAGCGCCTCGATGCGCCCGCCCACCTCGGCCACCGGGACCTTGAACTGCTCGGCCAGCGATTTGGCCACGCCGGCCTGCTCCAGCAGGTAGCGCCGCGCCGCCTCGCCGGTCAGCGCCTCGATGCGACGCACGCCCGCGGCGATGCCCTGTTCGGAGACCACCTTGAAGAGGGCGATGTCGCCGGTTCGCGCGACATGGGTGCCGCCGCAGAGCTCGACGGAGTAGCGCCCCTCTCCGGCCAAGGCGCGGCCGAGGGTGAGCACGCGCACGCTGTCACCATACTTCTCGCCGAAGAGGGCCATCGCGCCCGCGTCGATGGCCTGCTGCGGCGCCATCAGCTCGGTCTCAGCCGGCAGGTTCTGGCGCACCACCGCGTTCACCTCGGCCTCGATGCGGTCGATCTCGTCGGGCGTCAGCGGCTGGCCATGGCTGAAGTCGAAGCGGATCCGCTCGCCGTCGACCATCTGGCCCTTCTGGGTGACATGGCGGCCGAGCACGTTGCGCAGCGCCGCGTGCAGCAGGTGGGTCGCCGAGTGATTGGCCCGCGTCGTCTGGCGCCGCTCGGGATCGACCGCCAGGCGCACACGGACGCCGGGGCCCAGGGTCCCCTCCTCGATCGTCAGGTGGTGCACGTGCAGGTCCCCCGCCTGCTTCTGAACGTCGGTGACTCGGGCCCTGCCGCCTTCCCACTCGACCTCGCCCTGGTCGCCCGCCTGGCCGCCGCTCTCTGCGTAGAAGGGCGTGCGGTCGAACAGCGCCTGGACATTGGCTCCGGCCACCGCCGTGTCGATCTCCACGCCGCCTTCGACGACGACCAGGGTCTCGGCGGTCCCCTCCGTGGCCTCGTAGCCGATGAACTCGGTCGGTCCCAGGCGGTCGCGGATAGCGAACCACTCGCCGGCCGCCGCGGCCTGGCCGGAGCCGACCCAGGCCTCCCGCGCCATCCTGCGCTGGTTGGCCATGGCCGCGTCGAAGCCTTCGAGGTCGACGGTCAGGCCCTTGGCGCGCACGGCGTCCTGGGTCAGGTCGAGCGGGAAGCCATAGGTGTCGTAGAGCTTGAAGGCGGTGTCGCCGGAGAGCACGCCGCCCTCGGAGAGGCCGGCGGTCGCTTCCTCGAGCAGCGCCATGCCCCGACCGAGCGTGCGCCGGAAGCGCTCCTCCTCCTGACGCAGCGTGTCGACGATGGCGTCCTCGGCGCGGCGCAGCTCCGGATAGGCCTCGCCCATCTCGTTGATGAGGGTGGGCGCCAGGCGGTGCATCAGCGGCTCGTCGGCGCCCAGGAGGTGCGCGTGGCGCATGGCGCGGCGCATGATCCGGCGCAGAACGTAACCCCGGCCCTCGTTCGAGGGCATCACCCCGTCGGCGATCAGGAAGCTCGTCGAGCGCAGGTGGTCGGCGATCACCCGGTGCGACGGTCCGTTGGACGCGCCACCGGCGCCGCCGACGAGTTCGCGGGAGGCGGCGATGATCGTGCGGAAGAGGTCGACATCGTAGTTGTCGTGCACGCCTTGCAGGACCGCGGCGATGCGCTCCAGGCCCATGCCGGTGTCGATCGAAGGCTTGGGCAGCGGCGTGCGCGCCCCGTCCGCGAACTGCTCGAACTGCATGAAGACCAGGTTCCAGATCTCCACGAACCGGTCGCCATCCTCGTCCGGGCTGCCTGGCGGGCCGCCGGGGATGTGGGCGCCGTGGTCGTAGAAGATCTCCGAGCACGGGCCGCAGGGACCGGTGTCGCCCATGGACCAGAAGTTGTCGGACGTGGCGATACGCACGATCCGCTCGTCCGGCAGCCCGGCGATCTTCTTCCAGAGCCCGAAGGCCTCGTCGTCGGTGTGGTAGACGGTGGCGGTCAGCTTCTCGGCCGGCAGCCCCCACACCTTGGTGAGCAGCTCCCAGGCGTGGTCGATCGCGCGCTCCTTGAAGTAGTCGCCGAACGAGAAGTTGCCGAGCATCTCGAAGAAGGTGTGGTGGCGAGCGGTGTAGCCGACGTTGTCCAGGTCGTTGTGCTTGCCGCCCGCGCGCACGGACTTCTGCGAGGAGACCGCCCGCGGCCACGGCGGCGCCTCGGCGCCGGTGAAATAGGTCTTGAACGGCACCATGCCGGCGTTGACGAACAGCAGCGTCGGATCGTTCTGCGGCACCAGCGGAGCCGAGGCCACGACGGCGTGGTCCTTCGACCGGAAGAACTCCAGGAATTCGCGTCGGATCTCGTTCAGGCTCGGCATCGGTACGGCGTCACAACTGTCAGGGCCCCGCGCCCCCGCGGGAAAGGACGACCCTTTAAGCGGGCGCGCCCCGCATTGTCCACGAAGCAGGCCGGCGCAGGGCGACGAGACGCCGCCGGCGGGCGGCTCGGGGTCAGGCGCACAAAAGAAACGCCCGGGGGAGCTCTCCCCGGGCGTTTGGGCTCATGAAGCGCTTCCGCGCGGTATCGGGGGGCGCTGCCAGGTGGTTGGCGGGTCCGTCAGCGCCGCCGCGCGAGGGCCTCAGAGCGATCCGTCCTCCTCGTCCAGCCCTTCGCCTTCGTTCGGGCCGACCAGCAGCTCTTCCTCGATGGTCTCCTTGGCGCCGCGGACCTTGGCCTCGATCTCGGCGGCGACGTCCGGATTGTTCTTGAGGAACTCGCGCACGTTGTCGCGGCCCTGGCCGATGCGCTGCGACGAGAACGAGAACCAGGAACCGGACTTCTCGATGATCCCGGCCTTGACGCCCAGGTCGATCACCTCGCCCAGCTTGGAGATCCCCTCGCCGTACATGATGTCGAACTCGACCTCGCGGAACGGGGGGGCGACCTTGTTCTTGACCACCTTCACCCGGACGTTGTTGCCGACGATCTCGTCGCGGACCTTCACCGAGCCGGTGCGGCGGATGTCCAGGCGCACCGAGGCGTAGAACTTCAGCGCGTTGCCG
>CAZBXO010000020.1:0-34160 GCA_964495645.1 uncultured Phenylobacterium sp. | reverse complement strand
GGAGACCTCAGCCCCTGGCAGAGACTGAACAACCTCCTTGGCAACGACACCTAGATCCGCGTAAACACCCGCGCGTGGAAGTCGCCGTCGTCCACCACCCGGTTGGCCACCCGATAGCCTGTACGCGCCGCCAGCGCTTCCGGAGCGTTCGCCAGCGGGAAGAAAACATGGAAGCGGGTGTAGGCGTAGCTCCAGGCGTAGCACGGCGAGGCGTGGACCATGCGGCCGTCATCCTTCAGCACCGTGGCGAAATCCTCGAACTGCGCCTTGGGCGAGAACAGGTGCTCGATGACGTTGTTGGAGAAGATGCCGTCGAAGCGGGCGCTGACCTCGCCACGGGTCTTGACGATGAAGGGGCTGTCAGTGGGGGCGTTGGGCTCGTAGCCCCAGACGTCGTAGCCGCGGCTCCGCAGGATCTCGACGCTCTTCGACCAGGCGCCCGACCCCCAGTTGAGGTAGAGCTTGCCCGGCTGCGGATCGAGCAACTCGAACGTACGCAGCTCGGCCTCGGTGGAGTCGCCCTCAGAGTAGTGGGCGTAGAGCAGGCGGTAGTCGGCCGCCACGACCGGATCCGGCGTCTGCAGGTATTTCAGCGGCCCGAATACGCAGCCGCAGTCGCGGCACTCCAGCCGCTCCAGCTGGCCGCCTCCGAACACGCAGGTATCGACGCGCTTCGGATATTTCTCGGCCTTCTCGGTCCGCCCGCAGGCCAGGCACGCCACCGGCCCCTCCGGCGGGGCCTTAGCGTAGAGGCGGTCCAGTGTGTCCCACAGCGCCGGGACCACCCATTCGCGCAGGAGCCGCTCGCGGGTCTCCAGCGCCTCCAGTCGGGCTTCGAGCGCCTTCAGCGTCTCATCGTTCATGACGGGATGGCATAGGTGACGCTGGCCTGCGCCGCCAGCCGGTCCGGCGCCTCCGTCCAGATGCGCACGTCGCAGATCGCGAGACGCCGTCCGAGCCGAAGCAACTCGCCTTCCACATGGATGTCGCCGGGTCTGGCGCCGCGCAGGAAGTTCATCGACAGATGGGAGGTGACCGCCA
This sequence comes from uncultured Phenylobacterium sp., assembly GCA_964495645.1. GTDB lineage: Bacteria > Pseudomonadota > Alphaproteobacteria > Caulobacterales > Caulobacteraceae > Phenylobacterium. The sequence continues at coordinate 33,119 of CAZBXO010000020.1, read as the reverse complement.
TCAACTGTGGGCCGATGTGGCCGAGAACGAGGGCGTAGGCGGCGTGGTCGGCGAGGCTCATCAGGTTTGGGCCGGAGATCAGGCCGCCCGGCCGCAGCATGGCCTCGCCCGCGTAGGGGCGCACGATCTCGACGCGACCGGGCGACAGCGACTTCACCTTGGGCATCGTACCCTCGGGCGCTTCCGGGAAGGCGAAGGCGAGGAGGGTGTTGAGCTCCTCCACGGTCATCTTGAGCCTAAGCTCGGCCATGCGCTTGCCTTCCCCGGCGTCCTGCTGCGAGGCGGTTATCATCGTTCAGGACTCGCCTGATAGTGCAGCTTCGACGCAGACCGGGGATCGACAAACATGAAACTCAAGACCTTGCTCGCCGTCGGTGCGCTGGCCGTCGTCGTCCTGGCGCCCGCCTCGGTCTACGCCCACTTCGTCCTGATGGAGCCGGCGTCCTGGCTGGTCGAGAACGCGCTGGGCGATCCCCAGAAATCCGGCCCCTGCGGCGGCCAGACCGGCAATCCGGGCACGCCCACCAACGTGGTGACCGAGGTGGTCGGCGGCTCGACCGTGCACATCAAGGTCAAGGAGACGATCTACCACCCCGGCTTCTACCGGGTGGCGCTCTCGGTGCTGTCGCGTGACGAGCTGCCGCCGGATCCGGAGGCGGTCACCCGCGACACGCCGCGCGGCCCGTACTCGGTCTCCGGCAAGATCGAGAAGACGATCAAGCTGCCGTTCCTGGCCGACGGCTTGTTCGAGCACCACACGCCGCCGGCCCAGCGCGGCCAGATCTACGAAGCCGACGTCAAGCTGCCGAACATCAACTGCGCCAAGTGCTCCATGCAGATCATCCAGTTCATGGAGGAGCACGGGGAGAACAAGGACGGCCGCTTCACCTACCATCACTGCGCGGACTTCAAGATCGTCGCGAATAAGAAGCTGAAGCTCGACAAGGGCTGGCCCGGTCAGGGCAAGGCGAAGAAGTAGGCCGATGGCGCGCTGGGCCGCCGGGAGCGTCGCCGCAGGCGTCGTCCTGGTGGTCGTCGGCGTGTCGGGCGTCGCGGGCCTGATCGCCCTGACCAACTGCCTATCGCTGCCGTGCGAGGTCTGGTTGATGCGTCTGGGCCTCGCCGGCTCGGCGATGATGTCCGCGCTTTTCCAGATGATGGCGCTCGTTTGCGGCTGGCTCGTCTGGCGAGCCACGCGCCGCAGGATATGACAGCGGCATGCGGGATTTGGTCCACCGCCCCGACACGCCCTGGCGGGGCTTCATGCAAGGAGCCGTCACAGTTGGCGTGGGAGCGGGCTTGCCGATCGTACTCGGCGTGGTGATCGGAACGCGCGACTGGCGATCCCTTGGAGTCGGCCTAGCGTGCGCTGTCGGTGTCACGGTGGTTAGCGGCCTAGGGCTCGCGCTTTGGCGCGCCGTGCAAGGCTGGGCCTACGACCGGTTCACAGAAGGACTGTGAAGCAAGGGGCTGGTGCCGCCGAGTGGGATCGAACCACCGACCTCAGCCTTACCAAGGATGCGCTCTACCACTGAGCTACGGCGGCGAAGGGGGGCGCTATAGCGGGCGAACCGCGGCGCGTGAAGCCCCTATCCAACGTGTCGCGCCTTGACGACTGGCCCGGGGCGACCGCAGGTCGGCGCCATGCCCAACGACGCCAAGCCGCCGCCCGGGAGCAAGGAAGCCAAGCTGGCCGAGGCCCTGCGCGCCAACCTGCGCCGGCGCAAGGCGGCGACCGGCTCCGCCAGGCCGGCGCCGAAACCGTGCAAGCCCTCTGCATCGTGAGCATTGCGCCCACGCGGGCGCACGCTAGATATCGCGCGGGAGAACAGGACCCCGCAGACCGCGCGTCCTAGGCCTCGAAGGATTGGGATTGGACCGCATCGCCATTACCGGCGGCGCGCGGCTCTCGGGAGAGATCCCGATCAGCGGCGCCAAGAACTCGGCCATCAAGCTGATGGCGGCGAGCCTGCTCACTGAGGAGCCGCTGCGGCTGACCAACATGCCGCGGCTGGCCGACACGCGGTTCCTCGGCAAGCTGTTGCAGCGGCTGGGAACCGAGGTGGTCGAGCAGGACGGCCCCGACGGCGCCGAGACGGTGCTGACCACCCGCGAGATCGTCTCCAGCTTTGCGCCCTACGACCTGGTCCGCCAGATGCGGGCTTCGTTCAACGTGCTCGGGCCGCTGCTCGCGCGGACGGGGCAGGCCAAGGTGTCCCTGCCCGGCGGCTGCACGATCGGCGCGCGGCCGGTGGACCTGCACCTGAGGGCGCTGGAGGCGCTCGGCGCGCGAATCGACCTGCACGAAGGCTACGTCTACGCCCAGGCGCCGCGCGGCCTGAAGGGCGGGCACGTGGAGTTTCCGTTCGTCTCGGTGGGGGCCACCGAGCACACCCTTCTGGCTGCGGTGGTGGCCGACGGCGAAACCGTGATGACCAACGCGGCGTGCGAGCCGGAGATCACCGACCTGGCCGACTGCCTCAACAAGATGGGCGCCAAAGTCTCGGGCGCCGGGACGGCGACCATCACCGTCCAGGGGGTGAGCCGCCTTGGGGGCGCGACCCATGCGGTCCTGCCGGACCGGATCGAGACGGGGGCCTACGCCCTGGCGGCCGCCATGGCCGGTGGGGAGGTGCGGCTGACAAAGACCCGCACCGACTTCATCCAGGCGCTGATCGACAAGATGATCGAGGCTGGCGTCGAAGTGACGCCGCACAACGACGGCCTCACCGTCAAGCGCAATGGCGGACGGCTGAAGGCGGTGGAGATCACCACCGACCCCTACCCGGGTTTCGCCACCGATCTGCAGGCCCCCTTCATGGCCCTGATGACCCTGGCCGAGGGTGACAGCGTCATCCGCGAGACGATCTTCGAGAACCGCTTCATGCACGCGCCGGAACTGGCGCGGATGGGGGCGAACATCTCGGTGCATGGCGGTGAGGCCCACGTGCACGGCGTCGACCACTTGACCGGGGCGCCGGTGATGGCCACCGACCTGCGGGCCTCGATGAGCCTGGTGATCGCGGGTCTGGCGGCGCGCGGAGAGACCATCGTCGACCGCGTCTACCACCTCGATCGCGGTTTCGAGCGGCTGGAGGAAAAGCTCTCCGCCTGCGGCGCCGACGTCCGCCGCCTGAAGGGCGACCGGGAGGAGATGTAGGTGGCCACTCCGGAACCCCTGAAGCTGCTGGCCGAGGACGCCGACGACCTGGCGGTGGTTTCGGCTGCGCTGCAGGATGCGGTGGCCAAGGTGGGCGACATCGGCTGGGAGCCGAAGGCGCGGCGGCTCACCATCGCGTTCAACCGCTTCCGCTGGGAGGCGGGCCAGAAGCAGCGGGTGCGTTCGGCTCTGCAGCTGGGCGGGGTGATGAAGGTCCAGACGCGCAAGCTGCGGCGGGAGCGCAGAGATGCGGTGGTCGAGCTGCTGGCCCTGACCTTCGAGCCGGGCGAGGCTCCCGGCGGCGTGCTGACGTTCTCGTTCGCCGGCGGCGGAGACCTGCGCGCCGAGGTCGAGTGCGTGGACGCGGTGCTGGCCGACCTTTCACAGCCCTGGCCGACGCCGCGCGCGCCCGCGCACGAGCTCTAGGGCAATGCGCCGCTTCCGCTTCGCCGAGCCCGGCTTCGCCGAGGCCTTTGCCGCCTTCGTCGCCGAGCGCCGCGACACGCCGGAGGAGGTCGACGCGATCGTCCGCGACGTCCTGGCCGCCGTCCGCGCCGAGGGTCTGGAGGCGCTGCTCCGCTACACGCGCGAGTTCGACAGGGTCGCGCTGACGCAGGAGACCCTTCGCGTCTCAGCCGCCGAGATAGCCGAAGGCGCGGACGCCTGCCCGGCGAAGGTGCGCGAGGCGATCGCTTTCGCCGCCGCCCGTATCCGCGCCTATCACGAACGCCAACGGCCGGCCGACCTGCGCTTCACCGACGACGCCGGCGTGGAGCTCGGCTGGCGCTGGACGGCGCTGGAGTCGGTTGGCGTCTACGTGCCCGGCGGCAGGGCTGCCTATCCGTCGACGGTGCTGATGAACGCTGTGCCCGCTGCGGCGGCCGGCGTCGCGCGCATCGCCATGGTCACGCCGCCGGGCCGGCTGGAGCCGGCCGTGCTGGCGGCGGCGCAAGAGGCCGGCGTCACCGAAATCTGGCGGGTCGGCGGGGCTCAGGCCGTCGGCGCGCTGGCCTACGGCGCTGGACCGATCCGGCCGGTGGACAAGATCGTCGGACCCGGCAGCGCCTTCGTCACCGCCGCCAAGCGGCAGGTCTACGGCGTCGTCGGCATCGACGCGCTGGCCGGACCCTCGGAGATCGTGGTGGTCGCCGACGGCGCCAACGACCCCGACTGGATCGCCGCCGACCTGCTCTCCCAGGCCGAACACGATCCGGCGGCGCAGTCGATCCTGATCACCGACGACGAACCCTTCGCCGAGCGCGTCGTCACCGCGCTGGAGGCGCAACTCACGACACTCGCCACCGCCGAGGACGCGCGCGCCTCGTGGCGCCACCACGGCGCGGTGGTGATCGCCCCGCTGGACGAGGCGCCCGGACTGGTCGACCAGATCGCCCCGGAACACGTCGAGTTCGCCGTCGAGCAGCCCGAGCGCCTGGCTGACCGCGTCCGCCACGCCGGCGCGATCTTCCTTGGCCGCCACGCGCCGGAGGCCATCGGCGACTACGTGGCCGGCTCGAATCACGTGCTGCCGACCAGCCGCGCGGCGAGGTTCTCCTCGGGGCTGTCGCTGTTCGACTTCCTGAAACGCACCTCGATCATTCGGTGCGATGCGGCGGCCTTCGCCGCCCTGGCCCCCGCTACGGTCGCGCTCGCTGAGGCAGAGGGCCTGCCGGCCCACGCCCGTTCGGCCGCCATCCGCCTGGGCAACCGCCCCGACTGACGCCCGCAGGCTTCCGCCGGGCGCGCGGTTTCCGTAAAGGTCGCTGACGGGGCGAAATGGCCGACGACGCGAAGACGAACCACAAGCTGCAGACCGTCGAGCTGGACGAGGAGTCGCTCGCGGCGGTCTCGCGCGACCAGGAGCAGGAACGGCAGATCGCCATGTTCGACCTGCTGGAGGAGAACTACTTCTTCCCCGATGGCGCAGAGGGCGGACCCTACGACCTGCGCATCGGCCTGATCGAGAACCGGCTGGTGCTTGACGTGAAGGGCCCGGCTTACGAGCGCCGCCACATCCTGTCGCTCTCGCCGTTCCGTCCGCTGATCAAGGACTACTTCATGATCTGCGAGAGCTACTACCAGGCGATCCGCAACTCGACGCCGGCGCAGATCGAGGCCTTGGACATGGGCCGCCGTGGCCTGCACAACGAGGCGTCCGAGCTGCTGCGAACACGCCTTGCCGGCAAGATCGACACCGACCTCGACACCGCACGGCGGCTCTTTACGCTGATCTGCGCGCTCCACTGGAGGGGGTAGGGTGATCACCGATCCGCATGCGGTGCTCTTCTGCTGCAACTACAACCGGGTCCGCTCCGTCATGGCCGAGGCGATGCTGAAGCGCCACGTGGGCAAGGCGATTTTCGTCGAGAGTTGCGGCGTCCGCTCCATGCCGGAGGAAGATAAGGAGGGATTCGAGGTCGACCCCTTCGTCTTCGCCGTTCTCCTGGAGGTCGGCTGGGACGTGGCGCACCACACCTCGCGCCGGTTCGACAACCTCAACGACTCGTCGTTCGACCTGGTCATCGCACTCACGCCCGAAGCCAAGGCGCGCGCGGAAGAGGTGATGCGGGGACAGGCCACAGAGATCGAGTTCTGGCCCACCTTCGACCCGACGACGGTGGAGGGGTCGCGCGACCATCGCATGGAAGCCTACCGGGAGGTCCGCGACGAACTGGAGGCCCTGATCGAGCGCCGATTCCCCGGCGAGCGCGCCTACAAGCCCGGCGTCCGCCTGTAGGGGATCGGGCCGCTTCCCGCGATGCGGGCGGATGGGTATAATGGCGTCACGGATTCCGGCTCGCGGCCCGAAAGGCGCGAGCCGTCGTTTTATTCAGTCACGGAGCCTGCATGGCGAAAGAAGAACTGTTGGAGTTTCCCGGCACGGTGAGCGAAGTGCTGCCGAACGCCACCTTCCGCGTGAAGCTCGAGAACGACCACGAGATCATCGCCCACACGGCCGGCAAGATGCGCAAGAACCGCATCCGGGTCTCGGCCGGCGACAAGGTGCTGGTGGAAATGACGCCCTACGACCTCACCAAGGGCCGCATCACCTTCCGCGTCCGCTGACCGGCGCGTCGATACGGCCGCCATTGGCTCCGACCGCGCAGCGCCTCGTTCTGGCTTCGGCCAGTCCCAGACGTCTCGCCCTCCTCAGCCAGGTCGGCCTCGAGCCCGACGCGGTCGACGCCGCCGAGCTCGACGAAAGCGAACTTCCCAAAGAAGCCCCGCGCCAGTTGGCCCTCCGTCTCGCGGACGCCAAGGGCGCGCTGGTGGCTGCGCGCCACCCGGACGCCTTCGTGGTCGCCGCCGACACGGTCGTGGCGCTGGGACGCCGCGTGCTGCCGAAGGCCGAAGAGGACGCGGAGGTCCGCGCCTGCCTGGCGCTGCTGTCGGGGCGCGCGCACAAGGTGCTGACCGCAGTCTCAGTGCGCGCGCCGGGCGGCCGCGCCGCCGGCCGGCTGGTGGAGAGCCGCGTTCGCCTGAAACGCCTGTCGGCGGAGGACGTCGAAGCCTACGTCGCGAGCGGCGAGGGGATCGGCAAGGCCGGCGGCTACGGCATCCAGGGACTGGCCGGCGCGCTGGTGACCGATCTGCAGGGCTCCTATTCCGGCGTCGTCGGCCTGCCTCTCTACGAGACCAGGGCGCTGCTGGTCGGCCTCGGCTACCGGCCTTGAGCGAACGGCGGCTCTTCCTCGACCGCGGGATCGGAGAGACCCGCGGCGTCGTCACCCTCGACGGGCGGCCCGAGCGGCTGATCCTGCGACGCGACGGCGACGACGAGCGCCTGCTGGTCGGCGCGCGGTTCGTGGCGCGGGTCGCGAACATCGAGCCGGCGCTGGCCAGCGCCTTCCTTGACCTCGGCGGCGGCCTCGAGGCGATGTTGTCCTACAAGCCCGACGCCAGGCCGGTTCGCGGGGCGGCGCTTATCGTCGAGGTCCGCAGCGAGCCGCGGCGCGGCAAGCTGGCCACGGTGCGCGTGCTGGACGAGGCGGAGGGCGACCCGCGCCTACTCGAGCCGGCGCCCGACGTGGCCGTCATGCTCGCCGACGCGGCGCGCGGCGCCGTCATGGAGGGCCGCGCTGCGCGTGAGGCGGCCGACGAGGCCGAGGCCGAGGCGCTGGAGACCCTGCACACCCTGCCGGGCGGGGGGACGATCGCCATCGAACCGACGCGCGCACTCACCGCCATCGACGTGGACCTCGGCGAGCGCAAGGGCTCCGACGCCAAGCGCGTGACCCGTCAGGCCAACCTGACGGCGCTGAAGGAAGCCGCCCGACTCCTGCGGCTCAAGGGCCTTGGCGGCCTGGTGGTCGTCGATCTCGCGGGGAGGGGTCACGACGGTCAGGCGCTGCTGACCGCGGCGCGGAACGCGTTCGCACCGGACAACCCCGGCGTCGCCATCGGTCCGGTGGGCCGTTTCGGGACCATGGAGATCTCCATCCCGCGCCGCGCCCGCCCTGTGCTGGAGCAGCTACTGGGCGGGGACGGCCGCCCGAGCGACCGGACGCTGGCGCAGCGTCTGATCCGGCGGCTGGAAGCTGAGGCCGCCGCCCAGCCGGGCCGCCGGCTCGCGGCGACTTGCGCGCCAGCGGTCGCGGCGGCCGCCGAGCCTCTGGCCGCGCAGCTCGCCGGCAAGATCGGCGCCCGGTTCACGATCTCGCCCGACGCAATCGCGCCGCGGGAGCGGCTCGATGTGAAACCCTCATGAGCGCCCCGCCCTGCCCGATCTGTAAGAAGCCGGCAGACCCGGCCTATCGGCCGTTCTGCTCGCGCCGCTGCGCCGACGTGGACCTGCAGCGCTGGCTGACGGGCGGGTACGCGGTGCCCGGCGGGGACGACGACGGCGTCCCGGACGCCGACGCCGATGAGGACTAGCGGGCGGCTGGACTTCACAGGGCGGCTGATTTAAGGACGCGGCTCCCGCGGGCCTGGGTAGCTCAGTTGGTAGAGCAGCGGATTGAAAATCCGCGTGTCGGTGGTTCGAATCCGCCCCCAGGCACCATCGGGCCCCCAACGCCGGCGAAGGCGTCGGCCTGGGCGTCGGACGCGAGAAGCAGGTTCAGGTTGCCGTGAAGGCGGAGGCGGAAGCCGGAGTCCGCGTTCGGATCCTCGACGACGTCGATCCGCTCGACGAGCTGGCGGACGCGGTCGATCGCCTTGCGGTCGGCCTGGGCCTGGGCCGGGTCGGCGGAGATCTCGGAGAGACGGGCCTGCAGCGCTTCGACTTCGCGGGCGTAGGCGTCGGCGGCCGCGGGGTGCAGCGCGATCGCGTCGGGCGCGGCCGGCGCGGGCTGGGCGGCCAGCTCGCGGAGGATCTCCGCGCGGTCGGCTTCCATCTGGCGGAGGCGATCGGCGACGGCCGCCGGCGCGTCGCCGGCGACGACGAGGTCGACGAGCCGCTCGATCCCGCGGTCCAGCTCCGCGACCCTCTTTTCCAGAGGGCTACGCCGTGCCCGCTTTTCCGCGTCCAGGCGGGTCCAGGCGGCATGATAGGCCCGGACATAGGCGCGGACCGCCGAAGGGCCCAGGAGGCGCGTTTTCAGGCCTTCCAGCGCCGATCGCTCGACGTCGTCGCGCTTCACCATCCGCGACACGCGGCAAAAGCTCGCGCCCTTCTGGCGGTAACCCTGGCAGACGAGGCGGCCGCGGCCGTGGGCGCCGAAGGTCGAGCCGCACGCCGCGCATTTGAGCAGGCCTGAGAAGAGGCCGGGTTTCTTCGCGTTGCCGTGGGCCGACAGGTTGACGCGCGCGGCGGCGGCAAGCCGGGCCTGGGCGCGTTCCCAAAGATCCTGCGGGACGATCCGCAAGGCCTCGACCGGCGTCCGCTTCCATTCGCCGGCCGGCTTGAAGTGATGGCGGCGCGCGCCGGTCCGCGGATCCTTGCGAACCTCGTCGCGGTTCCACACCTTCACGCCGGCATAGATCTCCGATCGGAGGACGCCGGTCGCGCGGTCCGGCTGGCCGATGATCGTCGAGGCGTTCCAGCCGCGGCCGCGGAGCGTCGGCGTCCGGTCGCGGTTCAGCGCGTCGGCGATCTCGCGCGCCGTGCAACCGTCGTCGGCGTAGAGCTTGAAGATCCGGACGATCGTCGCGGCCTCGTCCGGCTCGATCGAGATCGCGCCGCCTGGCTGCGTGATGTAGCCGTATTTCCGCGACCCGGTCGCAAGTCCGCGCTCAGCGTTGGCGCGCATCCCGCGGGCCGTCTTCCGGCCCAGGTCGATAAGGTACTGCTCCGCGCCCGCGCCCTTGAACGCGACATGCATCAGCTCGACGCGGTCCGTCGTCAGCGTCGCGAGCTGGCCGCCGGCATACTCGACGTCGCTCTTGATCGTCGCCAGATGGCCCAGGTTGCGCGCGAGGCGATCCTCGTCTTCCGACAGGAGGATGGCGAATTCGCCGCGGGCGGCCGCGGCGATCGCCGCCAGGATCCCCGGCCGGTTCGCCATGGCGAAGCCGGAAATCCCGTCGTCCTGATAGGTCGCAACGACGGTCCATCCGCGGCGCGCGGCGTGTTCCCTGCAGACCGCGATCTGATCGAGGCACGACCGCGCGTTCTGGCGGTCGGCCGACGAGAAGCGGGCATAGATCGCGACGGGGATCACACCGATTCCGGGTTCGTGTGGGCGGCGGCATAGTCCCGACGCGCGTCGGCCTCCGCAAGGGCCTCGATGATCGCCAGCAATTCAGCCGGCAGCGCCTCGTCGGCGTCGTCCTGGGCGACGGTATGGAGGCGCGGCGGGCTCACCGCTTGGCGGGCCGCACGTTTACGCCGGTGACGGCCGGCGTCGGATTGCCCGCCGCCACGCGGACCGCGACGCAGAGATCATCGGTCAGGAGGTCGATAAGCCGGCCGCGGGCGACCGCCGGCGCGGTCGCGATGATCTGGCCGCCATAGATCGCGATCGCCTTCAACAGCTCGCGGCCGCCGGCGAACGGTTGGCCGTCGTCGGTCCGCGCGCTGAGCTGGGCGACCACGGCGTGGAAGGCGGCGACTAGCTCGACGTGCGTCTCGCGGCCTTCGGTCAGCACGTCGCCGACGAGCGCGCCCAGCGTGGCGGCCAGCTCGACCGGCGGCGTCTTGCCCTTCGTGAGCCGGCCCAGGAGGGCGACGCAGCCGGCGAAGTACCCGGCCATGTAGTCGTCGGCCTCCTGGCTGACGCCGGCGGCGAGGTCCCGCTCGATCCGCGCCAGGACGTCGAGCGCGACGTCGTCAAAGCCGCGCCTGTATTCGACCGCGGCGCGGGCCTCGTCGTCGTCCGGCGAACCGGGTTCGTGACCGTCAGCCATGGCGCGACGCCATGCGCTGGCGAAGATCTTCCTCGATCTTGCTCTTGAGGATCGCCGGGCGCGGGGCCGGCGTGGCGATCGCGCGCGCGAGCTGTTGCGCCGTGACGCCGTAGCTCGCCGCGACTTCGTCGAGCGCGCGCGACGAAAGCGCGAAGTGCGCCAGGGGGCGCGGGACGTAGGTCATAGGAAGATCCCCACGGCGGCTAAAAGGGTCACGGCCGCGAAGGCGAGGCCGCAGGCCCAGGCGAAGGCGGCGAGGATGATCGCCGGCATCGGGACCGGGCTTCGAGGGAGGGGCGCGCAGGGGATCACTTCGTCCGTGAAGTCGTCGATATAGACGAGGCCGTTCGGCGGGGGCTGATAGGTCACGGCCGGGCCTCCGCGGAGCGGCGGCCGCCGCCGCCGCCGGCGAGGCGGCGGAGGAAGCCGGGAATTTCCTCGTCCTCGTCCGCCTGGGCCTCGACGTCGTCGGCCTCGTCCTCGTCATCGGCCGGCGGCTCGTCGTCGCCCGGCTCGTCGCCGTCCTCGTCCTCATCGTCGGCCGCCGGCCTCGCGGGCGTCTCCGGTTCCTGGGCTTGCGGGAGCGGCGGGCCGCTCGTCGGCGCGAGGCCGGCGGCGAAGTTCATCGCGAGGCAGATCAGCCGGCGGCGGGCCTCGCGGACCTTGCCGAACGAAACCGTGTCCTCGCCGCGCCCGTCGACGATCGAGCCGCCCGGATCCCGCGCGATCGGCACGACGATATAGGGGCCGTCGATCCCGTAGCTGGCCAGCAAGGCGAAGAACCGGGTCATGAAGGCTTCCGGCTCTAGGCCTCCGGCCTCCGCCTCGAAGGCCTGGACGCGGGCGAAGAACGCCTCGCCTTCCTCGCCGGTGTCCCGCGCGTGCAGCCGCTCTTCGCGTGCCTTGGCCGCCTTGCGGTCCCGCTCTTCGTCCGCCTGACGGCGCCTCCATTCGCGGTCGCGCTGATCGTTCTCCCGCTTCTCGGCGACGAGGTCCGGACACTTCGTCGGCTTGCCTTCGAGGCATGACGTCGCGAGCGTCCAGCTCGCCGGCAGCAGGAGGTTGCGTTCGGCCAGCACGGCGGCGCGGAGGGCGGCCAGTTTGCCGGCGCGGTCGACGCCCGGCTCGAGCCGGGCCTCCGTCGCCCAGGCGTCGAGCTGGGCCCAGATCTCGTCGCCTTCCCAGGCGTATAGACTGAGATAGATCTTGCAGTCGCCGTCGAAGCCGCGCTTCACGCGGAGAAGGCCGCGGTCGACGAGCGGCTTCAACTCGTCCAGGGCTTCGCCCGGCCGGACCCAGATCGCCTCGCCGCCGTAGTACCAACCCTTGGGCGTCGTCGGACGCGTTTCCAGGGCCTCGACGATCTCCGCGGCGTGGAGCAGCTCGCCGGCCGGCATGATCCGCGCCGCGCGTTCCTTGTCGCGCTTGCGCTTCCACTGGATCTGCTGGCGGGCCTCCTTGACGCCAAGCCGGTTCTCGTCGTCCTCCGGAAGCGCCATGCGGGCCTGCTCGAAGTCGGGAAGCTCCAACAGGTCCAACCGCATTTCGACGTGGCGGACCGTCTTCCGGATCGTGTCGGCGACCCGTTGCTTCGCATCCTTGAGCGACAGGCCCGGCTCGTCGGCCTGGGCGGCGTCGATCAGCCGCTCGAAGGCCTTCGCCTCGTCGATCGGCGACATGTCGGACCGCTGGACGTTCTCGACGATGGCCGCTTCGAGGGCTTGCGCGTCGTTCAGCTCGCGCACGACGGCTGGGATCGTGAAGAGGCCGGCGGCGATCGCCGCGCGCCTCCGGCGTGCGCCGGCGACGACCTTGAAGCGGCCCGGTTCGGGCGACGGGCGGACGAGGATCGGCTGCTGAACGCCCTTGTCGCCGACCGACGCCGTCAGCTCCGCCATTTCGGCTTCGCCGAACGTCTTCCGCGGGTTCAGGTCCGGGTCCTCGTCGATCAGATGCAGCGGGAGCGTGACCGCCGCGCCGTCGTCGGCGTTGGCGCGCTCGATCCGGGCGACGACGTCGCGGCCCTCGTCGGTCAGGTCCGGGCGCGAACCGGGTTCGCGGCTGATCCAGCCTACCTCGACGAGGCGGTCCAGGTCGCGCGGGAGGTTCTTCGCGGATCGGCCGGAGGCCTCCGCAAGCTCCGCCTGGGTCACGTCGCGGCCGGCGGCCGCCGCGATCGCCTTCAACAGGGGATAAGCCGAAACGGCGTGTTCGCTGATCTTCAAGGGACGTCCTCCGGGTCAGAAGTGAGCAAGGCCGCGCGCGACGCCTTGGGCGACGACGGGCGCGAGGAAGGCGAGGAAGGCGGCAAGCGCGAGCTGGCCGCGGGTCGGCGGGACGCGCGGCCGGCGACGCGGCCGCATCCATGTGACGAGGCCGGTCAAAGCGCGGCCTCGATCGCGCGAAGGGTTTCGCGGAGCGCCGCAATGTCGGCCCAGCGATCGGCGAAGGCGCATTGCCATGCGCCCTCCGCGTCGCGGACGTTGATCGCCTCGAAGGGGTCAAGGTCCGGATAGAAGCATCGGCCGATGTAGAGCCGCAGGCGCCCAGGCCCGGCGGCGAGGCGGATCGCCTCCGCGATCTTGTCGACGCCCAGGCCGGCGGGAAGGTTGGACGGCTCGACGCCGCCCGGAAAGAACAGCGTCGGGCCGGAGATCCGGCGGGCGACGGCGAGAAGCGGAGCGGCGGCTGCCACGGGCGGTTTCCCCCGAAGCCCCGCCGGCGCTGGATCCGGTGACGTCTTACAGCGTGCGCTCGTCACCTGACCGCGGTCCGGACGCCCATCGTCAGGACGGCCGGCGGGGTTCGCGGCAAGAAAGGGATTGCTTTCCTAACCGTGTCAACAAACAAACAAAGGAAAACCCTTCATCAAGGAAGGTGAGGCAAGCTGACGCGCCCTTCGGCGCGAAGGGTTCCGTCGCCTTTCAATGACTTCGGGATGCGGCGGATCGCCGCGAGGGCGGGGCCCCTACTTCGGCGTATTCGCCTTGAGGAACACGGCGAGGAACGCCTCGACCTGCTTGAAGCCAGCCGGCGTGAGCTGGGCCGGGATCTCTATCACGACGTCGCCGTCAGGGATCGGGAACACGGCGCGGCGCTTGTTCGGATCCGGCGCGCCGGGCGCCAGCTCGCGCGCCAGGCGGACGAGCCGGCCGGCGGCGGGATCCTGGCGCGGCGTCGCCTCGTCGCCGTCGATCGCGGCGTCGAGATCGTCGAGGCTCAGCGGGTCCGCGAGATCGGCCGCCTTGGAGATCGCCGCGATCAGGTCCCGCTGCCGCTTCGGCTTGACGATACCGGGAACCTCGCCGCGTTCGTGCATTCCCCAATATTGGGGCGTGATCGGCGGATCCATGCAGGCCGCGCAAGCGTCCTGGGTCAGATCCTTGGCGGCGGCCTCGCGGAGGCGGGCGACCGCCTTTCCGATCTGGGCGACGTCGGGGTCGATCGTGCGCGAACGCGGCATGAAACGAACATGCCGGCGGAATTCCGTCGCTGCGAGCGAGGGCCCCATTGTTTGACGCAAAGAAAGGAAACGCCTTCCAAGGTCAACTTTTTCCTTTCCTGACCCCGGCAAATCAGCTCAGTCAAAGCGTCCGAAGCCCTACTGCCGGATCGGACGCCGTTGAACGCTCACACCCCGCCGCCGTGCTTTACGCCTCGCGCGAAGATCGCGCGCCCGGCGCTGGCGCAATGGCTCTGGGAACGCGACTACGACTGGCGCGAAGCCGGCCAGCTCTTCGGCGTCAGTCACGCGACCGTCTGGGCCTGGTGTCTCCCGTTCGCCGACGAGCGCCGGAGCGCGCCGCGGCCGAAGCAGGCGGCCGTCATTCAGGCGATCACGGTCGAGATCGGTCCGGACAGCTTCAAGCCGCCTGAGCCGGGGGGCCCGGCGTGATCTCCGCGGCCGCTTCCTTGTCACGGCCGCGCGGACAGGCGCCGCACGCGCCGCAAAGCGCGTTCAGCAGCCGCGCCGCGCCCAGGCGGACCGACGTCCGTTCGCGCGTCGTGTCGCCGCCGGGAACGAGCGGATCCGACATGGTCGCGGCCGCGGCCGCGGCGCGGTCCAGGGTCCGTGCGCACCGGATTGGCGCATCGATTTCCGCCACGGCGAAGAGGGCGAGCAGAGCTAGTCGCGCCTCAAGCGCGGCGACGTGGTCGATCACTACTGAAAAATCCTCCGGGCGGGTCCTGTCCCGTGGCGCCGCTTGTTTTGAAGTTAAGCTCGCCCCCCGCGAGCGAACGCCGCGACCGACCGCCACAGGCGAGGTAACGCCTACTCATTTCGGGGCGTCACAATGACGCGCCCGCCACGAACCGGGTTCGTCAGCGTATCGGCCCAGGGGGGGCAATACGACGCCGCGTCGCGCCGCGAGTGGCTCTTGCTCCTGGCGAAGGCGCGCGAGATCGCCGGTCCGGCGTCCAGCGGCCGGAGCTTCGACCGCTTCGAGGCGTCCGGCCTGGCTGGGCTCGTCATCCGCATGAGGCGGCCCTTCCCCGTCGCCGGCGTCTCCGCCGCCGCCGCCGCCGAAGCCTTCCTCGTCCTCGCGCGCGCCGGCGTCGCGGCCGGCTGGCCGCGGGCGCTCGCCGGGTTCGCGCTCGCCGGCGCGGCCGCGCTGGAAACCCTCCTGACGGAGGACGCGCACCGTCACGCCGCGATCAGCCGCCGCCAGATGGGGGAGGCGGACGAGGAATGAAGCCCGCGCCCGCCGTCGATCGCGCCCAGCTCCGCGCCTGGCTTGAGTACGTCGCCGCGACGGCAATCGACATGCTCGACGCGCTGGACGCGGAGACCACGTCTTCTCGAAGCTGGCGATCGTCGAGGCGATCAGCCTTCGCGCGTCCTACGGCGAAGAGGTCGGCGTGAAGATGGCCGCCGTCGCCGTCTGTCGCGCCCGCGTCGGCCTCGAAGGCTTGGGCCTGGCGCGCGGCCTGATCCGGACCGCTTGGGGAAAAGGCTATTGGATCGCCGCCGCTGACGCGCCGGCGCTCCGCGCGGCCTTGGGCGTGGCGGCATGACGAACCGGGTTCGCAGCCTCCCGCGCGAGACGTGCGGCCGCGTCGAGGACTTTCCGCCGTGTCCGTGGTGCGGCGAAGATCCTGGCGAGGCGACGTTCACGCTTTCGGCGCTCGTCGCGGCCCAGGCGTCCAAGCTTCTGACCGGCTTCGTCTGGCGCGGCGACGACGGCCAGGCGCCGGCCGACGCGCTCGTCGCCGACTGTCCGCATTGCGTGCGGCCGTTCATGGTCGCCGCCCAGAGCTTCAACGGCTGGCGCTTCGTCCGCCTCTTCCCGGTCCGCGATCCCGTCGAGGCGCGGCGCTGGCGTGAGGAACACGGCCGATGACGGGGCGCGCCTGTCAGCTGGTCGGATGCGACCGCCCGGCGACGCACGGCTTCAAGCTCTGCGTTCCGGCGCTCCGCGGGCCCAGGATCCCGCGGATCTCGCCGCATCTGACGTTGCACGCGTGCGCCGCTTGCGCCGACGAGCTGACGGCCGCCGACTTCATCGCGCCGGGCGATCCGGGCCGCGACGTGCTGCGCGCGATGGTCGGCCTCTGGGCCGGCGGCCGCTTCGCGCCGGACTACGCGCGGGCCTGGGTCGAGCCGGTCCCGCTGGCGTCGCGTGAGTGGGCGGAGGTCGAGCGGACCGCGGCCGCGGCGCGGCTGCAATGACCGGCGTCGTCACCCTTCACCACGGCGACAATCGGGACGTCCTGAAGGGGATCCCCGACAACTCGATCGACGCGGTCGCGTGCGATCCGCCCTATGGGCTGTCGGACAAGACGCCGGACTCCGCCGTCGTCGCGGAGGTTCTCCGCGCCTGGCTGGACGGCCGCGAGATCGAGGTCGAGGGCGCGGGCTTCATGGGCCGCGCCTGGGATGCGTTCGTTCCGGGCCCGGCCGTCTGGCGCGAATGCTTCCGCGTCCTCAAGCCGGGCGGCCACCTCGTCGCGTTCTTCGGGACGCGGACTTACGACTTGGGCGCGCTGGCGATCCGGCTCGCGGGCTTCGAGGTCCGCGACCTGATCGCCTGGCTCTACGGGAACGGCTTCCCGAAGTCGCCGGATATCGGGAAGGCGATCGCGAAGGCGCGCGTCGAGGACGTCGAGGCGGTCCGCGTGGTCTGCCGGTTCGTCCGGGCGGCCATGGATCGCCGGCGCCTCAAGTCGCGGGATCTCGCGCCGGCGTTCGGCTGCAACCCGCGCCTGATCGACCATTGGGCGGCGCGGGACACCGACAGCCAGCCCAGCTTGCCGACGCCGGATCAGTGGCTGCAGCTCAAGGCGGCCTTGGGCCTGTCCGACGAGCTGGACGACGAGGTCGCCCGGCTGAACGCCCGCAAGGGGAGCACCGGCGACGCCTGGACGTCGGCCGACGTCGTCGGCGAGCATGACGGGACGCCCGGCGGCTTCGGCGATCACCGGTTCAGCGTCCGCGACGCCTCGATCCGCCAGCTCGCCGGCGAGGCCGCGCGCTGGGAAGGCTGGACGACGGCCCTCAAGCCGGCCTTGGAACCGGTCTGCTTCGCGCGCAAGCCGCTGATCGGAACGGTCGCGGCCAACGTCCAGCGCTTCGGGACGGGCGGCCTCAACGTCGAGGCCTGCCGGATCGGCGACGAGACGCTTCCGGCCATGGTCCGCCACACAACCCAGATGGGGACCTTCCGCGGCGCGGAAGGCGGGGTCACGCCGGAGCGCGTCGGCCGCTATCCGGCCAACGTCGTTCACGACGGATCCGAAGAGGCGATCGCCGCCTTCCCGGCCGACGCCGATCGGTTCTTCTACAGCGCCAAGGCGGACGATCTCGACCGCTTGGGCTCCGGCCATCCGACCGTCAAGCCGCTCGATCTCATGGGCTGGCTTGTGCGCCTCGTCACGCCGCCCGGCGGGACCGTCCTCGATCCCTTCGCCGGATCCGGAACGACGGGCATCGCGGCCATGCGCGAGGGCTTCAACGCGGTCCTGATCGAGCGCGAGGCCGACTTCGTGGCCGACATTCGGCTTCGCCTGGATCACGCCGCCGGCGTCGCGCCGCATTCGGCCGCGCTCAAGGTCCGGAACAAGCGGCCGAAGCCGGTCGCCGCCGGCGATCTCTTCGGGGGCCCGGAATGAGCCGCCGCCGCCCAGCTCCGCCGCAGCGCGATCTCTTCGGCGCGGGTCCGCCGGGCTTGCGGGACACGACGTCGATCGGCGTCCCGATGGTCGAGGTCAGCCCAGGAACCGATAAGGCCTGGCATCTGAAACCGGCCGGCGTGTCCAGCGCGCGGGCGGCCTTCGCGCCGCGATCGGAGGTCCGGCGGGATCCGGAGCGGACCGACGTCTTCCACATGCCGCGCTGGATCGCGGCCGAACGGGGTTGGCTTTGAGTTTCGACGCCGTCACCTGGGCGAAGGCCCAAACCGCGCCGACGCCGCGCGCCAAGGCCGTGTTGATCTGCCTCGCGGCCTACGCGGACGGCGACGGGGTCGCCTGGGCGCCGGTGTCGATCCTGTCGATCGAGACGAGCCTCAAGGAACGCACCGTCCAGCGCGGTCTAGCGGAGTGCAAGGCCGCGGGCCTGATCGAGCTCACCGGCGACAACCATGTGAGGGACGGGCGGCTCTTTCCGCTCTACCGGTTCGCGCTCGATCGCGGTCCGCAGAACACGCGCGACCGGCTTCGGCTGGCGCGGGCGGCGGCCGCGCTTGGGGTGTCACCGGTGACACCGGACCCAGGGGCCGAAGGGCCGCGGGGTGACACCCATGACACCCCATGGGGTGTCACCGGTGACGCCGGTGGGGTGACACCGGAGACACCCAAACAAGAAGGGGAACGGATTTATAATCCGAACCCTCAAGTCTGCGCGCGCGAGGCCGCTTCGCGGCTTCGAGAGCTGGAAGCTTTGGCGCCGGCCTCGATCCTGCGGTTCTACGATCAGGCGTTGGCGATGGCGGCGATGCTGCAATTGCTCGGCGAGGGCTTGGCTTGCCTCGACGCCTTGCCCGACGCCATGCGGCGGATGCGGGCCCATCCGGTGTTCCGGTCGCGGAAGCATCCGCCTCAGCTTCACGAATGGCTGCGGAAGCGGGCCTTCCTGGGCTGGCTCGAAGACGACGAGGCCGACGCCAGGCGCACGGCCACGCCGGCGGCCAAGGCCCGCGAACCGGGTTCGCATCCGCTCCGCGACGAGCTGGCCGACGCCGACGAGGCCGCGGCCCAATGCTTCGACCGGGCGGCCTTCGACGAGGCGGCCGGGACGCTGACGCCGGCGACGAGCTGGGCGGCGAACCGCCTGGCGCAACACGCAGAGATCTTCGAGCGCCACGGCGTAGCGCTCACATTCGAGGGGGCGCACGTATGACGGCGACCGCGGCGAAGGCGCGCGAGGAAGTCCGCATTCCGGCGGAAGGCGAGGGCGGCGGGGCCTGGCTGATCGTGGTGACCAAGGGAAGCCGCGAGGCCTCGACGCGCGATCAGCTCCGGGCCCAGGGCTTCGAGGTCTATCTTCCGTTCCGGCTGCTGGACGCGGCCCAGGCCAAGCGCCGCGGGCTGTCGGCCGTCCCGCTCTTCCCGCGGATCCTCTTCGCGCGGGCCACGCTCGACGCGGACCGCTGGCAGGCGATCTTTTCGACCTACGGCGTCCAGCGCGTCATGTGCGATCCGGTGAAGCCGCGCGGCGTGTCGGCCGCCTTCGTCGAGCGGCTTCGCGAACGCGAGGTCGACGGCTTCCTCCGCCTCGTCCCGCGGGAGGGCGCGAGGGCCAAGGATCCGCGCAAGTGGGTCAAGCTTGGCGACGTGATCGAAGGCCTGTTGAACGAGCCGCTTGACGAACGTCGCGGATCAGTTCTCGTCTCGCTGCTCATTGAAGGGCGCGACGCGATCGCGCGGGCCCTTCACCGGCGCTAACAGGCCGATAGGAGATCCGGCCTCTTCCCCGAACCCAGCAGACGGCGCGAGCGACGCCGTCTGCGGTAGCCATGAAGAACCCCGCCCGGCGATGGCCGCGGCGGGGTTCTTCGTTTCGGCATAGGGGCAGCGACAGCGCGCTACGCCGCGCAGGGAGGCCCGCCATGTAGCCCGCTGAACCCCGTCCCTATCCCGTTTCCCGAAGGGCCCGCCGGCAACCGCCGCGCGGGCCCTTTTGGTTAGAGGCCCGACCGGAATAGCCGCGAGGCTGGCGCGCCTGGCTTAGGCCGGCGAGCGTTGGGAGCCGGCCGGGCCTCTTCCTCCCTAACCTCGCCGGGCGGCCCATCCGCCCGGCGGTCCTTTCGAAGGGTTCCGCCCCATGACCGACCGCACGCTCCGCCTGTCGACCGATCCGACCGATCCCGCCTATTGCGAGGCGGCCGCCCGGAACGGTGGCGTCCGCGTGTTCGTCGACGGCGTCGAGGTGGCCCATCCGGTCAGCGCCGACGAGGCCGCCGGCGAGGCCGTCGCCTTCGATCGTGGCGAGGACGGAAACTTCGTCATGGACGGCGATCAGGTCGCCCGTAAGACCGTGAGCGGCGTCGTCCAGATCGTGCTGCCGTCTGAGCTGGCGCACCTCCGCGAAGAGCTTGGCGACCCGCCCGCGTAGGGTCACGCCGCGAGGCGTCGCCCGCGCCTCCGCCCAGGTCGAGCGCGAAGCCGATCAGCGTCGAGGGTCAGCACGTCAACGCGGCTATGACAGCCGATGGGACAAGGCCCGGGCCGGCTACCTCCGATCGCATCCGTTGTGCGCCTACTGTGAGGCCGGCGCGTTCGGCCCGGCCAGGACGACGGCCGCGACCCTCGTCGATCACGTCATTCCGCACGACGGCGATCGCGGGATCTTCTGGTTCGTTCCGTGGTGGGCCGCGTGCTGCGCGCCTTGCCACAACGGCCCGAAGCAAGTCGCCGAACGCAAGGGCCGCGGCGAGCTGGCGAAGCTGCTGGCGCTCCTGGGCCGACCGCTGACGAGGGGAAGCGATGACGAAGATCACGATCTATGAGCTGACGTGGGGAAGCGATCGCGGCCACAAGGGCGCGCGCTACTTCCGTCCGGAGGATCAAGCCAGCGCGGCAACCCGCTTCGCGGACCGCGTTGTCGAGCTGGACCGCGACAGCCTCGTCGGCGCGGCCTGGGTTCACCTCAAGCGGTTGCCCGACAGCGTCTGCCCGGAAGGTCAGACCCTCGTCGCCTGGACGAAGATCAGTGACGAAGGTCGCGGGACGCATCCCGGCCACCTGACGGTTGAGGCCGCCGGCGGCTGACGCCTGGGTCGGCGGGCCGGGAGGGGGTGGGTCGATCGCTCACCGCCTCGACGGCCGGACCGGTGTCCTACGTTCAAAATCTTCGGCGCGATATTCGGTCGGGAAGTTTTTTTAAGGGGAGGGGCCCGACATGCCGCGACGCCAGCTCCCCCCCGAAATGAAGGCGGCTCACGGTTCGGTCGCGACCCGAAAGTCCAAGGTCCAGAAGCGCGCCGACGCACGCGAGCTGGCGGCCGCGGCGATCGCGGAGCTTCCGGTCGGGACGAAGGTCGAGCCGCCGGCGATGCTCCGCGCGCCGGCCTTCGCCAAGGCCCTCGACGTGTGGAACGATCTCGGGCCGGAGCTTGAGCGGACGAACCGGCTGCAGCCGATCCATCGCCGGGCCTTCGCGATGTTCTGTATCTACATCGGCGAGTGGGAAACGGCCTGCGAGGATCTCGCGAAGAACGGCCGATCGCAGTCGGTCCCGACCGTCTCCGGCGGCGTCATGGAACGCGACCGGCCGGCGGTCCGCTGGCGCGCCGAAGCCTTCGCCGCAGCCCAGGAGGCCGCGAAGCAGTTCGGCCTGACGCCGCGCGAGGAATACGCGCTCTTCAAGGATCAGACCGTCGTCGCCCGCGAGAACCCGTCGCTCTTCGGCGCGCCGGCGTCTCGCGAACCGGTTTCGCCGGCGGCTCCGGTCGCGTCGACGGTCGGCGCCTTGGCGCGGCTCAAGTCGGCGGGCCCGCCGGTCACCCACTGAGCCGATGGCGCGCGCGAAGGGCGCCGCGGCCGCCCTCCCGGCCTGGCTGAAAGCGGTCGAGCAAGATCCGGCCTTCGGCTGGGCGCTGGCCGCCTGGCGCAAGGCCGCCGCCGTCGAGGGCGCGTGGTTCGATCACGCCCAGGCCGACGCCGTCGTCGAGATCTGGCCGCAGCTCTTCAAGCTGACCCAGGATCGGTTCTCCGGCCTCCCCTTCGTCCTGGCCGCCTGGCAAGAGATCATTGTTCGCCTGCTCGTCGGCTGGCGTCGGCCGGACGAGCAGCTCGATCCGCTGACGCACGCGCCGGCGACCTATCACGTCCGCGTCTTCCGCCGGCTCCTGCTCTGGGTCCCGCGCAAGAACGGGAAGAGCGAATTCCTCGCCGCGCTGGCGTTGTTCTTCTGGATCGTCGACGGCGTGACGGACGGCGAGGGCTACTGCTTCGCCCGCGACGAGAAGCAGGCCGGGATCGTCCTCCGGAAAATGAAGGCGATGGTCGCGCTCAACGACGAGTGGGCCGGCGAAGTCCTGACGCACAAGCGGAGCATGTGGCTCAAGTCGCTGCGCTCCGGCTTCGAGATGCTCACCGGCGCCGAAGAGGGGAAACACGGCGCATCGCCGACCGTCGTCGTCGGCGACGAAATGCACGAATGGCGCTCGCGCGTGATCGCCAACACGCTTGAGGAAGGGACGGGGGCGCGGCTCGAGCCGGTGTTCCTCTACGGCTCGACCGCGGGTCCGGAAGGCAACCCGGCCGGCGACGAGCTTTGGGGGGAAAGCCGCGCGATCCTCGCCGGCCAGATCCCGGCGCCCTCGACGCTGGTCTGCATCTTCGCCGCGGATCCGGACGACGATCCCTTCGACGTCGCCACCTGGCGCAAGGCAAATCCGAACCTGGGCCTCTCGCTGTCGGCGTCCTACCTCCGCGAGGCGGCGGAAAAGGCGGCGGCCAGCGCGACCGGCCTCGCGCGGTTCAAGTGCTATCACCTGAACGTCTGGGTCGAGGCCGACGTCCGTTGGTTCGATCTCAAGAAATGGGATGCGAGCGGCGGGCCGAAGGGCTCTTGGAAGGGCTTCCCCGAAACCCTCCGCGGCCGCCGTTGCTTCGGGGCCTGCGACGTCTCCGCGACCCAGGACATCACGGCCCTCGCCTGGCTCTTCCCGCCGGCCGACGACGATCCGAAGTGGAGCGTCATCGTCCGGTTCTGGGTTCCCGAGGACACCTTCGCGGAGCGGATCAAGTCGGACCGCGGCGCGCCTTACGCCGACTTCCACAAGGCCGGCGCGCTTGAGCTGACGCCCGGCGGCGCGGTCGATCAAAACTATGTCGCGAAAGCGATCCTTGAGGGCCTCGAAGCCTTCGACGTCCAAGGCCTGGGCTTCGACCCTTGGAACACGACGAAGCTCAAGAGCGACCTAGAGCGGGACGGCGTCGCCGCCGACCTGATCTTCGACGTCCGGCAGGGCATCCCGTCGCTGGGCGAAGCCTCGAAGCATGTCGAGCGCTGGGTTCTCCTGGGCCAGCTCGACCACGGCGCGAACCCGGTTCTTCGCTGGATGGCGGGGAACGTGAGCGTCCGCTTCGACGAGAACATGAATTTCGCGCCGGCGAAGAAACGCAGCCGCGAGAAGATCGACGGGATCGCGGCGCTCGTCACGGCCGCCGCGCTGGCGACCGCCGGCGACGGCGAGGCCCAGGCGGTCAACCCTTGGGAAGACGAGAACTTCAGCATGGGAGCGGCGGCTTGATGCGCATCGCAGGTTTCGAACTTCGTCGCGCCGAGCGCCGCAGCACGCTTGAGAACCCGACTGTGTCGCTGCGCGACCCTGCGGCGTTCCGCTCCCTCTTCGGGCTGAATGAGTGGCTCACGGCCGCCGGGATCACTGTCACGGCCGAGGCGGTCATGGGCATCCCGGCTTTCGCCGCGGGCGTGAACTTCCTGGCCGGCACGATGGCGTCGCTCCCGCTGCACGAGTTCCGGCGTGGGCCCAACGGCCGCGAGCGGGTCGATACGGGCATGCTCGCGGGCATCCTGTCCGGCACGGTGAACGACGACTGCCTGACGTCGTGGAAGTGGCGCAAGAACACCATGGTGTCGGTGTTCCTGACCGGCGCGGGACGGACCTACGCCGAGAAGAACCCGGCGCGCCAGACGGTCAACCTCTGGCCGCTGGAAACCCGGAACACCGTCAAGGAACGGGTCGCCGGGCGCACCGTCTACCGCTACCGCGACGGGTCGAACCCCGTCATCACGTACCGGGCCGACGAAGTCGTCGACGTGACGTGGGCCGACAAGCTCGACGGCGTGTCGGTCTTCAACCCCCTTGAGCGGTTCCGCGACACGTTCGGCCTCGCGCTCGCCGTACAGCGGTATGGCGCGAAGTTCTTCCAGAACGGCGGGGTTCCGCCGCTGGCGCTCAAGGGTCCGCTCGGCTCCCCTGGTGCGACCGCGCGGGCGAAGACGGATATCGGCGCGGCCGTCACGAAGGCGAACCGGGCGGGCGATCCGATCCTCGCGATCCCTGACGGATACGAGCTCGTGCCCGTGGGCTTCGATCCCGAGAAGGGCCAGCTCGTCGAGCTGCAACGGTTCCTCGTCGAAGAGTTCGCCCGCATCCTCGGCCTGCCGCCCGTCTTCCTGCAGGACCTGACGCACGGCACGTTCTCGAACACGGAGCAGCAGGACCTGCTGCTTGTGAAGCACACCGTCACCCACTGGTGCGAGCAGTGGGAGCAGGCGATGAACGCCGTCTTCTACGGCCCGCGCCAGACGTCCCGCTATGTCGAGTATGTCCTCGACGCGATCCTGCGCGGCGACCTGAAGTCCCGCATCGAGGCGTGGGCGCGCGCGATCCAGACCGCGCAGGCCACGCCCAACGAAGCGCGGCGCGCGGAGAACCGCCCCGACGACCCGGACGGCGACCGTCTGCTGATCCAAGGCGCGACCGTCCCGCTCGCCAAGGCCGGCACGCTGCCGCCCCCCGCGAACCCGGTTCGCGATCCCGCCGACGAGCCCCCGAAGGAAGGTGACGAGCCATGACCCGTGAAGTCCGCAACCTGGCCGGCGAGGTCCGCCGCGCGGAGGCGCGCGCCGAGGGCGGCGTTCGCCCCATCGCCGGCTATGCCGCGGTGTTCAACCGAGACGCCAACATCGGCGGTTGGTTCATCGAGCGTGTCGCGGTCGGCGCCTTCGCGGCCGCCATCGAGCGCGACGACGTCCGCTGCCTCTTCAATCACTCGGCCATGCATGTGATCGGCCGGAACAAGGCCGGGACCCTGCGGCTCGCCGAGGACGCCAAGGGCCTCGCGTACGACGCCGATCCGCCCGACGCCGGGTGGGCCCGCGATCTGTGCGTCAGCATCGAGCGCGGCGACATCAATCAGTCGTCGTTCCAGTTCCGCGCGACGCGCCAGGAGTGGGACGAAAGCGGCGAGCTGCCGATCCGCACGATCCTCGAAGTCGAGCTGTTCGACGTCGCCCCGGTGACGTTCCCGGCGTACGACGAAACCGAGGCCGGCGTGCGCGCCAAGGCGCTCGTCCTCGAAGCCCGCGCCGCGGGCATGCTGACCCGCCCCGAACAAGAGCTTGTCGACGCCGCCCGCGCCTTCCGTATGCGCGCCGCGGTCGACCTGCGCGAGCGCATCCGCCGCGCCTGATCCCCCGATCCCGCCGATCTCGGCGCCCCGAAGTTCCGGCCAGCCGCCACGGCTGCCCGGCGCACCCCGGCCATGGCCGGCTTCTCCTCAACCCGAAAGGAACTGCAATGCCCCAAGCTCTCAAGGAGCTGCGCGAGAAGCAGGCCCGTCTGCTGGCCGACGCTCGCGCTCGTCTCGACGAGATCACCCCCGAAACGCCGGAAGGCCGCGCCAAGGAGCTCGAAGCGCAGCACGACGCGGCCATGTCCGAGTACGACCGTCTCGAAGAGCGCGGCGAGAAGCTCGAAAAGCTCGACGCGGCCGAGCGGGTCGCCGAAGAGCGCGGCCGCAAGGTCGACGGCGACCGTCGCCCGAACAAGGAAGATCGCAGCGAACGCGAAGACGCCGGCGCCGACGACGAGATCACCTATCGCTCGGTGTTCGCCAAGGTCGTTTGCGGCGGTCTCGACGACCTGACCCCGGAAGAGCGGGCCGTGTTGCGCGGCGGCGTCGTCCGGATCGACGACAAGGAACAGCGGGCGCAGACCGCCGGCACCACCACGGCCGGCGGCTATACCGTCCCGACCGAAATCCTCGGCTTCATCGAGAAGGCGCTCAAGGATTGGGGTCCGATGTACGACGGCGATATCGTGACGGAGATCGTCACGGCGTCGGGGAACGCCCTGAAAATCCCGACCGTCGACGACACGGCGAAGTCGGCCGGCGCTCACACCGAGGCCGCGGCGCTGACCGACGACGGGTCGGAAGATGTCGTCTTCGGCCAGAAGTCGCTCGACAGCTTCGTGTTCGATACGGAGTTCGTGCGGTTCTCGTGGGAGCTGGAGAAAGACAGCATCTTCGCGATGGAAAGCCTGCTCGGCGGCCTGCTCGGCGAACGCCTCGCCCGTGTGGCGAACGCGCAGCTCACCACCGGCTCGGGCGCCTCGGCCCCGAACGGGATCGTGACCGCGTCGACCGCGGGCAAGACGGCCGCTCTGACGACCGCCTTCACCGCCGACGAAGTGATCGACTTCCTGCATTCGATCGATCCGGCGTATCGGCGCTCGCCGAAGTTCCGGTTCATGTTCCACGACCTGGTTCTCGCGGCGATCCGCAAGCTCAAGGACGGCCAGGGCAACTACCTCTGGCAGATGGGCGACGTCACCAAGGGCGTCCCTGCGTCCCTGCTCGGCCACCCGTACTCGATCAATCAGGACATGTCCTCGGCCTTCACCACGGGCCAGAAGCTGATCGTGGCCGGCGACTTCGGCCGCTACTACGTCCGCAAGGTGGGCATGCCGCTGATCGGCGTCCTGCGCGAGCGGTTCTGGCCGGATACCGGCGTCGCCGGCCTGATCCGGTTCGACGGCGAACTCGGCACCGCCGCCGCCGTGAAGCACCTCAAGCTGGCCTAGGCCTGACCGTCTAGCCCGCCTGACGGGGGCGGCGGTTCGCGAGCGCCGCCGCCCCTTGCTCGCAAGTCTCGCGGAGGAACATCCAATGCGGATCAAGCTGCTCGTCGGCCTTGCCGGCGCGAGGACCATGAACCCCGGCGACGTCATCAACGTCGCGAAGGCCGAGGGCCTGCGCATGGTGAAGGCGCAGATCGGCGAAGAGACGACCGATCCGGTCGGCCCGCTCGTCGAGGGCGCGCCCGAAACGGCGGCCGCCCCGCATGCCGGCGTCGAGACCGCGAGCGGCCGGCGGTTGTTCGGCGCTGCGGCGGCGGCCGTGGCGCGCAAGCTGGCGAAGGCCGGCTAGCCGTGTGGGATCGCCTTAGCCGCGTCGCCGCTCCGGCCGTCAAGCCGCTCAGCCTCGAAGCGGCTAAGGCGCATCTGCGTGTCGAGGACGAGGACGACGACGCGCTGATCGAAGCGCTGATCGACGCGGCGATCGCCATGGTCGACGGCCCGAAGGGGATCGGCCTCGCGATGATCGAGCAGACGTGGCTGCTCAGCCTGGACCGCTTCGAGCGGACGATTTCCCTCCCGCTGGGCCCGGCCCGCGAGATCGTTTCCGTCGAGTATGTCGACGGTAATGGCGACCTGGCGGCGGTCGACGCCGACGACTTCATTTTCTCCGCCGGCCAGGATCCGGCCGTCCTGACGCCGCTCTACGGCCAGGCGTGGCCGGTCCCGCGGCCGCAGCCGGGGACCGTGCGGATCACCTACAAGGCCGGGTTCGGCGCGACCGCCGCGGCCGTGCCATCGGATCTCGTCGCGGCCTTGAAGCTGATCGTCGGCCACCTCTACGCCAACCGCGAGGCCGTCGCCCAGGTCTCCGCCGGCGCGATCCTCAAGCTCCCGATGGGCGTCGAGGCGATCTTCGATCGCTATCGCGCCTTCCCCGTCGCCTGACCGCGAACCCGGTTCGCGAGGCGCGACGGTCGCGGCCAACTCAGGATCCAGGGGGGAACGCCCATGCTCGCCGGCAAGCTGGACCGTCGCCTGATCCTGCAGCGCGACCGCGCGGAAAACGATCCGCTCGCGGAGGGCGCGGAGCGCTGGACGACGGTCGCCACGGTCTGGGCGGCTTACATGCCGGTGAGCGACGGCGAGCGCCAGCGCGCGTCGGAAACGTCGGCCGTGATCGACTGCCGCTTCCACATTCGCCGGACGTCCAAGGTCCGCGACGCCTCGCCGAAGTGGCGGGCGATCTTCGAGGGGCGGACCTTCAACATCGTCGGCGTCAAGGAGATCGACCGGAAGGCCGGGCTTGAGATCTCCGCGCGGGCCCGCGCCGAATGAGCCGCGACGCCGTCTCCTGGGAAGTCGAGGGCTTCGAGGAATTCGACGCGGCGCTTCAAGAGCTGCCGCGGGCGACCGGGAAGAACGTCCTCCGCCGCGCCGGGACCCAGGCCTTGGAGCTTATGCGCGCGGAGGCCGTGCGCCTGGCTCCGGACGATCCGCTGACGCCGGCGCCGAAGAACCTGAAAACCTCGATCGAGATCGGCGAGCGGCGATCGACCGGGCGCTTCGGCGGCGCGGCCGACCGCCTGGGCGACTTCGTCATCCGGCTTTGGATGGGGCCGACGAAAGACGGCTACCCGCAGGCCATGCCGCAGGAATTCGGCGCCGCGCCGCACTACGTTTCCAAGAACGCCGGCCGGAAGCGTGTCCGGGCGACGCTCGACGGGACCGGCCGCAAGATGCATCCGGGCAACCCGCCCCATCCCTTCATGCGCCCGGCCTTCGATCGCATGGCGCGGGCCGTCCTCGACGCCGTCTTCGTCCTGATCTGGATCGAGATCGAGAAGGCCGTCGACCGGATCCAGCGGAAGCTTGCGCGGCGCGGCGTCCCGCCAACGGAGTGACCGATGGGCGACCCTGAATTCGGCGGCGTCGAGCTGGCGCTTACGACGCTCTTGATGGCGGACTCCGCCTTCGCGGAGCTGGTCGGAACGAACCTCTTCGGCGACGTCCGCAAGCAGGGGACCGGCCTCCCGGCCGCCGTGCTGCACACGATCGGCGAGCCGACCGACTACGGCCACGGCGGCGACAGCGGATGGGGCGACGGCCGCTATCAGCTCGACTGCCTCGCCGCGACGAAGCCGGAGGCGCGGACCCTGGCGCGCCACGCGCGGCGGATCCTCTCCGGCTTTCAGGGCCCCGTCGTCGTCGACGGCCAGACGATCGCGATCGACGCGATCTTCGTCGACGGCGGCCCAAGCAATTTCGACGGCGAAGATCCGGACAAGGTTTTCCGGCGCGTCCTCGATCTCGTCGTTCAGGCCCGCGAGCCTGAACCAACCTAGCCAGCAAGGGAGACCATCCAATGGCTACGAAGAGCGGCTTCGGCACGCTGTTTAAGCGGGAGACCGCGACGCCCGGCACGTATGCCACGGTCGGGACGCCCTTCGACGTCGTTCCGCCGGCGCTCAGCCGCGACATGATCGACACGACGTCGCACACGAACGCCGGCGGCTTCCGGAGCTTCATCGGCGGCCTGCGCGACATGAAGGAGGCGACCCTCGTCATCGCCTACGAGCCGGGCGCCACGGCCTGGGATGACCTGACCGCCGACTTCGAAAGCGACGCGGCGAAAAACTACAAGATCGAGTTCGCCGGCGTGTCGGGCGACAACGTCGTCTTTTCGGCGCTCTGCACCGGCCTCACGCCGCTGTCGCCGCTGAACGACAAGATGACGCTGGCCGCGACCTTCAAGCCGGTCGCAAAGCCGACGTGGAGCTAACGGCGGAACGGCCCGCCCAGGTCGCCGCCGCGGCTCTGGGCGAGGTCACCTTCGAGGCGGACGGCCGCGCCTGGCGCCTCCGCTTCGGCGTCAACGCGCTCTGCCGCCTCGAAGCCAACGTCGAGGATCCGGCGGAGATCGAGCGGCTCGTCGGCGATCGCGACGGCGAAGCGCCGCAACTGTCGACCGTCCGGGCCGCGGTCTGGGCGGGCCTCTTCGACCATCATCCCGAGATCACCTTCGACGACGCCGGCGCGCTGATCGACCATGTCGGTCTGCAGGCCATGGGCTCGAAGATCGGTCAGGCGATCGTCGTCGGCCTCCCGAAGCGGAGGCCGGGCGCAAACCCTCCGAAGCCGGCGCGGCGAAAAGGCCGGGCCTAGGGGTCGATTGGGAAGATCTGTTCCGGCAGTGGCTTGAGCTGGGCCGGGATCCCGACGACTTCTGGCGACAGACGCCGCGCCGGCTTCAAGCGATCTTCGAGGCGGAAGTCGAGATCCGCAACCGCGCCACGGCGCGGGCGCATGACGAGCGGATGCAGCTCGCGTTCGTGACGGCCCAGCTCGTCGGCGAACGCGTCGCCCAGCTCTTCAACCCGCAGCTTCCGACAACGCCGCTCGCGGACCTTCTCTTCGACGTCGCGCCGAAGGCTCCGATCGAGCCGAAGAGCGACGACGAGCTGCGGGCCGCTTTTATCGCCTGGCTGGGTCCGCCTCCGCCCAAGGATGCGGCCCAGGATCAGGCCGAACCGGAGACGCCGCCGGATGGGTAAGTCGATTATCGGCGCGCTGGCCGCCCGCCTGGACCTGAACGCATCCGGCTTCGAGAAGGGCGCTCAGACCGTCCGCCGCGAAGCCGGTTCGCTCAAGTCGACGCTGGCCGGCGGCGCGGCGTGGTTCGGCCCGCTGGCGGTCGGCGTCGGGGTCGGGACGGCCGCGTTGGGCGCGTTCACGGAGGGCCTGCGGCGCGCGGCGGAGGCGGCGCAGTATGCGGACGACCTGGCGACGGCGGCCTACCTCGCCGGCGAGACGGCGGAGGCGTTGCAAGAGCTTCGCCATGCCGGCGAGGCCGTCGACATACCGGTCGAGAAGCTCGACGTCGGCCTTCGCAATCTCAATTCGACGCTGGGCGCCCTCCGGACGCACGTCGGCGACGGGCGGATCCGCAAGGCCTTCGACGAGTTGGGGATCGACCCGAAAGTCCTCGATCGAATGAATTCCGCCGCCGACCTGCTTCCGGTCCTGGCGGACCGGTTCGTCACGCTCGGCAATCACGCCGACGCTGTCCAGCTCGCCAAGAAGCTACAGATCGAGGATCTGCTTCCGCTCTTGCTGAGAGGCGCGGAGGGGATCGCCAAGCTGCGCCAGGCCGCGCGGGACCTGGGTCTCGTGCTGGACGAAAGCACGGTCCAGGGCGTCGCGGCGATGAACGAGGAATTGCGGATCGCCGACGAGCGGTCCGCGACCGCCGGACGGCGGATGGGCAGCGAGCTTGTTCCGATCCTCGTCCAGATCAAGAACGCGGCGGCCGACGCGAAGAGCGCGATCGCCGACATGTTCCAGTGGGCCTTCCGCGCGCACACCCTCGACGGCCAGATCAGGCTTGCTCTGACGAACGCCCAGAAGGCCCGACAGAACGCGGACACAATTCGGAACGGCACGCCCGGCGAAGCGATGTTGGCGGGGGCGACCGTCTTCGACCTGTTGGGCGGGAAAGCCGGGCGGGAGGCGAAGGCGCGGCTCGCGGAGGCGGAGGCCGCGCGGCTCGACCGTCTCGTCGAGACACTCAGCAACAAGGCCCGCGCCGCTGTCGATGCGCCGGCTGTCGAGCCGCCGGCGACCGCCTTCTCGAGCCGGGCGTCCGACAAGGACAAGGACAAGAAGGGCGGCGCGCCGCGCGCCTTCCCGTTCCTCGAAGCGGATCCGTCGACCCGCCGCGACACAATGGAGATCGACAAGCGCACGTTCGCGGAAGAGCGCTTTGCGGAGCAGCTCGAAGAGGCGACCCGCAACGGCGTCGCCAAGGGCGCGACCGAAGGTCTCAAGGCGGAGCGCGAACGGATTTCGGAGCTCTGGCGCTACACGATCCAGGGCGGGGTTTCGTCGTTCGTCTATGGCGGGGCCAAGGGCCTCATGCACTACCTGGCCGACATGTTCCGGCAGCGCCTCGTCGAGCGCTTGACGGACGGGATCCTGAACCTCTTCGAGACGCGCGGCCAAGGCGGCGGCGTCCTGGGCGGGATCCTCAACGTCGGAAAGCAGGTTCTGGGCTTCGCCGGCGGCGGGACCGGCAAGGTCGGCGGCGTCGGCGGGATCGACAGCCAGCTCGTCTCGATGCGCCTCACGCCCGGCGAGCTGGTCGACGTGCGCCGGCCGGGCGCCGCCGGCGGGCCGACCGTGACCCAGATCTTCCACGTTCACGCGGAAGGCGCGGTCCTCGCCTCGTCGCTCATGGACGAAATGCGCGAGATTGGCGTCCAGGCCGCCGCGATCGGCGAGGTCCGCGGCGCGGCCCGCGCTGAACAGCGGATCATGCGGCGCGGCCGCCAGCGGTTGAGGTAAAGCGAACATGGCCGCGATCACCCTCCCGTCGGCGCCGGCGGCGCGCGCCGGAATGCCGGAGCTGCTCCGCTTCGGCGGCGATCTCAAGCCGCCGCTGGGCGGGCCCGTGCAGCGGATCGTCCGGCTCGGAACCCGGTTCGCGCTGACGCTCGACTATCCGCCGATGCTCAAGGCGAGTTTCGACGCCCTCATGGCCGCGCTGATCCGGGCGGACACCGAAGGGACGACGGTCCTGACCGACTTCGTCCAGCAGCCCTCGACGCTCACCTTCGGGACCCCGCTCGTCAACGGCGCTTCCCAGGTTGGCGCGACCCTCGCGGCGGACGGCTTTACGTCCGGCCTGGCGATCCCGGCCGGGACGCTGTTCAGCTTCACGGCCTCCGGCCGCAATTACCTTCACATGGTTCACACCGCCGTCACCGCCACGGGCGGCGCGGCGACCCTGGCGATCGGGCCCATGCTCCGCGCCTCGCCGGCCGACAACGCCGCGCTGCAATTCGCGGCGCCGAAGATCGAGGGCTTCGTCGAGGCGATCCGCTGGCGTCACGCCGAAGACAAAACCTATGCGCTTTCCGTCACAATCGCGGAGGCGGAATAGATGACGTCGTTCTCCGCCGGCGTCGACGCGGCCCTCGCCGGGCAATCCGTCCTGCCGTTCTTCGCGGTCGAGATCCTCCTGCCCGGGAACACGATCCGGCTTCTCGACGGCCCGGGCACGGTGACGTTCAGCTCGAAGACGTTCGTCGGCCGCCATTCGACGTTCGGCGCCTTGGGCCCGATCTCTGATATCGCCGACGGTGTCAGCGAAGAGGCGCCGCGGATCACGATCACGGTTCTGCCCCCGTCCAACGCCGCGGCCGCCACGCTCGCCGCCGCCAACGCCCAGGGCGCGAGCGTGAGCGTTTGGTTCGGGACGCTGAACCCGGCGACCGGCCTCGTCTCCGACGCGCCGGAGCTGCGCTTTATCGGCGAGGTCGACGTTCCGAACCTCCGCGTGGGCCAAGGCGCGCGGTCCGTGGAATTCGAGGTCTCTTCCGTCTGGGAGAAGCTCTTCGACGATGACGAGGGCGCGCGGCTGTCGGACGCCTTCCATCAATGGGTTCGGCCCGGCGAGCTGGGCTTTCAGTACCACGCCGAAACCCAGCGGCAGTTGCCGTGGGGCGCGGACGTCCCGCGGCCGACCGTCGTCGTCGACGTCCCGCGCCAGGCTGGCGGCGGCGCCGGCGGCGGCGGCTTCGGCGCCGACGAGATCCGCAACCTCTTCCCCTTCTAGGGCTCCGGCGATGATGCACTTCACATACCCGCCCATCGGAAGTAGCCTGCCGCCCACCAAC
>CAZBXO010000019.1:0-34395 GCA_964495645.1 uncultured Phenylobacterium sp. | reverse complement strand
GTCTTGCCGTCCTTGATCCGCCGGTACGGGCTCTCGATGAAGCCGTACTTGTTCACCACCGCGTGGGTGGCGAGCGAGTTGATCAGGCCGATGTTCGGACCTTCCGGCGTCTCGATCGGGCAGATCCGGCCGTAGTGGGTCGGGTGCACGTCGCGGACTTCGAAGCCCGCCCGCTCGCGGGTGAGGCCGCCCGGGCCGAGCGCCGAGAGGCGGCGCTTGTGGGTGATCTCGGACAGCGGGTTCGTCTGGTCCATGAACTGCGACAGCTGCGAGGAGCCGAAGAACTCCCGCACGGCCGCGGCCGCCGGCTTGGCGTTGATCAGGTCGTGCGGCATGACCGTGTCGATATCGACCGAGCTCATGCGCTCCTTGATCGCGCGCTCCATGCGCAGCAGGCCGACGCGGTACTGGTTCTCCAGAAGTTCGCCGACCGAGCGGACCCGGCGGTTGCCGAGGTTGTCGATGTCGTCGATCTCGCCGCGGCCGTCGCGCAAGCCGACCAGGGTCAGGAGCACCGCGATCACGTCGTCCTTGCGGATGACGCGCACGTCGTCGGGGCAATCCAGCTCCAGACGCATGTTCATCTTCACGCGGCCGACCGAGCTGAGGTCGTAGCGCTCACTGTCGAAGAACAGGCTCTTGAACATCGCTTCGGCGGCCTCGACCGTCGGCGGCTCGCCCGGGCGCATCACCCGGTAGATGTCGAACAGCGCGTCCTCGCGGGCGGTGTTCTTGTCGATGCGCAGGGTGTTGCGCATGTAGGCGCCGACCGTGATCTCGTCGACATCGAGGACGTTCAGCGTCGTGAAGCCCTGCTCCTCGAGGCTGGCCAGCAGGCCGGCGTCGAGCTCGTCGCCGGCTTCCGCATAGATCTCGCCGGTCTCGACATTGACCAGGTCGGCGGCCAGGTAGCGGCCCGACAGGGCCTCCGGCGCCAGCAGGAGGGTCTTCAGACCGTTGTCGGCAAACTTCTTGGCGTTGCGGGCCGAGATCTTCTGGCCGGTCGGGGCGATCTCCTCGCCCGAGTCGGCGTCGATCAGCGGGAATTCGGGCTTCGCGCCGCGCCAGCGCTCGGCCTTGTACGGGGTAGCCCAGCCGCCCTTCTTCTTCTCGTAGGGGACGGTCTCGTAGAAGGTGGAGAGGATCTCCTCCCCGTCCATGCCCAGCGCCATGAGGAAGGTCGTCGCCGGCAGCTTCCGGCGCCGGTCGATGCGGACGTAGACGATGTCCTTGGCGTCGAACTCGAAGTCGAGCCACGAGCCGCGGTAGGGGATCACGCGGGCCGCGAACAGGAGCTTGCCCGAGGCGTGGGTCTTGCCCTTGTCGTGGTCGAAGAAGACCCCCGGCGAGCGGTGCATCTGGGAGACGATGACGCGCTGCGTCCCGTTGACGATGAAGGTGCCCTTCTCCGTCATGAGCGGGATGTCGCCCATGTAGACGTCCTGCTCCTTGATGTCCTTCACGGAGCGGGCGCCGGTCTCCTCGTCCGTCTCGAAGACGATCAGGCGCAGCTTCACCTTCAGCGGCGCGGCATAGGTCATGTCGCGCTGGACGCACTCCTCGACGTCGTACTTCGGCTCCTCGAACTCGTAGGAGACGTACTCGAGCACCGCGCGCTCGTTGAAGTCCTTGATCGGGAAGACCGACTTGAAGACCGCCTCAAGGCCTTCGTCGCGGCGGTCGGCGACCCGAACCTCGCGCTGCAGGAACTGCTCGTAGGAGGAGCGCTGAACCTCGATGAGGTTCGGCATCTGCACGGCTTCAGGGATGCGGCCGAACGACTTCCGGATCCGCTTCTTGCCGGTGAAGGATTGCGCCATGTGTGTCCCTTGATGGCGCGCGGGACGGACTCCCGGCGCCTGGTGATGTTCCTTGCGTCCACCCTCGAACTCCCGCTGGCGGGAGCCGGACGCTGGAAGCCCCTGTGTCGTCAGGGGCGTCCCCTCGCATGGTCGGAGGGCGGCGGACCATGCCTCGGGACATCACGCGCGAAAGCGGTGTCGGAGATGTGGAATCGGGGGGCTGTTCGCGAACGGGCGGAAATAGGGTGTTTCGCGGCGCTTGTGAAGCCCCCGAGCGCACAAAAGTGAGCGGCGCCGGGTGGTCGCCCGACGCCGCCCCTTTGGTCGTCAGCCCGGGGAGTGTCCCGGGATATGCTAGCTTCCGATCGTCTGCGCTGGTCGCGCAGGTCCCAAACCGGGCGCGCCGTAGGGAAGTTCCCCTTTGAGGCGAAAAGTTTTGAAGCTCCAGCACACAAGAAGCGGTGTGCGTCGGGTCCCCGACCTACCGGATTTGGGGCATCGACTTCGCCGCGAGTGCAGATTGGCAGGCCTGCCAGTTGTTCGGGTTGGCGGCGACGCAGGTCTGATAATCGGCGGCGTTGTTGTAGATCGCCATGGTCGGATCTGTGCTGCGCGTCACCGACGGCGCGTAGGCCGGCGCCGGCCCGCCCGCAGAGGCGATCGCAAGGCACGACTGGATGGCCGCCTGGTTCGTCCCGGCAGACTGCATGCAAATGGCGATCGCTTGCTGGATTTCGGCGTTGCGGTTGGCCGAGGGCGGGGTTGCCTTCGGCGCGCTGACGGCGCCGACCGCCGAGCCCAGGAGCCCGGCCATGCCGGAGGCTTTTCCGCCGCCTACCTTGCCGAGCAGTCCTCCGATCCCACCGCCGGCGCCCGGAATTCCCGCTCCTGCGGCGGCGCCGCGCAGCTTGGCGCACTCGGCCATCGTTGCGCCGGCCGGCGAGTTGCAGATCTGCATGGCCGCGTTCAGGCGGTTGATCTCGGCCGCGCTCTGCGCGTGGGCGGGCGCCGCGATGGCGGCGATGATGGTGACGGCGGCCAATGCGCCGGCGGCGTAGATCAGGATCTTCACTCGGGATCCCCCAGAACCTGACCCAGCGGTACCCCAGGCTGCGGTAGACCGCCTCCCCCGTTTGGGGGGCGCCGCAAAGAGAAAGGGCCGGGAGGCAAGCCCCCCGGCCCTTCGTTCGATCGCTGAGAGCGTCGGCTACTTCACTTGAACCGAAGCGCCAGCTTCTTCGAGCTTCTTCTTGATCTCTTCCGCTTCCTGCTTGGAGATGTTCTCCTTCACGTTCTGCGGCGCGCCTTCGACGAGGTCCTTGGCTTCCTTCAGGCCGAGGTCCGGACGGACGGAGCGGACTTCCTTGATGACGTTGATCTTCTTGTCGCCGCCGGCCGTGAGGACGACGGTGAACTCGGTCTGCTCTTCGGCGGCTTCGGCCGGAGCCCCGCCCGCGGCGGCGGCGCCCGGCGCGGCGGCCACGGCCACCGGCGCGGCGGCGCTGACGCCCCACTTTTCTTCGAGGAGCTTGGAGAGCTCAGCGGCTTCCAGGACGGTCAGGGCGGACAGGTCGTCCACCAGCTTTTCGAGATTGGCCATTGGGTTTGATCCTTTAGTCCAGAGGGTTGTCGGGGAAGATGACGATCAGGCGGCGTCTTTGGCGGCGTAGGCGCCGACGACACGCGCGAGCTGGCCGGCCGGGGCCTGCAGGACACCGGCGATCTTGGTCGCGGGGGCTTGCAGGAGGCCGATGATCTTGCCGCGGAGCTGGTCCAGCGAAGGCAGAGTGGCGAGCGCCGAGATCGCCTTCTGGTCCAGCACCTGCTGACCCATGAGGCCGCCGACCACGGTGAACTTCTCGTGGTCCTTGGCGTACTGGGTCGCGACCTTGGCGGCCGACACCGGATCGGCCGCGAAGGCGATGGCGACGGGGCCCTTGAAGAGGGCGTCGCCCGCTTCGCCGACCGAACCGTCCAGAGCCTTCTGGGCCAGGGTGTTCTTGACCACCTTCAGCTGGGCCCCCTGCTCACGCAGCTTGCCCCGCAGATCGGTCATCTCCGCAACGGTCAGACCCAGGTAGTGGGTCACGACCACGGCGCCGGCCGAATCGAACACGCCCTTCAGCGCCTCGATCGCGTCCTGCTTTTGAGCGCGGTCCATTGCGGTCTCCATTCACAGGTTCGACCCGCGCGGACGCGCGAGCCGGGTAGAAGCCTGTCGAGTGAGAGAAGCCGCGGCCTCGCGCCCGGCCAACGGCCGATACGGAAACCTCATCTTCCCATCTCCCTGAGGCCGGGGAAGGGCTCTCCCCCGCGTTCCGGCTGACGGCGGCCCCGCCAGCTCCTGCAGTTCTCGGACAGGATTAGGGAGCGAAGCCCCCTGCCCTCGCCGTCCGAAGACGACGAAGCGCGGGCTGATACACGAGAAGGTCCAGCGTTTCAACGTGCATGTGCGCGAACGCCGCTGTAGGATCGAAGCATGAACAAGCCCGCGCAGGTCACGCTGCATGTCCCTCTGACAGAGGATCAGCTGGCGCAACTCGAGGGCATCGCAGCGGCGAGCAATGAGACCGCCGCCGACGTGGCCGCCCGCGCAGTGGCCGACTACCTCACCGGCGTCGACGACTATCGTACCTTTGTCGAAGCGGGTGAGACCGACGTCAGAGAGGGGCGAACCCGGCCCTGGGACGACGTGGAGGCCGAGCTGGACGCGAAGTTCGGGCCCTTCGACGATTGAGGGTCGTCGTCACCGCGCGAGCATCGGATGAGCTCGCCTCAGCCCTCGAATACCTATCAAGCGTCAATCCGCATGCTGCTCGCCGCACTGGTGCGGCTGTCCGCGATGCGATCCGCAGCCTGAGGCAATTCCCCAACCGAGGCCGCGCTACAGTGGCAGAGCGGGGGTGGCGTGAGTTGCTCGTCCGCAAGACGCCGTATGCGATCATCTATCGGGTCGCCGACGACGTGATCTACGTGCTGCGCATCCGACACATCCGGCAGGGTCCAGACGGCTGACTTTCCTCACGCCGCCTCGAACACCGCAGCGATGCCCTGGCCGCCGCCGATGCACATCGTCTCGAGGCCGTACTTGCCGTCGCGGCGCTTCAACTCGCGCAGCAGGTTGGCCAGGATCCGCCCGCCGGTCGCGCCGATGGGGTGGCCGAGCGAGATGCCCGAGCCGTTGACGTTCAGGCGGTCGCGCTCGTCCCAGCTCCAGCCCTTCAGGACCGCCAGCACCTGCGGTGCGAAGGCCTCGTTGAGCTCCACGAGGTCGATGTCGTCCCAGCCGAGGCCGGTGCGCTCGAAGAGCCGCTTCACGGCCGGAACCGGGCCGATGCCCATGCGCGAGGGGTCGCAGCCGGCCGCGGCCCAGCTGACGAACCAGCCCATCGGCTCCAGATTCAGCTCGGCCAGCTTCTCCTCGGCGACGACCAGGCATGCGGCGGCCGCGTCGTTCTGCTGGCTGGCGTTGCCGGCGGTCACCACGCCGTCCTTCTCGATCGGGCGCAGCTTGCCGAGGCTCTCGGCGGTGGCGTCCGCGCGGACGCCCTCGTCCTGCTTGAAGACGATCGGGTCGCCCTTCTTCTGCGGCACCGAGACCGGCACCGTCTCGTCGTCGAACTTGCCCTCGGCCCAGGCCCTGGCGGCCCGCTGGTGGCTCATCGCGGCGTACTCGTCGCTGGCCTCGCGGCTGATCTGGTAGTCGCGGGCTAGGTTGTCCGCCGTCTCGATCATGCCGGAGATGACCCCAAACCGGCTGATCGGCTGGCTCATCACCCGGCCGCGCGCCAGGCGGTCATGCATCGTGACCGAGCCGGCGCGGGCGCCCGAGCGCATGTCGAGCGAGTAGTACTCGACATTGCTCATGCTCTCGACGCCGCCGGCGATGACCACGTCGGCCACGCCGGTCTGCACCATCATCGCCGCGTCGATCACCGCCTGCAGCCCCGAGCCGCAGCGGCGGTCGAGCTGGTAGCCGGGAATCTCAATGGGGAAGTCCGCGGCAAGCGCCGACCAGCGGGCGATGCAGGGCGCCTCGCCGTTGCCGTAGCCCTGGGCGAAGATGATGTCGTCGACCTTGGCCGGATCGAGCTTCGTGCGCTCGACGAGGGCCTTCAGGATCACGGCGCCCAGCTCGCCGGCGGTCATGCTGGCGAGACTCCCCTGGAACTTGCCGACGGCGGTGCGGATCGGGCTGACGATGGCGGCGCGTCTCAAGGGGCTCTCCTTACGAAGCTCCGGGCTCCGTGCCGCACCTGCGCCACGGCGGTCAAGGCCCCGCCGCGGCCGCGAGCGCCTCGATCAAGCGCGGCGCCGCGCCCAGCGCTTTCAGCTCGGCGCCGGTCAGCGTCACCGCAACTGCGCAGTTCTGCTGCGCATGGGACGCCCAGTTGGGCTGAATCAGCACCCCGCCGCCCTCTCCGTCGAGGCCGATCAGGAACTCCCCTTCGTCCCACTCCACCATCTCGCGGCACTCCCGCCACCAGGCGGGGTCCTTGCCCTCTTCGCCCCGGACGCGGGCCTGGTAGACGGCTTGGACCGCCGGCCATTCCACGCGGCGCGAGGCGTCGCCCTGGCCACGGTAGGGCGCGGCCATCGTGACGCCCGGGATCAGCTCGTTCCAGCGCACGCCGGCGCCGGTGGTCAGGTCCCAGGCGAGGTAGTCGATCCACTGGTTCGGGTGGGCCGCGCCGTCGCAGTAGGAGTCGTGGGCAGCCTCTACGGCCAGGAACTCGGGGCCGGCCATCGTCACGCGGACGCCGCGCTCGACGTAGGACTCCTTGCCCTGGCGCAAGCAGGCCGAGCGGTCCTTCGCCCACCGCTGGTCCTCCGCGGCGATGGCGGTGTTGATCCGCTTGGCCTGGCTCGTCATCGGCGCCCCGATCCTGGGCATGGCCTCCACGCCGCCGGCCAGCTTAGGCGCCGGTTTCAGGACCAGCGCCGCTGCCATGAGAGCCGCGACTGCGATCATCCCTTCCAGGCCGGCGTGCGCTTCTCCATCCAGGCCTTAACGCCTTCCTTGTAGTCGGGCGTCCTGGACATCTCGACCAGCAGCGCCTCGGCGGCGCGGACCGAGGTCGCCGCGTCGCGGTGGAGGTCGCGGTAGATCTGCCGCTTGGTCTCCCGCGCCGAGCCGGGCGCGACCGCGCGGAACTGCCCGGCGTAGGCCATCACCTCGGTCATCAGCTGGTCGGGCGGGACGATGCGGTTCAGGAAGCCCATCGCCATCGCCTCCTCGGCGGTGAAGACGCGGCTGGTCAGCAGGATGTCGTTGGCATGCGTCAGGCCCACGATCCGCGGAAGCAGCCAGGAGAGGCCGTACTCCGCCGGGAAGTTGAACCGGCCGTGGGCGGCGGTGAACTTCGCGCCCGGCACGCAGAACCGGAGATCGGCGAAGGCGGCGAGCACCAGGCCCACGCCCGCCGCCGCGCCGTTGATCGCCGCGATCACCGGTTTGCCGACGCCAAAGTGGTAGGCGAACGTCGCGTCGAACGCGGGATCGACGCCGTAGCCGGGCTCGGCGATGTCGTCCGGCGTGCCGGGGTCGTAGCCGCCGCGCGCCGAATGGCCCTCCAACGCCTGCAGGTCGGCGCCGGCGCAGAAGGCGTTCCCCTCCGGGTCGCCCGTCACCACGATCACCCTGACCGCCGGGTCGGCGTCCAGCTCGCGCAGGATCCAGCGGTACTCGGTGTGCATCCGCCCGGTCCAGGCGTTGCGGCGTTGCGGGCGGGCCAGGGTGACGACAGCGACGCCGTCCGTGACCTCGTAGCGGGTGGCTTTCAGCTCCATTAGGCCACTATGCCACGACGAAGCGGAGGTTCGATCCGTTCCAGTGCTCGTCGTTCAGGTCCCGCTCGTGGACGCTCGCCGAGCACGCCTGGGCGACCTGGCGCCAGAAGGCGAGCGCGCCGCCGTTGCCGCGGGCGACGGCGATCTCCCAGCGGCCGGGACGCGGGCGGATCAGCTGCAGGGCGGCCGCGAAGCCGACGCCGCCGCGGCGGTGCTTCCGGACCACGAAGAACTCGGCCATGTCGTAGTCGGCCGGCTCGCCGGAATGGCTCTCTGACCCCAACAGCGCGAAACCCGCCACCCGGCCGTCGGCGCGGATCAGCCAGGCTGAGCGCCCGGACTCGGTGACGAAGCGGTGCAGGCCTGGATAAGACTCGAACAGCCCTGCCTCGGACAACTCACCCCGCGCCTGTCCCGCCCACAGCTCCGAGAAGTCGTGCACGTAGAGCTGGAAGAGGTTGGTCAGGGTCGTCAGGTGCGAGGCGTCGCACTGCTCGAGCTCCACGTGGGCCATGGCGGTCCCTCAAATGCAAAGGGAGCGGCGTCGCCGCCGCTCCCCGAAGTCTTCAGACCTGCAAGTCCGATCAGGCGCCGATGGAGCCCGTGTCGACCTTGAAGCCCGGCCCCATCGTCGAGGAGAGGCTGATCTTCTTGATGTAGGTGCCCTTGGCCCCAGACGGCTTGGCCTTGTTGAGGGCGTCCACGATCGCCTTGACGTTGGCGAGCAGGGCTTCCTCGGTGAACGAGGCCTTGCCGATGCCGGCGTGGATGATGCCGGTCTTCTCGGTGCGGAACTCGATCGAGCCGCCCTTGGCGTCCTTCACGGCCTGGCCGACGTTGGGCGTCACGGTGCCGACCCGCGGGTTCGGCATCAGGCCGCGCGGGCCCAGCACCTTACCCAGACGGCCCACCAGGGCCATCATGTCGGGGGTGGCGATCACCCGGTCGAAATCCATGAAGCCGCCCTGGATGCGCTCCACCAGGTCTTCGGCGCCGACGACCTCGGCCCCGGCGGCCTTGGCCTCCTCGGCCTTGGCGTCCTTGGCGATGACGGCGACGCGGACGTCGCGGCCGGTGCCGGACGGCAGGGCCACGACGCCGCGGACCTGCTGGTCGGCGTGCCGCGGGTCGACGCCCAGGTTGACGGCGATCTCGACGGTCTCGTCGAACTTGGCGTTGGCGTTGGCCTTCACCAGCTTCACGGCGGCGGCGACTTCGTGGGTGGCCTGACGGTCGCCTTCCCACTTCTGCATGCGCTTCGGTTGCTTCGCCATGGTCCTAGGCCTCCACGATCTGAAGGCCCATCGAGCGGGCGGACCCCTCGATGATGCGGCTGGCGGCCTCGACGTCGTTGGCGTTGAGGTCCTTCATCTTCTTCTCGGCGATCGCACGCAGCTGGGTGCGGGTGATCTTGCCGGCGGAGTCACGACCCGGCTTCTGCGAGCCGGACTTCAGACCCAGCGCTTCCTTGATGAAGAAGGTCGCCGGCGGGGTCTTGGTGACGAAGGTGAACGACTTGTCCTGGTAGACCGTGATGATGGTCGGCAGGGGGGTGCCGCGCGCTTCCTTTTCGGTGCGGGCGTTGAATTCCTTGCAGAAGCCCATGATGTTGACGCCGCGCTGGCCCAGCGCCGGCCCGATGGGCGGCGAAGGGGTCGCAGCGCCCGCGGGCACCTGCAGCTTGATATAGCCCAAGACTTTCTTGGCCATCTTTGCTCCTCAGTGGCTCCAGAGGAGCCGGTTTGAGCCGTGGTGCGGGGTCACGACAGCCGCCCCCTCCCACGGATTTGAAACTCCGCGCCGAAGCGCGAAGCGGGCGGCTCTAACAGATCGGCAACGCGGAGACAACTTCGGCCCTTCACCGCCAAGAGCGCCAAGGACGCCAAGTCAGCCCAGGAGGCGTCGTACTCCGTCCCTGAAGAGCGGGACATTGAAGTTGATCAGCAAGCCGATCGGGAGCCCGGAGAGCTTGAGGTAGGTCAGAACCTGGGCCTCGTGGAGACGCAGTAGAGCCTCAACTGCCTTGAGTTCGACGACGACGAGATCCTCGACGACGAGGTCGAGCCGATAGCTCGCCTCGAGGACCAGGCCCTCATACTCGACTCTCAGCGGAACCTCGGTGCGGACGCGCAGGCCCCGC
The DNA here is from genome assembly GCA_964495645.1 of uncultured Phenylobacterium sp. Taxonomy (GTDB): domain Bacteria; phylum Pseudomonadota; class Alphaproteobacteria; order Caulobacterales; family Caulobacteraceae; genus Phenylobacterium. The sequence goes on along the minus strand of CAZBXO010000019.1, from coordinate 24,663 downwards.
AGGGTAAGTTCGTGCGCAAGGCAGACCCGATAGGCAGACTCGAGAAGACCGGGCCCAAGGGCCCGGTGAACCTTCAATCCGGCATCGACGATCTGCCTGGCGACGGCGTCAGCCGCCGCCGAGGGCTCTTGGCGACCTTGGCGTCCTTGGCGCTCTTGGCGGTCCAATGTCGACCCCCACCTGCCTTGGAAACCTAGCTGATCTTTTCGACCTGGCCGTATTCGAGTTCGACGGGGGTGGCGCGGCCGAAGATGGAGACGGTGACGCGCAGGCGAGCGCGTTCCTCGTCGACCTGCTCGACGGAGCCATTGAAGCTTGCGAACGGGCCGTCGGTGACGCGCACCTGCTCGCCGATCTCGAAGCTGATGGTCGGCTTCGGCCGCTCGACGCCTTCCTCGATGGCGCCGATGATCCGCGAGACCTCCTTCTCGGAGACCGGGATGGGCTTTGAGCCACTTCCCAGGAAGCCGGTCACCTTCGGGGTGTTCTTGATCAGGTGATAGGCCTCGTCGGTCAGCTCCATCTTCACCAGCACGTAGCCGGGGAAGAACTTGCGCTCGGAGTTGACCTTCCGGCCGCGGCGGATCTCGACCACGTCCTCGGTCGGCACCAGGATTTCGGAGAAGTTGTCCTCCAGCCCCTGGGTCTTCGACTGCTCGCGGATCGACTCGGCCACCTTCTTCTCGAAGTTCGAGTAGGCGTGGACGATGTACCACTTGTGGCGCGGGTTGCCCTTAGGGGCGGCGACGGCTTCAGCTTCGGACATCTCGCTCATCCCCCGGTGGCCAACTTCAGGAGCCCGGTCACGCCCACCCGCAGCACGAAGTCCACCACATAGAAGAACAGCGCCATGATGACGACCATGATCGCCACCATCACGGAGGTGATCCATGTCTCGCGGCGGCTGGTCCAGGTGATCTTGCGGGCTTCGGCGCGCACTTCGCGGCCGAACTGGACGATGTTGATCGGCTTCTTCGGGGCCGCCGCCGCGCCGCCGGGCGCGGCCATGACCGCGGCGGTCTTGGCGGCGCGATCGCGGATCGCCTGCGGGTTGGGTTTCCTGGCCATGCGGCGCTTCAAACTCATCTCAGGGACGCCGCGGAGCCGCGCCGTCCGGTTCAAGGTCAACTCTATATAGGGTGGCAGGAGTGGGGGGACTCGAACCCACGACCCTCGGTTTTGGAGACCGATGCTCTACCAGCTGAGCTACACTCCTACGCGCCCTGTCCCCGACCCGGAGCTAGCATCCGTCGGCCGCGGTCGCGGCTTCAAGATAACCAACTCCAACGATGTCGGGTAGGACGCTGGCCTATGGATCAAGCGGCCGGCTATTTCAAGCATCTTGGGCCGGGATCGACCGCGAGCGTCAGCCGTTGTGACGCCATGCCCCAGCCGCATGACCCCGCCTACAACCGCGACAACGAGCAGAAGCCGGGACGGCCGCAGCGACACGCCAGCGAGCCCGAAGGTTCGGAAGGCACGGCGCGCTCGGAAAAGACCCTCACCGACCCCGCGACCGGCGAGCCAGACAACGCCAGGGGCCACGCGCCCAACCGGGCGGTGGCCGACCAGACCGATGGCGTGAAGCGCCGGCGCTAGTCGCCGATGGTGACGTGGCCCATGCCGCTGACCGACTTCCGCAGCGGGCCGTTCACCTGGCGCACCTTGATGCCGCCCATGCCCGAGATCGAGGCGTCGAGGCTCTCCGTCGCGCCGCCGAACTCGACGCCGCCCATCCCGGAGACCGACGCGCGCATCGTCGTGGCGCGGCCATCGACCACCTTGATCGAGCCGACCCCGGAGACCTGGCCGGTGATCGCACCAGATAGGCTGTCGACGCGGACGCCGCCGGCGCCGGAGAGGGAGGCGTCTAGCGCCTGTCGAACCTGGGTGGCATGGACGTGACCGGCGCCGGAGATGCGCACGTCCAGGCGATCGGAGGCGCCCATCTTGATCGAGCCGGCGCCGGACTCGCGGATCGAGACCGTTCCGGCGACGTCGGCGATCGTCCAGCGGCTGCAGCCGGAGTTGCGCAGCGACACGCCCGCCGAACGGCCGATCGCGCCGGTGACTGCGCCGTTGGCGGCGAGGTCGACCTGCCGCGGCGTACGGATCACCACCTCGGGCAGCTCACGCAGCTCGACGCGTCCAACGCCGCGAATGCGCACATGACCGTCGTTGCAGTTGCGGATCTGGCGGTGCAGGCCGCCGTCGATCACGGTGCGGTCGCCTTCCGTGCGCACCGAGAGCGGCAGGCCGGCGTGGGTGCGCGTGACCTCGACGCGCACGTCCGAGCGCGCCTCGGGGATTATGGTCACCTTGACGGCGGCGTCGCGCAATTCGACCGAAGCCGCCTGGGCGGCGGAGCCGGCAGCGAGGCTCGCGGCGGCGGCGCAGAGCGCGATCATGAAGCGCATAAGAGAGTCCCCGGTAGATCCTGAATTGCCGTAACGGTAGTCGGCGAGCCGGCGCCGGGGCAGTTAAATCGCTGTCATGACGGTGATTTCATGGTCCGCGCGCCGCATTGACCTCCGCCACGGAACGCGGGCTTGATCGAGGCTGAACCCGAGGGAGGGGATTCCATGCGGCGGTGGTGGCTCCTTGGTGCGGCGGCATTGTCGCTGGCAGGGTCTGCGTCGGCGGCTGAGGCCTGGAAGACGCCGCGGACGGCGTTCGGCCAGCCGGACATCTCGGGCGAATGGTCCAACGCCACCCTGACGCCGCAGGTGCGCAACTCGCTGTTCGGCCTGCGCGGCAAGCTGAGTCCAGAGGAGGTGAAGCTCTGGGAAGGCGCCCAGGCCGACAAGGACGCCAAGGGCCAAGCGGGCCAGAACGCGGCGGCCGACAACGTCGGCGCCTATGATCGCGCCTGGATCGACAACGGCGTGGGCGTGATGCGCGTGAACGGAGAGCCGCGCACGTCGCTGATCACCACCCCGGACGGGCAACCGCCGGTCGCCAAGGGCCAATCGCCGCGGGTGTTGCCGGCGGACGCCGGGTCGGCCGAGGCGGGCCGCAGGGCGATCAAGGCTCAGGCCGACTTCGATCAGTTCGAGGCCCAGGGCCGCGCCGAGCTGGGCATGATCGGCAACTTCGACGGACCGGAGGCCCGCTCGGTCGGAGAGCGCTGTATCGTGGGCTTCGGGCGCAACGCCGGGCCGCCGATGTTCCCGAACGGCTGGTACAACAACAACTACATCATCAACCAGACGCCCACCTCGGTCGCGATCGTGGTCGAAATGGTCCACGACGCGCGCCTGATCCGGCTGAACTCCAAGCACCGCGCGGACAACATCCGCCCCTGGTTCGGCGACTCCATCGGCTGGTGGGAAGGCGACACCCTGGTGGTCGAGACCACCCACTTCCCGAAGGCGCAGGCGTTCTTCGGCGCCTGGCAGAACCTGAAGGTGACCGAGCGCTTCACCCGGGTCGGCAAGGATCGCCTGCACTACCGCTTCACGGCCGAGGACCCGGGCGTGTGGGACAAGCCCTGGGGCGGGGAGTATGAGTTCCACCCGCTGAGCGGCCGGGTCTACGAGTACGCCTGCCACGAGGGCAACTACGCCCTGCCTGGAATCCTGGCCGGGGCGCGGGCGGGAGAGCGGGCGGACGCGGGACCCGCCGCAAGCCGGTAGCGACCTACCCTCTGGGCAGGACCAGGGACGGGTCGATGGGCTTGGCGCGTTCCTGGTTGTTGGGCTGGTAGCGCACCTCGAAGTGGAGCTGCGGTTCCGAGACCCCGCCGGTCTGGCCCGCCTGGCCGATCTGCTGACCCTGGATCACCTTCTGCTGCATGCGCACATCCACGCGGGCGAGGTGGCCGTATGCCGTGACCCAACCGTCGGCGTGACGGATCAGGACGAGGTTGCCGTACCCCGGCACCTGGTCGCCGGCGTAGATCACATCTCCGGCGGCGGCGGCGCGAACGCTGTCCCCTGAGTTGGCGCGGATGTTCAGGCCATCGTTGCCGACGCCGCCGGCCTTCGGGCCGAACGTCGAAAGCACCTGGCCGGTCAGCGGCCAAATGAAGACCCCGCGGCCCATCTGCGAGAGTTGCGTGTCGCTGGGCGTGGGGGTGGGGGTCGGGGCGCCGAACAGGCCTCCGGAGCCGCCGGGCGTGACCGGCGGCGGCGTGTAGGTGCGCGGCGCCACCCGCGGCGGCACATAGGGCTGCGGCGTCGAGGGCAGGTTGCCGCCTGGCTCGCGCGCGGCGTATTCGACCGGCCCGCGGTCGCGGAACCCGGCCGGCAGGCGCACTTTGCGGCCCGGCGAGAGGCTCGCCCCGCGGCGCAGGCCATTGGCGCTACGCAGCTGCGCCTCGGTGACGCCGAACCGCTGGGCGATGCCGGACAGCGTGTCACCGGAGGCGACGACATAGGCTTTTGCGGTCGTCGAGCGCCCGCGGATCGTTTGTCCCGGACGCAGGCGATAGGGCTTCTTCAGCTTGTTGATGCGCGCCGCTTCCGCGACAGACAGGCCGAGCCTGTCGGCAGCCTCGGAGAGGGTGTCGCCTTTTCGGACGCGATAGGTCCGCGCCGGCCCGGAGACATCGACAATGCGCCCCGCGGCCCCGCGGTCGGCCGCCATCGAGCGGTCGAGGCGGTCCAGCACGTCGTCTGAGCCGGCGGTTTCGACCGGCTGGTCGGCCTCCGCCTGGCCGCCGACCTTCAAGGTCTGGCCGGCGCGCAGGACGGCCCGGCGGGAGATGTTGTTGGCGGCGCGAAGTTCGGCCTCGGTGGTCCCGAACTTGCGCGCGATCGAATAGAGGGTGTCGCCACGGCGAACCCTGTAGGTGGCCGACGCGCCGGTCGGAGCGGCCCGAGCGGAGCGCGACGACGAGGCCTTGGACGCGGCCCGGACAGCCTTCGGGTTCTTCAGCTTCTGACCCGGATTGATGGTGTTGGAGCGCAACCCGTTCGCCGACTTCAGCTCGGCGAGGGACACACCCAGCCGGTCCGCGATCTTGCCCAGGGTGTCGCCGCGCTTGACGGTGTAGGTGGCGACCGCGGCGGAACTGCGCTTGCGGGACTGGGCGTCGGCCGGCGTCGCAGCGGCGACGACGGCGGTGGCGAGAAGCGCCAGGACAACGCGGTGGGGGGACTTCAGCATCGCCGCTCCGGGGCAGACAGAATCATCGGGGCGTGGTGGGGGATCATCGGGCGGGGCGGCGCCCCCGCCAACCCGAAACCCGCCGCAGTCCACAGGCCACGCCGCTGTGCGGGCGGCTGTGGCCTCTGAGGACCGCCAGCCCGTTCCGGTCGAACGACCGGCACGGGCCGAATCCTTGTTAGGAGGCCTTCTTGTCCGGGACATGGCGGCGCACCATGCCCGGGAAGGCCTCCGGCGCAACTTACGAATCCGTCAGAGCTCTTTCGCCACGCCGTCCAGCAGGGGGACGAAGCGGACGTCGAGCAGCTTCTCGACCTGGAACCCGCCCTTCCCGTCGCCCGTGTAGCGGACGAGGCTCTGGACCGGTCCCTTGCCGATGGGCGCGACCAGGACGCCCGTCGGTTTCAGTTGCGCAAGCAAAGCCTTGGGCTCTCCTGGCGCCGCGGCTGTGACCATAATGCGGTCGAAAGGCGCCTGTTCGGGCCACCCTTCCCCGCCATCGCCGAAGCGAGTGATGATGTTGGTGAGACCGAGTGTCGCAAACCGAGCTTCGGCCTCCTTCATCAGCGTCCGGTAGCGCTCGATCGTGTAGACCAGCCGCGCCAGCCTGGAGAGGATCGCGGTCTGGTAACCGCTACCGGTTCCGATCTCGAGCACCCGGTCGCGCCTCTCGATCCTCAGCGCCTGCGTCATCAGGCCGACGATGAACGGCTGGCTGATCGTCTGACCACAGGCGATCGGCAACGCCGAGTCCTCGAAGGCCCTCTCCTTGAAAAGCTCCGGCGTGAACAGCTCGCGGGGCGTCTTCTCGATGGCGGTCAGCACCTTGCCGTCGGTGACGCCCTGGCTGCGCAGCGCGAGCAGCAGGCGGGCCATGCGTGTGGCGGGCGTGTCGTCCGGATCGCCCATCAGAGCCCTGGCGGAGCGCCGCCCAGGAGCCCCTTGAGCGCATGCACCGTAGGGGTATGGGTCAGGTCGATGTGCAACGGGGTGACCGAGATGCGGCCCTCGTAGAGGGCGCGCAGGTCAGTGCCTTCGGGCGGGTTCGACCGCTGCTGGTCGAAGCCCATCCAGTAGTACTCGCGCCCGCGCAGGTCCGTTCGCTTCTCGGCTCTGCGGATGTGGAAGTCGCGGAAGCCCTGGCGAGTCACCTCCACCTCGCGGATCCGGGCCGGGTCGCCGTTCGGGAAGTTGATGTTCAGGACCACGTCGTCGGGCCAGCCGATCTCGAACGCCCGCTTGATCACCCCAGGGCCGTAGGTTTCGGCTGGCGCGAAGGAGGTCCCCTCCTCATAGAAGCCCATCTGCGAAAGCGCGATGGAGGGCACCCCCAGCGCCATGCCTTCGATGGCGCCGGCCACGGTGCCGGACATGGTCACGTCCTCGGCGAGGTTGGCCCCGCGGTTGACGCCGGAGAGGACGAGGTCGGGCTTCCTGCCAGGGATCAGCTCGGAGAGGCCCAGCATGACGCAGTCCGTGGGCGTACCGGTGGTGGCGAAGCGGCGCTCACCGAGCGTGCGCACGCGGATCGGCTCGGCGAGAGTCAGCGCGCGCGAGGCGCCCGACTGCTCGTACTCCGGGGCGCATACCCAGACGTCGTCGGAAAGCTGGGCGGCGATCCGCTCCAGCGCCGCCAGCCCGTCGGCATGGATGCCGTCGTCGTTGGTGAGGAGAATGCGCATCAGCCGATGTGGGTCAGGCCGGGGAGGTACGGGTGGAGGGCCTGGGGGATGGCGATGCGGCCGCCTTCGTCCTGGTAGTTCTCCATGATGGCCACCAGGGTGCGGCCGACGGCGAGGCCCGAGCCGTTGAGGGTGTGGACGAAGCGCGTGCCCTTCTCGCCGGCCTTCTTGGTGCGGGCGTCCATGCGGCGGGCCTGGAAGTCGCCGCAGTTCGAGCAGGAGCTGATCTCGCGGTACTTGCCCTGGCTGGGAAGCCAAACCTCCAGGTCGTAGGTCTTGCGCGCCCCGAAGCCCATGTCGCCGGTGCAGAGCAGCATCGTGCGGAAGGGCAGCTCCAGGCGCTTCAGCACGGCCTCGGCGCAGGCGACCATCCGCTCGTGCTCGGCCTCGGACTCTTCGGGCGTGGTGACAGAGACCAACTCGCACTTCACGAACTGGTGCTGGCGGATCATGCCGCGGGTGTCCTTGCCCGAGGCGCCGGCCTCGGAGCGGAAGCAGGGCGTCAGCGCGGTGACACGGAGCGGCAGCTCCTCCTCGGCCACGATCTGCCCCATGACCAGCGCCGTCAGCGGCATCTCGGCGGTGGAGATCAGCCAGCGGCCGTCGGTGGTGCGGAACAGGTCCTCGGCGAACTTCGGCAGCTTGTCGGTGCCATAGGCGGCCGCATCGTTGACCATCAGCGGCGGAGAGACCTCGAGGTAGCCGTGCTCACGGGTCTGCAGGTCCAGCATCAACTGGCCGATGGCCCGCTCCAGGCGCGCGATCTGGCCCTTGAGCACCACGAAGCGGGCGCCGGACATGCGGGCGGCCGCCTCGAAGTCGATCAGGCCGAGCGCCTCGCCTAGGTCGACGTGGTCCTTGGGATTGGCGATCGCGAAGGGCTCGCCCCAACGGCGGAGCTCGACGTTGCCATGCTCGTCCGCGCCGACGGGAACGTCGGGAGCCGGGATGTTGGGCAGCGCCGCCAGGATGGCGTGCAGGGCCTCGCCCGCCGCCTTCTCGGCCTCGGCGTGGGTCTCCAGCGTCCTCTTGAGCGTCTCGACGTGAGCCATCAGGCGGGCGGCTTCGGCTTCGTTCTTCTGGGCCTTGGCCTGGCCGATCTTCTTGGAGCAATCGTTCCGCTCGGCCTGAGCCGCCTGGCCCGCGGTCTGGGCGGCGCGCAACTTCGCATCGAGCTCGAGGATCTCCGCCACCCGGCCGGACGAGCCCTTCGCCGCCCAGGCTTTCTCGTAAAGCTCGGGGGTTTCGCGGATGGCTCGGACGTCGTGCATGGGGCCTTGGCGGTTGGAGCGGCCCTAACTAGTGCGCGTCGGGCGGAGGGGAAAGGGTCAGGCGGCCGCTTCCGCCGCCGCATCTTCCTTCTTGCGCCGCATCTCGATGATGCGGACGCACCAGATCGAGACCTCGTAGAGCAGGATGATCGGCAGCGCGAGCAGGGTCTGGCTGATCGGGTCGGGCGGGGTGACGATGGCGGCGACCACGAAGACGCCGACGATGGCGTAGCGACGGCCGGCCGACAGCACCTTGGCCGAGACGATGCCGGCCATGCCCAGGAGGGTCAGGATCACCGGCAGCTGGAAGCAGAGGCCGAAGGCCAGCAGCAGGGTCGTGACGAGGCTGAGGTATTCCGAGACCTTGGGCAGCAGCTCGACGGTGATCGGGCCCATCCCCGTGATCTGCTGGTTCAGGGAGAACCACAGCACGAAGGGCAGGATCATGTAGTAGACGAGCGCCCCCCCGGCCATGAACAGCAGGGGCGCGGCCAGCAGGAACGGGAAGAAGGCGCGGCGCTCCCGCTTGTAGAGGCCGGGCGCCACGAAGGCGTAAGTCTGCCAGGCCAGCACCGGGAAGGCGAGCACGATGGCGCCGAAGCCGGCCAGCTTGAGCTTGGTGAAGAAGAACTCCAGAGGCGCTGTGAAGACCAGGGTGAGCTTCTGGACGTCGGCGCCGGGCGGCACTTCCTCGAGCCCCAGGAGTGTCAGGAACAGCGTCTTGGCGCCGACGAGCGAGCCCATGAAGCCTTCATGCGCCTCGGAGCGTACGGTCAGCAGCTCGGCTGCGACGCGGTAGGGATGCAGCAGCAGGGCGTAGAGGTCGGTGGCGAAATAGAAGCAGACGAAGAACCCGACGACGACCGCGGCTACGCTGATGATCAGGCGCTTGCGGAGCTCGATCAGGTGGTCGAGGAGCGGGGCGCGGCTGGCCTCGATCTCGGCGTCGTCGGCGTGGATGTCATCGCTCACGTGTCGGCCGCCTTCGTCTTGCGTGGGGTGGCGGCGGTCTTCGTCTTCCGGGCGGGCGGCTTGGCGGACTTGGTCCCCTGCGCGGCGGCCTTCTTGCGGGATTTCTTCGGCGCCTCGACCGTACCGGCCGGCGCGGCGTCGCTGATCGAGGCGGTCTGCGGCGCAGGGGCGGCCTCCTCGAACTGGTAGCTCATCGCCGGATGCAGCTCGACGCCGACGTCCGCCAGGTGCTGCTCGATCTCGCCGACCGTCGACTGGATGTCGACGTGTTCGGTCTGGGTCGCCAGGTCGAGATACTGGCCTTTGCGCATGGCCTCGACCTCCTTGCGCAGTTCGTCGAGCTCGGACTGGCGGGCCATCTCGTCGAAGCTGGCGCGGAACTCGGCCGCCATCGAGCGCAGGCGCGCCATGAACTCGCCGATGCGGCGCATCAGCAGCGGAAGGTCCTTCGGGCCCACGACGATGAGCGCCAGGACGGCGATCAGCAGGACCTCGGTGGCGCCAATTCCAGGAAGCATCGTGCGTGTGCGCCTAAGCGAGAACGCCGGCCCCGATCAAGGGCCGGCGTGGAACGGTTCGGTCGACCGGCGGCGGTCAGGCGTCAGCCTTGTCCTTGGACTTGGGCAGCGGCTTGGCGTCGGCGTCCTTGGCTTCACCCTCCTCGCCCTTGAGGCCGTCGCGGAAGGCGCGGATGCCTTTGGCCGCGTCGCCCATCAGGCCGGAGAGCTTGCCGCGGCCGCCAAACATCAGCGCCACCACCACCAGCACGATCAGCCAATGCCAGATCGAAAGAGAGCCCATACCGGCCTAACTCCTAAACCCCGCCGCGCCCGCGACGCATTCGGGGGCTATATAGGCGCACCGGCGCGGCGACGCCAACGCGGCGAAGCGCCCGCCGCTGGAGGGCGTCGCGGAATGCGCGGACGAGAGCATTCCCCGGCCCGCCAGCACCAGCACCGCGACGACCAGGAGGACGATCCAGATCAAGGCGGCCTACTTCGGCTTCACGAACTTCATCACGAACTGGTCGGTCTTGCCGCGGATGGCGGGGTCGACAGCCAGCGCAGTGTGCGGGTCGTCCGCGCGGGCCAGCACCTTGCTCTCGCCCTCGTACCTGAAGCCGGCGGCGACCACGTCGGCCTTGACCCGGGCCGGGTCGATGCGGTGGCGGGAGTCCGTGCCGCTGACGCCCGACCCGGGCGCGTCGACGTGGTCCTGGATGACGTAGACCCCGCCGGGCTTCAGCGCCTTGAACACCGCCTTGTTGAACGCCGGCACGTCGGCCGGGCCCATCAGCGGGGTGTAGAGATCGTGGTAGTTCTGGCGGATGAAGACCGCGTCGAGGCCGGAGGGCCAGTCGATCGACGCCGTCGGGCCGGTGATGACCGTGATGTTGGAGCCGGGCGCGGAGGCCGCCTGCTTCATCTGGGTCTGGATGTTGGGAGCGACCTTGAGGATCTCGTCGGGCTCGATAGCGTAGAGCCTGCCGGTCGGACCCACGGCCTCGCTCAGCGCCCGGACCAGACGGCCGGAGACCACGTCGGCGACCTGCTGGCCCGGCTTGATGCCAATGAAGGCGATGAGCTCGGGAACCTTCCAGGCTGGATCCAGGCCCGGCGCCTGGGCAGCGGCCGGGGCGACGAGGCCGAGGGCGAGGAGCGCAGCGAGGGCGAGGCGGCGTCGGATCACTTGGGCTTCCTGAACTTATAGAGGAACTGGTCGGTCTTGCCGCGGATCGAGGGGTCGAAGACCATCTTCCGGGCGTCGGCGGGGTTGGCGAAGATCTTGCTCTCGCCCGCGAACTGGAAGCCGGCGGCGGCCATGTCCTTCTTGACCCGCTCCGGATCGATCCGGTGGACCGTCTCAGTGCCTTTCAGGTCACTGCCGGGCGCGTCGGCGTGGTCGAGGATGACGTAGACCCCGCCGGGTTTGAGCGAATTGTAGACCGCCCTGTTGAACGCCGGGACGTCCGCCGGGCCCATGAACTTGTCGTAGAGGTCGTGGTAGTTCTGGCGGATGAAGACTACGTCGAGGTTCTTCGGCCAGGTCATTGAATTCACAGGACCCTGGACCATCGCCAGGTTCCCGTAGGCGGCGTCGGCGGTGATCGACTTGTAGCTGGCCAGGATCTCCGGGTGGATCTTGGTCACCTCGTCCGGCTCGATGGCGTAGACCTTCCCCTTGGGTCCGACGGCCTGGCTGAGGGCGCGCATGAACCGCCCGGCGACGACGTCGCCCACCTGATCGCCCGGCTTCACGCCCATGAAGGCGATCACCTCCTTGGCCTTCATCGTCGGATCGGACAGGGCGTCGGCCGGCGGGGCCTGGGCTGCGGCCGGAGCGGCCAGGGCGAACGCCAGTACGGCGGCAAGTGTCAGTCGGGACATGGGGAGCCTCCCGTGAGTTTGCGGGAGAAGGTCACCGAGCCGCGTGTACGGTCAAGCCTGTACCGATTGTCCCGACGACTATTCCTCGGCCAGGAAGTCGACGTGGAACTCGGGCGCATCGGCGGGGTCGAGCGGGTCCTCGTCGGGGGGGGCGAGGTTGGGGTCGGGAACGGCGAAGTCGGCCGGAAGGTCGAGAGACAGCAGGCCTGCGGCGCGCATCTCGGCCATGCCCGGGAGGTCGCCGAGCGTCGCCAGGCCATAGTGCTCGAGGAAGACGTCGGTGGTTCCGTAGGTGACGGGCCGACCGGGGCTCCGGCGGCGGCCGCGCATGCGAACCATGCCGATCTCCAGCAGCATGTCGAGGGTGCCGCGGCTCGCCTGCACGCCGCGCACCGCCTCGATCTCGGCGCGGGTGACCGGCTGATGGTAGGCCACGATGGCCAGCGTCTCCTGGGCGGCCTTGGAGAGGCGCCGCGGCTGGTCGCGTTCCTCGGTCATCAGCCAGGCGAGGTCGGCGGCGGTCTGGAAGCGCCAGCCGTTGGCGACGCGAGCCAGCGTCACCCCCCTGCCCTCATAACGCACAGCTAGTTCCGCGAGCGCGCCGGCGACGTCAGCCCCTTCGGGCAGGCGCTCGGCCAGGTCGGCCTCCGTGAGGGGACCGGCAGCGGCGAACAGCAGCGCCTCGATCTCGCGGGCGGTCTCGGCTTTGTCGGTCATTCGGCAGCGGCCTCCTTGCGGGCGCGCAGGTAGATGTCGGCGAAGGCCTCCAGCTGGCGGGCGTCCATCTCGCCCTCCTTCACCAGCTCCAGCGAGGCCGAGAGGGTGGAGGCGAGGTAGCTGGCGCGGCTGGGGCCGGCGGTGGGCGTGCCGAGCGGCGCGACGCCGGACAGCGGCGTCCAGCGCTCCAGGTCGGGCAGCAGGCGGCGGAGGCGATCACGAGCGTCCTCCAGGGGAAAGACTGTCGGCAGCGCCGGCTTGTAGCTGCGCTGCGCCTCCTTCTGCCGCTGTCCGATGTAGGCGCTCATCAGGCCGTAGAGGTCCCCCTCGATGCGGCCCGACGGAATGATGCGGACCTGCTCGGGATCGCCGCGGGCGAACACCTCCTGGCCGAGCTTCGGGCGGGCCTTCAGCGCCTCTGCGGCGGTGCGCATGGCTTCCAGCTTGGCGAGGCGGAAGGCGAGGCGCGCTGCGATCTCCTCGGCCGGGGCCTCCTCGGGCTTCGGCTGCTCGAGCTTGGGCAGCAGCAGGCGCGACTTCAGGTAGGCGAGCCAGGCGGCCATCACGAGGTAGTCGGCGGCCAGCGAGAAGCGGCGGCGGCGCGCCTCCTGCACGAAGGCCAGATACTGCTCGGCCAGCCGTGTGACTGAGAGCTTGAGCAGGTCGACCTTCTGGGTGCGGGCCAGCGCCAGCAGGATGTGCAGCGGCCCCTCATAGCCGTCGACGTCTACAATCAGCGCCTCGCCGTCCTCGGCCGCGCTCGCGGCCGCTGCGAAGGCGGCGAAGTCGAGGTGTGGCTGGTAGGCTTCCCTCATGCGGCCCACCGGCCGTCGAACGCCGCGTCGAACCGGGCGCGGGCCTCGGCGGCGTCAAAGGGCTCGATCGCCTTCGGGAGGCGCGCGAGCGCCGCGCCGGCGCGGCGGGCTGAGTCGCCGCCGAGGTCGCCGGAGCCCGCGGCGACGGAGCGCATCTCGGGCATGTCGCCGTTGCAGTGAAGCACGACGTCGACGCCGGCCGCGCGCGCTGCACGGGCGCGGGCCTCGAAGCCGCCGCTCAACGCCTGCATGGAGATGTCGTCGCTCATCAGCAGCCCGTCGAAGCCGATCGCGCCGCGGATGGCGCGCTCGATCACCTTAGGCGAGGTGGTCGCCGGCCGCGCGGGGTCGATCGCCGCATAGACCACGTGGGCGGTCATCGCCATCGGCATGTCCGACAGCGCGCGGAAGGGCGCGAAGTCGCGGGCCTCCAGGGCCTCCATGGAGGCGTGGACCACGGGCGCCTCGCGATGGCTGTCGGCCAGCGCGCGGCCGTGGCCGGGGATGTGCTTGACCACCGGCAGGACCCCGCCGGCGATCAGGCCCTCGGCGGCGGCGCGGCCGAGGACCGCGACGCCGTCCGACGTGTCGGCATAGGCGCGGTCGCCGATCACGGCGCTCGCGTCGGGGTCCGGGACGTCCAGCACAGGCAGGCAGTTCACGTTGAGGCCCAGAGCGGCCAGATCGCGCGCCAGCAGGCGTGCGCCGAGTCTCGCGACGTCGCGCCCGCGGGGACCCAGCCGGCCATAGGCGCGGCCTGGCGGGAAGCGACCCCAGTGCGGCGGCCCGAGGCGCTGCACGCGGCCGCCCTCCTGGTCGACCAGGACCGGCGCATCGGCGCGCCCCACCGTCTCGCGCAGGCTCTCGACGAGGGCGCGGACCTGGTCCGGCGCCTCGATATTGCGGCCGAAGAGGACAAAGCCCCAGGGCTTCACGTCGGCGAAGAAGGCGCGCTCCTCGGGCGTCAGCCGTGGGCCGGAACAGCCGAGGATGCAGGCGCGCGGCGTCACCGGACGAAGCAACTCTTCCCGGCGGCCTTCAGCCGATCGCAGAAGGCGACTGCAGCCGCGCGATCGGCGAAGCCGGTGACCGCGGTGCGGTAGAGGGTCCCGCCTTCGCGCTCCACCTTCTCGACGCTCTTGCCCTTGCCGGCGGCGAGACCCGGGGCGGCGGCCACGGCGTCGCTCCAGGCCTTGTCGGCCAGCGCCGTGGAGGCGACGGCGCCGATCTGGACGACCGCGCCGCCCGACGCGGCTTTGGGGGGCGGCGTGGACGCAGCGGCCGCCTTCGGCTCGGGCGCCTTCGGCGGCGGTGTCGCCACGGCGGTCTTGGCCGGCGGCGGCGCGAGGCGGGTCACCGGCAGCGGCGCAGGGGTCGTCTGCTTGGGTGCGGCGGCAGCCGGGGCCGCGGGCGCAGCGGCCGGCGGCGTCACCACCACCTTGGGCTCCGGCGTGCGGGCGATCGGGGTCTCCGGCGGCTGCGCAAACTTGGGCGGCGGCGGGAGCGCCTCGGAGGCGCCGGGCTCGTCCGCGCGATAGATCTGCAAGCCGGCAGCGGGATCGGCCGGCTGCGCCTCGGCCGGGGCGGCGGACTTCATTTCGCCGACGGACGTTCCGACCACCTGCGGCGGGTCGCCCGCCTGGCGCACACCCGAACGGTAGAACCAGAACAGCGCCGCCACGACGCCGGCGAGCACCAGCACCGAAAACACCAGCGACAGCGGGAACGGCCGCGCACCACGCACCGGCTGGCGGGCGTCGAAGGTCAGGGGCCCTTCGGTCGGAGGCGCATAGGCGCCGCGCTCATGGTCGGTCATGCGGGAGCTCCGGGGCACACATCAGCCGCGCGAATCGAATCGCGCGCAGTCGCGTGAGAATAGCCGAGCGCGCAGGGCGGCGATGGGGGCGCTCTCAGGATTCCTGTGGGCGGCTGAGCCCGGCGAGCAGGCCCACGCCGAGCCAGACGCCAAGGATCGGGCTGAGGCCGATCCCGACGAGCGGGACCGGGAAAGCGCCGACGAACGGGGCGGCGGCCGTCAGGGTGAGCCAGACGCCGAGCGCGGCGCCGGCCAGGCGCACGTCGGGAGCCGCCTTTCGCGTTGCGACCGGTCCGGCGAGGACGGTTGCTGCGAGGCTCGCGAGCGCCAGCGCCCCGAGGATCGGTGAGAGCTGGAACGCCAGACCGATGATCCCCTCCACCTCGGGGACGGGCTTCAGGGGGTCCGCGGGAAGCCACGCGACGCCGACGAGCACGGCGCAGGCGAGGACCAGCCCTACCCTCGTCCACGGGCCCGGGCCCCGAAGGGCGGCGACGAGCGCGATGGAGGCGCCGTAGGCGCTGGCCTGCGACGCGTCAGGCTGCCGGGCCAGGAGGCCCAGGCCGAGCAAGGCGACCGCCCAGCCCCTCCTGCTGGACTCCGCCGCCAGCGCCACGACCCCCGCCGGAAGGACCAACAGGGCGGCGTTCAGGCGCACTGGCCCGGCCTCGATCCAGCGATGCACGCCCTCCAGTCCGTCGCTGAGGAAAGTCGCGGCGAGGGCCAGCGGCGCGGCGGCGACCGCGAACGGCAGAAGCCGCCCGCCGGTCCGCGCAAGACCGGCCGCCACGATGGCGCCGACCAGCCACGCCGCCAGGTTCTGGCCCCAGATCGACGCCGACACGCCGCTCTGCGCGCAGACCCAGGCGCCGATCCCCACGGCCAGGAGCGAGGCGGCGCCGAACAACAGCAGAGGCTTGCCGCGAGTCACCCACTCAGGATCACCAGGGCCCACGGCGGTGACAAGCCGACCGAGGCGCGGCTTCTCGGCCTTGACCATGGCGTGGCTCGCGTCCACATCGAGCGGGTCGGGCTTTCGGCAGGCGCCCGGCTTTCCCAGACGGGCTCGTCCAAGCGCTGCCCTGACCCCGGAACCGGAGGGGCAGGATGACGCGCGTCATCGGCTGCTGCCCCCGGGAGCCGGATGTGAGGAGCCGGGCCCATGGCCGCATCCAGGATCGCGATCCTATCCCGCGACAGCGTCGCGGACTTTGAAACCAGCCGGTTCCGTACGGTCGCCGAGGCCCTGCGGGCGGAGCGGTTCGAGCCCGTGATCTGTGGCTACGACGAGGCCCGCGAGGACGAGGTCGAACAGGCTCTCCGCGGCTGCGCGGCCGTGCTGGTCTGGGTCAATCCGGTCCACGAGGGACGCTTCCGGCGCGACCTCGACGCGATACTGCGCCGCCTGGCTGTCGAAGGCGTTCTGGTGAGCGCCCATCCGGACGTGATCGACCGCCTGGGCGTGAAGGCGGTGCTGGCCGCGACCCGAGACCTCGGGTGGAGCGGCGACGCCTGGTTCTACCCGACTGCCGAGGCGCTGCGGGCGGGCCTGCCCGGCCGGGTGGCGATCGGTCCAAGGGTGCTGAAGCAGAACCGCGGACACAGTGGGATCGGCGTGTGGCGGCTGGAGGCGATCGGCGACGGGCGCGTCCGGGTGGTGGCGGCCACCGATCGGACGCAGGTCCATCAGTGCGAACTGTCCGACTTCCTGGCCGATCGCTGCGCGGAAATCGACGCGGTCGGCGGGTTCGTCGACCAGGCCTTCCAGCCGCGTCTCTCGGACGGCATGATCCGCTGCTACATGTCCGCCGCTCGGCTGGCCGGCTTCGGCTGGCAGCAGGTTCGCGCGCTCCTCGACCCGGACGGCCAGCCCACACCGCCGCGCACCTATTCCGGCCCCGACGACACGCGCTTTCAAGCCCTGCGCAACCGCATGGAGGCGGACTGGACGCCGGCGCTCCTACGGACGCTCGGTTTGACGGCGGACGACCTGCCGGTTCTGTGGGACGCTGACTTCCTGTTCGGGGCGAAGGCGGCTGACGGCGCCGACACCTTCGTGCTCTGCGAGATCAACGCGAGCTCCGTCTCCCCGATGCCGCTCGAGGCGCCGGCCGCTCTGGCCGCGACCCTGCGCCGGCGGCTGGCGAGGTAGCGCCTATCCCCAGAGGTCGAGGTGGAAGAGCTTCTTGTGCTCCTCGATGGCGTAGCGGTCGGTCATGCCGGCGACGTAGTCGCAGACGACGCGGGCCCGCCCGGCGTCGTCGCGGGCCTCGGCTCGCTGGCGCCACGGGTCCGGCAGTACGTCCGGCTCGGCGAGGAAGAGCTGGAACATGCCGCTCAGCATGCGGCGCGCCTGGCTCCGCGTTCGGTTCACCTTCCAGTGCCGGTACATGCGCTCCATCAGGAAGAGGCGCAGCTGCGCCAGGTCTTCCATCATGTCGCGAGAGAAGGCGACGAGGGCGTGGCCCAGCAGACGAACCTCTTCCGGCGAGCCCACCTTGCCGACCTCGGCGCGGCGCTTCGTCTCCGCCAGCACATCGTCGACCATGGCGCCGATCATCCGGCGCACCGCCTCCAAACGCAGGATGCCGGGGTCGCAGTCGGGGAAGTCGTCCCAGGAGGACTTCACGTGCGGGCCGATCAGCGGGATCTCGGCGAGCTCCTCCAGGCGGAACAGGCCGGCCAGGATGCCATCGTCAACGTCGTGGTTGTTGTAGGCGATGTCGTCGGCCAAGGCGGCGACCTGCGCCTCCGCCGACGCCCAGGTGTCGAGCCGTAGTCCATAGTCGGCGTCGAACTCCTTGATGGCGCTCCACGACGGCTTGGCCAGCTGGTCGGTGACCGGGCCGTTGTGTTTGATGACTCCTTCCAGGGTCTCCCAGGTCAGGTTGAGGCCGTCGAAGCGCGGGTAGCGGCGCTCCAGCTTGGTCACGACGCGGAAGGTCTGGACGTTGTGGTCGAAGCCGCCCTTGCCCTGCATCTGGACCTGCAGCTCGTCCTCGCCGGCGTGGCCGAACGGCGGGTGGCCGAGGTCGTGGGCGAGCGCCACCGTCTCGGCGAGGTCCGGATCGAGGCCCAGCGCCGTGGCCAGCGAGCGCGCGATCTGTGCGACCTCCAGCGAGTGGGTCAGGCGGGTGCGGAAGTGGTCGCCTTCGTGGGCGACGAAGACCTGGGTCTTCTCCTTCAGGCGGCGGAAGGCCGTGGAATGGATGATCCGGTCGCGGTCGCGGGCGAAGTCGGTGCGGGTGCGGCTGGCGGCCTCTGCGACCCGGCGGCCGCGCGACGCGGCGGGGTCTTCAGCGTAGGGAGCGCGGGGAACGGCCATCAAACCACTTTGTTTTCAGGCCTCTTGGTCGAAGCCGCATCGGCCCTCATATAGTCGAGGCATCAATTTCGTCTAACCGCATGACCCAGACCGACGTCACCCTCTCCGCCTCCGCCGCCCGGCGGATCCACGCCATCGGCCAGGCCGAAGGGCGCCCGGTAATGCTGCGCGTGGCGGTGGAGGGCGGCGGGTGCTCCGGCTTCCAGTACCAGTTCGACCTGGTGGACGCGGCCGAAGAGGACGATCTCAAGGTCGAGCGCGACGGGGCCGCTGCCCTCGTCGACGTCGTGTCGCTTGCGCTGCTCAAGGGGTCTGAGATCGACTTCGTGGACGAGCTGGCCGGCGCCGAGTTCCGCGTGCGCAACCCCAACGCCAAGTCGAGTTGCGGTTGCGGCGTCAGCTTCTCCATCTAGAATCATTTCGTCGTTTCGCTAAACGTCTAACCGTGCTACGGCGGAGGTCGGGAGGACGTTCGATGTCTCGCATGAGTTCATTCGTGGCCGGCGCATTCGCGGCCCTGGCGCTCGGCGGATCGGCCTGGGCGCAGAGTTACGACGGGGACTGGGAGGGCGCCCTGCAGGCCGGCGGCCAGACGCTGCGGCTGGAACTGCACGTGAAGACCGAGGCCGGCAACCCGACCGCCGTTCTCGACAGCCTGGACCAGGGCGCTTCGATCCCGGCCTCGGCCGGCAAGGTGGAGAACGGTGAACTGGGTCTGCTCTTCTTGACTATCGGCGGCGAGTTCAAGGGCAAGTTGGCGGCAGACGGCAAGTCCATCGTGGGGACGTGGTCGCAGGGCATGACGCTTCCGCTGACGCTGACCAGGAAGGCGGCGAAGTAGTCCTTCCGCTGACCGGCCCTGGTCGCTAGCAAGGGGCCCGGAGGAGCCCATGCGGATCGCCACCTGGAACGTCAACTCGGTCAACGCGCGGCTGGAGACCATCCTGCGCTGGTTCGAGGCGGCGCAGCCGGACGTGGCGTGCCTGCAGGAGATCAAGTGCGTCGACGAGAAGTTCCCGGCGGAAGCTTTTGAACGGCTTGGCTACAACGTCGCCGTCCATGGGCAGAAGACCTACAACGGCGTGGCCCTGCTTTCGAAGGCGCCGCTGGAGGATGTGACCCGCGGGCTGCCGGAAGGCGACGACGACGAGCACGCCCGCTACATCGAAGCCGTCGTGTCCGGACCGCAACCGATCCGGGTGGCCTCGATCTATCTGCCGAACGGCAATCCGGTAGGGACCGAAAAGTACGCCTACAAGCTGAGCTGGATGGCCCGGCTGCACCGGCATGCGGTCAATCTCCTGGCGCTCGAGGAGCCGTTCGTGCTGACCGGCGACTACAACGTCATCCCCGAGCCGCGGGATGCGGAGTTCCCGAACAACTGGCGGGGGGACGCTCTCTTCCAGCCGGAAAGCCGCGGCGCCTTCCGGGCGCTGAAGAACCTCGGCCTGACCGAAGCGTATCTGGCGGCCGACGGGGCGCACGGCGCCTACACCTTCTGGGACTATCAGGCCGGCGCCTGGCAGCGGAACAACGGCATTCGCATCGACCACGCGCTGCTCTCCCCGCAGGCCGCCGACCGGCTCCGCGGCGTGTCGATCCACAAGGACGTGCGCAGCTGGGACAAGCCCTCCGACCACGTCCCGCTGGTCGTGGAGCTGGACGCCTAACTGGGTTCGCAGACTCAGCGTACCTTACCGCCATGGACGAGCTCGCCAGGCTGCTCACGCTGCTTGCGCTCGCAGGCTCTGCGCTGACGTTTGCCGGCGGCGTGGCGCTGTGGCTGCTCAACGAGGAGCGGCGGATTCGCCTCAGCCTGAAAAAGGTCCTGCACGCCGCGCCCGAGCCGATGCTCGTGGCGCGCGGCCACGGGCGCGGGATCGGATTCGACCTGGGCGAGGCCCGCGTGGCGATCACCTGGGATCGCGGGGCCTGGTGCCTGACCTATCCGCTGACGGGCCTGATGGGCGCCGAGCTGATCGTCGACGACCAGGTGGCGGCCCGCGCGCACCGGGGCGAGGCGCGCCGTCCGCTGGACCGGCTGTCGGGCGCCGCCGACTACGTGACCCTGCGGTTCGTGTTCGACGACGTGACCTATCCGGACTTCGAGCTGCCGCTCTGGCAGGTCGAGGACGAAAGCCGGCGCGGCCGGCTCACCGAAGCACAGGCGATGCAGGAGGCGCAGCGCTGGCTGGCCCGGGTGGAATCGATGCTGCGGCGCCCCTCCGCGCAGCGGCCGGCTCCGCCAGTGGTGGCGAAGCTGGCTCCGGCGGAGGCCCCGCCCTGGGAGCCCGACGATGACGACTTCGAAGCCGAGGAGGCGATGAGCCCGCGATGACCAGCCTGATCGCCGCGGCGGCGTTCTTCGTCGCCATCCACCTCTTCATCTCCGGCACGCGAATCCGCGACTGGCTGATCGGGCGGATCGGCCAGGGGCCATACATGGGCCTCTTCGTGCTCGCCTCCTTCGCGGGGCTCGGCTGGCTGGGCTGGGGCTTTGCGATGGCGCGGGGCGCACCGGAGAACGAGGTGTTCTGGGGGGTGAGCCCGGCGACGCGTTCCGTGCAGATCGGGCTGCAGCTCCTGGCGATGCTGCTGATCCTGCCGGGCCTGATGACGCCGAATCCCGGCAGCGTGCGCCAGGAGGGCGCGCTGGACCGGCCCGACCTGGTGAAGGGCATGCTGCGGATCACGCGCCACCCGTTCCTCTGGGGCATGGCGGTGTGGGCGGCCGGTCACCTGCTGGTGAATGGCGACGCCGCGAGCCTGATCCTGTTCGGCTCCCTCTTCCTACTGGCGTTGTTCGGAACGGCCAGCATCGACGCCAAGCGGCGGCGCGCGCTCGGCGCCAAGTGGGACGCATTCGCGAGCCAGACGTCGAACATCCCGTTCCTCGCGATCGCGCAGGGCCGCCAGCGACTGAGCCTCGGCGAAATCGGGGCTCTTCGGCTTGGCCTGGCGGTGGTGCTGTGGGCGGCCCTGCTCTGGGCGCACCCCTACTTCACGGGCGTCTCCGCCCTGCCCTAGCCCAGCGCGAAATCGACCGCGGCCTCGCAGTGGGCGATGGCCGTGTCGACGGTGGGGACCGGCATGGCGGCGGGGTCGAGCAGCAGGCCGATCTCGGTGCAGCCGAAGATGACGCCGTCGGCGCCCTGCGTCCGCGCCAGCTCGATCATCCGCAGAACCTCGGCCCTGGAGGCCGGGTTGATCACGCCCTGCACGAGTTCGTCGTAGATGATGGCGTGCAGGCGGTCGCGCGCCGCGTCGGCGGGGATCAACGGATCGAGCCCCGAAGCGCGCAGGCGCTCGGCGTAGAACGGCTTCTCCATCGTAAAGCGCGTCCCCAGCAGTAGCGGGCGTTCGACTCCGCGAGCTTTCACGGCCCGGGCGGTGGCGTCGCCGATGTGGATCAGGGGGATGGCGACGGCGGCCTGAACCTGCGGCGCGTTCAGGTGCATGGTGTTGGCGGAGATCAGGACCGCCTCGGCGCCGGCGGCTTCCAGCTTGCACGCGATGGCGGCCAGTTCCGCGCCGGTGGCGTCCCAGTCGTCCTTCGCCTGCAGTTCGGCGATCGGCGCGAAGTCGACCGACCAGACGATCAGCTTCGCCGAATGCAGCCCGCCCAGCCGCTCGCGAACGAGGCGGTTGATCGTCTGATAGTAGACCGTCGTCGACTCGGCGCTCATCCCGCCGATGAGGCCGAGCGTTCGCATCAGATGTCCGCGTAGACGTGCCGCTCGGCCTGCGCGCCCGGGTGGGTCACTGCGCCCAGGTGAGCCGGCCCCACCTGCTGGACGAACTTCCAGATCGCGCCGGAGCCGTAGTTGATGACACGAGGCTCCTCCTTGGCGAGCTGGCGGGCGCGGTTCTCGAGCTCGATCGGGTCGACCTCGAGCTCGATCGTCCCGGCGTCGGCGTCGATGGAGATGATGTCGCCATCCTTGACCAGGGCGATAGGTCCGCCCGCGGCGGCCTCGGGGCCGACGTGACCGACGCAGAGGCCGCGAGTGGCGCCGGAGAAGCGTCCGTCGGTGATCAGGGCGATGTTCTCCACCCCCTGACCGTACAGGGCCGCGGTGGTCGACAGCATCTCGCGCATCCCTGGCCCCCCCTTTGGGCCCTCGTATCGGATCACCAGGACGTCGCCTTCCTTGTAGTCGCGAGCCTCGACGGCGGCGTAGCAGGCCTCCTCGCCGTCGAAGACGCGCGCCGGGCCGCGGTGCCGGGTGTGCTTCAAACCGGCGATCTTCACGATTGCGCCATCGGGGGCGAGCGAGCCCCAGAGACCAACCACGCCGCCGGTCGGCGACAGCGGGTTGGAGACCGGCCGGATCACCTCCTGGTCGGTCCGCCAGTCGATGCCGTCGACGTTCTCGGCCAGCGTCTTGCCCGTGACGGTCATGCAGTCGCCGTGCAGGTAGCCCCCGTCGAGCAGCGTCTTCAGCAGCATCGGCGCGCCGCCGGCCTCGCCCATGTCCTTGGCCACGAACCGGCCGCCGGGCTTGAGGTCGGCGATATAGGGCGTCCGCGCGCAGATCTCGGCGAAGTCGCGCAGGGTGAAGGAGACCCCGCACTCGTTGGCCATGGCCGGCAGATGAAGGCCGCCGTTCGTCGACCCGCCGGTGGCCGCGATCACGACGGCGGCGTTCTCGAACGCCTTGCGGGTGCAAATGTCCCGCGGCCGGATGTTCTTCTCGATCAGGCGCACGACCGCCTCGCCGGAGGCCTTCGCGTACTGGTCGCGGTCGAGGTAGGCGGCTGGCAGCGCCGAAGAGAGCGGCAGCGCCAGGCCGATGGCCTCGGAGACCAGCGCCATGGTGTTGGCGGTGAACTGGCCGCCGCAAGCGCCCTCGCCGGGGCAGGCGTGCTGCTCCACCTCGCAAAGCTGGTCGAAGTCGATGGTCCCGGCGGAATACTGGCCGACCGCCTCGAAGACGTCCTGCACCGTAAGCTCCCGATTGCCGATCCGGCCAGGCAGGATCGAGCCACCGTAGAGGAAGACGCTCGGCACATTGAGGCGAAGCATCGCCATCATCATGCCTGGCAGGGACTTGTCGCAGCCGGCGATGCCGACCAGCGCGTCGTAGCCGTGGCCGCGCATGGTCAGCTCGACGCTGTCGGCGATCACCTCCCGGCTGACCAGCGAAGAGCGCATGCCCTCGTGGCCCATGGCGATGCCGTCGGTGACGGTGATGGTGACGAATTCGCGCGGGGTCGCGCCCGCCTCTTTGACGCCGGCGGCGGCGGCATGCGCCTGGCGCATGAGCGCGGTGTTGCAGGGCGCCGCTTCGTTCCAGCAGGAGGCCACGCCGACGAACGGCTGGGCGATCTCGCGGCTGCCGAGCCCCATGGCATAGTAGTAGCTGCGATGCGGCGCGCGCGCGGGGCCTTCGGTCACGTGCCGGCTGGGCAGGCGCGACTTGTCCCACGATCCGTCCGGCTTGCGATGCATGGCGTGCGCCTCCGACCCTTACCGGCGGCCTCTCTAAGGGCCTGACGCGGGCAGCGGAAGCCCCGCCGGAAACTGACGCGGACGCCAATTGCGTTGCAGCGGCGCCACGGCGGAGGAAATCATCGTTATCGGCGATAACCCGCGAGGGGGCCGCTGGGCCGCGTTCAGGTCCTCAATTGACCTTTTCCCTCGGGCAGAACGCAACTGTTCCGTCACGGAAGGGCGGATTTCTGCGTTTCCGGTACGCAATACAGTCGTTGACGAAGCAGCTTCGCCGTACGACCCTCGCCGGATAATCGCTCGATAGAAGCGGTCGGGAGGAGACGAAGATGCAATTCAAGCGCAGCCTACTCGTGTCCAGCGCTCTGCTGGGCGCGTTCATCGGCACCGCGGCCTACGCCCAGGCCCCCAATACGATCGAAGAGCTCGTGGTCACCGCCGAAAAGCGGGAACAGAGCCTGCAGGACATTCCGGTCGCCATCTCGGCGTTCACGTCCGAGCAGCGCGACGTGGTCGGCATCCAGTCGATCCAGGACATGACCAACTTCACGCCGGGCCTGCAGTACTCCACGGCGACGGACCGGGTTTCGCTGCGCGGACTGGGCCGTCTGACCAACGTGCTGTCGGCCGACGCCTCGGTCGCCAACTACGCGGACGGCGTCTACGAGACCTTCGCGGTGCGGGCCGGCTCTTCCACGCTCTTCCTCGACCGGGTCGAGATCCTGCGGGGCCCGCAGGGCACCCTGTACGGCCGCAACTCGATCGCCGGCGCGATCAATATTCTGTCGCGGCGGCCGACGGACAGCCCGTACGGCGAGGTGCGGGTCACCTACGGCAACTACAACCGCTCGGTCGTGGAAGGCGCCATCTCCGGCCCGCTCAGCGACAAGGTGCGGGCGCGTCTGGCCTTCAACTGGGAGAACCAGACCAAGGGCTGGATCAAGAACACCATCCCGGGCATGCCCAGCGAAGGCAATGTCCTCAACACCTTCTACGTCGAAGGCCAGATCGACGTGAAGTTCTCCGAACGGGTCGATATGTGGACCAAGTTCGGGTTCACCAACTGGCGCAACGGGGCCGGCGGCCCGGGCTCGCAGTCCGGCGGCTGGTCGCCGCG